>DATDHT010000188.1:0-5107 GCA_036521435.1 Roseiarcus sp.
CTGGTTTTCGTCGTCTATGTGCTGGGGGCGCTGAGCGGCGGAAGCCTCTACGCGCTGCTGCGGCGGTCAGTCGCGGGCTCCCGGCGCCTCTGAACGGGCCACGCTCCGATGCGCGCCATGGTCCTGCATCGGGCGCACGACCGGCTCGTGATGGAGCAGCGGCCCGAGCCATCGCCCGGGCCCGGCCAGGTTCGCTTGCGAGTCGAGGCTTGCGGAATCTGCCGCACCGACCTCCACGTCGTCGACGGCGAGCTGCCCAACCCGAAACTGCCCATTGTGCCGGGACATGAGATCGTCGGCCGCATCGACGCCGTCGGCGCAGGCGTCAGCCTTGAGACTGGCGCCCGCGTCGGCGTCGCTTGGCTCGGCCACACCGACGGGACGTGCCCCTATTGCCGGAGCGGACGCGAAAACCTGTGCGACGCCCCGCTGTTCACCGGCTACACCCGCGACGGGGGCTACGCGACACATACGATCGCGGAGGCCGATTTCGTCTTTCCGCTTTCCGACGATCTCGACCCAGTCGCGACGGCGCCGCTGCTCTGCGCCGGCCTGATCGGCTGGCGCTCGCTGAAGCTCGCCGGGGACGGCCGGACGATCGGCGTCTATGGGTTCGGCGCCGCAGGGCACATCATCGCCCAGGTCTGTCGCTGGCAGGGGCGGCGCGTGTTCGCCTTCACCCGGCCCGGCGACCATGCCGGTCAGGCGTTCGCGCGCTCGGTCGGCGTCGACTGGGCCGGGGGGTCGGATGACACGCCGCCCGTGCCGCTCGACGCCGCCATCCTGTTCGCTCCCGCGGGCGAACTTGTCCCTGCCGCGCTCGCCGCATTGCGCAAGGGCGGGCGAGTCGTCTGCGGCGGCATCCACATGAGCGACATCCCCGCGTTCCCGTATAGCTTGCTATGGGAGGAGCGCAGCGTCGCCTCGGTCGCCAATCTGACCCGCGCCGACGGCCATGAATTTCTGGCGCTCGCGCCTGAGGCGAAGGTGCGAACGGCGACCACCCCCTATCCGCTCGACAAGGCAAACGAGGCGCTCGACGATTTGCGCGCCGGCAGGCTCGAAGGCGCAGCGGTGCTCGTGCCTTGAGGGCAAATTGCGACGAAAGATCGCGAGATTGTAACCGCCCTTCCCTCACGCTGCGCTAGCCTAGCCAATCTGGGGGACTTGGAGAAGAAACTCTCTATCGGCTATTGTAACTTCCGGGGACCAAGAGAATAACTATTGTGCTGCCGGAGCCACCGACAGCACATCTGAATTCCTCAAACAAATAATGAACCATTCGAGGTTGAGTTGCGTGTAGAAAAGCGCGATTTCACTTCCACCGGAAGGCCATTGGTCTGAAGTCGAGATGAAATACGCAAGCCGCTATGTTCAATCTGCAGGAGATTCACCGGGTATGAAACTGTGCCTGCTGTCCAATATGCTCGTGAATCCCCAGCCCTATTGGCAGGTCTTCGCGCCCCCGGTGCTTTCGGCGATCGCGCGCGAGCGAACGAACGTGCGGGTCGTGGAGCCTCCGCCAGTCGCTTGGGAGCGACGCGCCGCGTGGAAATCGGTTCGTTCCCAAGTCAAAGGCTGCGACACTCTCTTTTGGCTGCAACTGAGCGCACGTCCCGCCACTGAAATCCATTTGGCGTCGCTGAACAGATTGGGCGCGCGACGCGCAAACCTGGTCGTCGACGCGTGGAAGCCCTCGCTGACCAAGATCGGGATGGCGGCGATGATCGAGCGGCTCGATCCATGCTTCGTCGCTTATCTGGAAGCCACGACTGAACTCAAGCGGCGTTTCCCGCGGGGGAAATTCGTCTGGGCGCCGCTTGCCGCCAACACGGACATTTTCTACCCGCGTAAGGAGGCCAAGCCGAACTTCGTCTTCTATATGGGTCGCCGCCACGAGCCTTTGCATCAGGCGCTACTCAAATATTGCGAAGCGCGTGACCTCAAGTATTTCTATTCCGATCGGTTCTTGTTCGGAGAGGAACTCGGACGGGCGACATCCAGCGCGCAGTATTTCGTCGTTTCGGCGCGGGAGGTCATCGACCCAAAGACGAAGACTTCGTTTAGCCCGCTTCCGCTGAGGTATTTCGAGGGGCTAGCGGCGGGAACGCGGCTACTCGGCGCCCTACCCACGGGCGGCGAATACGAGGCGCTTCTGCCAACCGACGCCTTGTGTGAAGTTTCGCTCGACGGTTCGGATCTGGCCGAGCGCCTCGATCGAGATCGACAAAATCCAGACAATCAATGCGCCGTTGACGCCGCCGCAGCCTTGGTGCGCGAGCATCATTCGTGGCGGCGGCGCGGGGAGCAAATCTACAGCTATCTTGAGCATGGCGGCCCGTTGGATCTCCACTTAATGCCGCAAGCGCGGAATCGGGCCGACATCGCGACCGCCCTGACCTCCTGATGGGTGCGAAACGATTAGTTTGGCCTGCCCCGCCACGGTCGGCGATCAATGGTTGTCTTGTAGCGGAAATTGGGGGAATCGATGACGAAACGTATTCTCGTGACCGGAGGAGCTGGATTTCTAGGGTCGCACCTCTGCGAACGACTCCTGAGCAACGGGAACGAAGTCCTATGCGTGGATAATTTCTTCTCCGGCACGAGACAGAATATTACTCATCTACTTGACCACGCCAACATGGAGCTGATGCGTCACGACGTGACTTTCCCGCTCTATGTTGAGGTCGACAAAATCTTCAACTTAGCCTGTCCCGCCTCGCCCATACACTACCAAGTCGATCCGGTACAGACAACGAAAACGAGTGTAATTGGCGCGATCAACATGCTCGGGCTCGCCAAACGGGTCAAGGCGACAATCCTGCAGGCGTCGACATCCGAGATCTACGGTGATCCCACAGTGCATCCTCAGACCGAAGAATACTGGGGCAATGTCAACCCGATCGGCCGAAGATCCTGCTACGACGAGGGAAAACGGTGCGCGGAGACTCTGTTCTTCGACTATCGAAGACAGCACAATATGCCGATCAAGGTCGTGCGCATCTTTAACACTTACGGGCCGCGGATGAACCCCAATGATGGGCGCGTAGTTTCCAATTTTATCGTGCAGGCGTTGCGGGGTCACGAGATCACCCTTTACGGGGATGGCGCCCAGACGCGCTCTTTTTGTTATGTTGACGACCTCATCGAGGCAATTGTTCGGATGATGGAGACCCCTTCGGATGTGACCGGTCCGATCAACATCGGCAATCCCAAGGAGTTCACCATCCGGGAGCTTGCCGAACTCATCATCGAAATGACCGGGACAAAGTCCAGGATTCGTTTTGAGCCGCTGCCGTCGGACGACCCGCGACAGCGGCAGCCAGACATCTCGATGGCGAAGTCGGCCCTCAAGTGGGAACCCAAAACTCAGCTTCGAGAAGGGCTGACAAAGACAATCGCCTACTTTGAGAACATCCTTCGGGAGGAGGGTTCCCACTGGCGCGAGCGCACGAAGTTTAGTGCTTTTGCACGCTAGACGGGTGCGTGTAAGCAGATCGAAATACGCCGGGGTAACGGCGCTTCGCTGGGCGAGCAGTCGCCAGCCTCAGTGCTCAAATGCGTCAGAGACGGGCTCAGCGGGGGCGAAGGCGCAGCGGTGCTCGTGCCTTGAGGCTGCGTTAAAAGTCGTCGGAATTGGCCACATCGCCCGATAAGCTCATTCAGCCCCTGTGAGCAGAACTTCCGAACTTTGGTGGTTAGCGAACTTCTGGCTATTCGTGGCGCCGACAGGGCGCGCAGTTTGTGGCCACCCTTGCTTCGGCGTAAACGGCGGCTCAAGCAATGCTGAAAACCTTGGATGGAGATTTTTGTCCCATGGCGAAGCTCATCTTCGGATTGAACCAGTCCCTGGACGGCTACGTCAACCATCAGGAATTTGCGCCCGGTCCCGCACTCTTTCGTCACTTCATAGACCAAGTGCGCGCTCTGACCGGCAGTGTGTACGGTCGCGGCATGTATGAGGTCATGCGTTATTGGGACGAAGACTCTCCTGACTGGGGCGCGGAGGAACGCGACTTCGCGGCGGCGTGGCGGCGTCAACCGAAGTGGGTCGTGTCGCGCTCGCTGAAGTCAGTCGGCCCCAACGCCACGCTTGTCGAGGATGACCTCGAGGCGGTGATACGCGGGCTGAAGGCTCAGCTCGCTGGAGAGATTGAAGTCGCCGGACCGGACCTGGCGCGAAGCCTGACCGACCTTGGTCTCATCGACGAATATCGGCTCTACCTCCGTCCCATCGTGCTTGGTCGCGGCAAGCCGTTCTTCGCCGGCCCCCGGCCGCCGCTCTGCCTCGTGGCCAGCGATCGAATTGGCGAGGACGTGATTAGGTTGACATATGTTCCTGCTTGATCCCGCAACGCGCCGGACGGACTGCGCCGACGCGTCAGGCCCCGCTCTGGGTCGGATTTGCCAGAGCTCCGCCAAGGTCTGAACCGTCCCTCGCTATTCAAGCGTCAAGCTCGGGGACCGTTCGCATCAAGAGCAATTTAGAATGATTCTAAACTTGCTCGACCGTCTCCTTTAGAACGCTTCTAAAGTTGAACGGGACGAGCGTGGTTTCGTTGACTTACTAAACGCGCGTGGTTACCGATAAGCCTGATGTAGACGCCTGTGGTGAACGGGCCTTGAGCCCGCCTTCCCGTTGGATAAGCGTTCCCAATGTTTGCCGCCTATTTGATCATGCTGCGCGAGGGTATCGAAGCCGCGCTGATCGTCGGCATTGTGGCGAGCTATCTTAGGCAATCCGGGCGCACGCGATGGCTGCCTATGGTGTGGGTCGGCGTCGGCGCCGCAGTCGCCGGTTGCATCGCCGTTGGTCTGGTTCTGGTTCGCGCCAACCAGGAGTTCCCGCAACGCCAGCAGGAGCTTTTCGAGGGCCTGGTCGCGCTTCTAGCGACCGCGATCCTGACCTCCATGGTCTTCTGGATGAAGAAAGCGGCCCGGTCGATCAAGGCGCAATTGCACGACTCGATCGACAACGCCTTGCGTCCGGGCGACCGCCAGGGCCTCGCGCTGATCGGCATGGTCTTCTTCGCCGTCGGCCGCGAAGGGCTCGAATCCCTGTTCTTCCTTCTTGCGATCATCCAGCAGAGCGACGGTTGGGCCGTGC
>DATDHT010000189.1:0-2347 GCA_036521435.1 Roseiarcus sp.
ACGCTCGGCCGCCGAGCCCTACACGTACAAGTCCTGGCCGCGCGAGCTTGAAGATCCGCGCAACAAGGAATTCGACCCCGGCCATACGATGAGTCCTCAGCGGCCTTCCGATGGCGACGAGCCGGAGACCGCCTCGCCGAGCTTTGAGGACGGCGCGACGCCGAGCGCGCCGCTCGAATTTGCGCTCAACTCCTCTTCGCCCACCTCCAGCGACGGCGTCGTCGTCGTTGTCGAGGCCGACGGCTCAGGCGTGACGACGGTTCCGCAGATCGCCGACACGGACGGCAAACCGAACTATGCCGCGCTCATCGACCCGAAAGACAGCGCGCGCCAGATGCGCTGCTTGGCCGAGGCGATCTATTTCGAGTCTCGCAGCGAACCTGAAGAGGGCCAAGCCGCCGTGGCCCAGGTGGTGCTCAACCGGGTGCGCAGCGGCATCTATCCGACCAGTGTTTGCGGCGTCGTCTATCAGGACCGCAACCGGCCGTTCGCCTGCCAGTTCACCTTCGCCTGCGAGGGCAAGTCGCTGCGCGTCGAAGAGCCCGGCCCATGGGCGGTCGCGACCCGTATCGCCCGCGATGTGGTGAGCGGCGCGAGCTACAATCCGAAGGTCGACATCGCCGTGAACTACCACGCCAATTACGTCGCGCCCTTCTGGGTCGGCTACCTGAAGAAGGTGGATCACATCGGCGCCCACATCTTCTACGCCATGCGCGACGGCGTGAACTGGGCGCCCGGCGCGCTCAACGGACGCGGCGACCGGCCGCCCCTCGCCAACTAGCCTCTAGCTTCAACTGTGCTCAGGCCGGCTGCGCCCCGGTTTTGATGATCGTCCCGACATGCTCGCCCCGCAGCGCGGCCGTGAGCCGGCCGGGGACGAGGCCGTTCACGATCTGCACGCGCTCGAGATGGCGCGCATTCGCCATGATGTCGAGAAGTGCGCGGTCGAACGGCAGCGCTCCTTTATGTTTTGCGAGATCGGTCGCGCTGGTCTCGGGAAAGAATTTAGCCTTCTTTCCGTCCGCACCCTTCGGATCGGAATCGTACACCCCATCGACGTCTTCGACGATGGTGAGGCCCGCCGCGCCGAGCGCGTCGGCGAGCAGAAAGGCGCCCGCATCTGCCCGGTGGGGGGGCAAGCGGGAGCCCGGGAACTCATGATGGTGATAGGGAGGAAAAGCGCTGCCCACGACGGCGCGGGCGGCGGAAAGATGGATCGCGAGCTGGTTCGCGATCGTGCCATGCTCGACGTAGGAGACGCCTTCCGGCGCCAGCAGCGCGGCAAGGATGTGGCCATTCTGGCCGGCTTCGCTCGCAGCCAGCGGCGCGAGAGACCCGACCGGAAGGCCGAGATCAAGAGCCACGCCATAAAGGTGACGCGCACGGATTCCGGCGCCCGTCAGAACAAGCAGACGATGCTCCTGCATCAGCTTGCGCAGTTCGTCCACGATGGGCAAGATCGCATCCGCGCCGCGATCCATGATCGAGCGGCCGCCGATCTTCACGACCTGCACCCAGGGCAGGAGGCGGATGGGCCGGCCGCCCGCCACAGGACGGGTCAGATCCGAATCGAGCAGCGTCTGGCGCGCGAGCGGCGAAGCGACATGCTTGGCCGTATTGGAGCGTTCGGTCATCTCGGCCTCACTTCGCGGTGATGATGGTGCCGACATGCTCGCCGGCGAGCGCGCGGGTCAGGTTGCCGGGGACGAGGCCGTTCACAACTTGCACCTCGTGGATGTGACGCGCCGCCTTGAGGAGATCGAGCATCGGGAATTCGAGGATCGAATCATGCAGGCCCTTCGCCTTCATCTCGTCGACCGTGATCCTGGCTATGAATTTTGCGTTCTTCGACGTTTTCGGATTCGCCGTATAGAGGCCGTTCTCGTCCTTGACGAAGATCATCGCCTTGCAGCCGAATTGCTCGGCGACCAGGAAGCATCCAGCGTCGGTGCGGTAGGGCGGGATCACCCCCTCGGGCGCGGGCCGCGTCCATAGGCCGTAGGGCGGCATGCCGCTGAAGACAACCGCGTTCACTTCTGCGACGTAGAGCGGCACGGCCGAGAGCCCGGCGCCGCTCACCGACGAGATGCCGTGTTTCGCCATGAGCTGCCCCAGCATCTCGGCGTTTTGATCGGCGACCGAACTCCCCAGTTGCGACAGCACGCCGGCGGGGAGTCTCAAGCCCGCCGCGATCGAGTAGAGGTGGCGCGCGCGCGTGCCCGCGCCGGTCCCGATCAGCATCTTGTGCGTCTTGCGGGCGGCGACAATCTCATCGACGAGCGGATAGACAGCCGCGCGGCCACGGTCGATGACGCTCTGGCCGCCGATCTTGACCACGTTTGCATCC
>DATDHT010000190.1:0-7369 GCA_036521435.1 Roseiarcus sp.
TCGACCTTGTAGTCGAGAATGCGGAAGCCGTGCTCGGCGCGCATCGCTTCGTAGGTCTTGCGCACATCGACCGAATCGTGGCGGTCGAGCGAGGCTTTCAAGGCGTCGAGGGCGGGGCGCCATTGCTCGTGGCGGGCGAGCAGATCGGCGAGCACGGCGAGCGCCGCGGCCTGCGCCTCTGGCGTCGTCGAATGCTGATACGCGGCATAGGCCGCGGTCGCGCCCTGTGTGACCATTTGGTAGCGGCCGTTCGCCTTGGCGTCATCGGCCGCAGCCGCAATCCCGGCGTAGGCAAGCCAATTGGTCGGGTCCTTGGGCGCCGCAATGATCGCCGCGCCGGCGAGCTTCTCGGCGTCCCCGAAGTTGGAGCCCATGACAGCCCTCGCGGCGTCCGTCAGCAATTGCTGCGGCGTCTTGCCTTTGACCTGGGCGCCAATCGCCGCCGTCGCAACGCGGAGGGTGTCTGTCAGGCGTACGACGTCGCTCGCCATGTCCTCGCGGGCGAACGGCTTGGTCTCGGCCGCGCTGGCGGCGCCCGCCAGCAAGAGCAAGAGAACGGCGAGCGAGCGCAGAGCGTGAAGCATGGGCGACCTTCAAATTGACGCGCAGGCGTCTCGGCGTGAATATAGCACGGTCGAAGCGTCCTTTACCAAAACAGACTTGAGGATGGTCTGACGGTTCGGAGAGATCATGAAGCGAGCGCCCGCCGGTCTGGTCTTCGCCCTTATCTTGGAGCTCATTTCTTCGCGCGTGTTGGCGCAAGCGCAAGCACCGCCAGCCCCCTCTTCCGCCGACGAGGCGGCGATGGCGGGCCAGAAGGCTGCGTTCATGGGGTTGCCGGAAGCAACGCGCAAGGCTCTCCAGGAGGCGCTCGTTTGGCTTGGACTGTACGTGGGCGTCAACGACGGGGACTTCGGCAAGCGAACGCGCGATGCGATCCTTGCCTTTCAGGCGAGCCTCAAAGCGCCCGCCGACGGGGCGCTGTCCGCGCTGGAGCTCAAGGCCTTGCTCGCCGCCGCTCAAAAGGCGCGCGAGGCGGCCGGATTCCAGGTCGTGAGCGACCCCAAAACCGGGGCCAGGATCGGCGCGCCGCTGAAACTCTTGGGTGCGCTTCCGGGCGCAAGGCTCGACTTCGCCGCGAACGCCGACGCTGACTTGGGCGCGCTCTACGCGCGTCTGTCCGCAGCGACGCCTGCTCGTAAGATCGCCTACAAGGCGATCAAGCCGGACGCCTTCTTTGTCGTCTCCGGGCAGGACGGACCGGTCAAGTTCTATACCCGCTTCGACAAGAACCCGAATGCGAACCCACCGGTGCGGGGTTTCACCTTCGCCTATCCGACGTCCCAGACCGCTACCCTCGACCGAATTGCGATCGCCATCGCCAATTCATTCGAGCCATTCCCGGAGTCCGCCGGGGCGCAAGCAGCAAACGCCGCAGCGCCCTCCACACCGAATCCGCCGCCGCCCCCGCAGGTTCCCCAACCCGCCGCGACTGCGCTTGTCGTCGCGCCCGGGAGGGCGCTGACCGCGCTTAAAGCCGACGACTGCCGGCATCCGACTGTCGCCGGCAAGCCGGTGCGGATCGAGCGCGCCGACGCTGCAACAGGCCTGGCCATTCTCGCCGGAGATTTCGCCTCGAACGGCGGAGCGCCCCGGCTTGGAGCGCCGGGACAGGATCTCGTCGTCCTCGGGTTCGCCGGACCGCGCCTTGCCGCAAGCTCGGCCTCATTCACCGGCGGCGAGGCGGCGCCGGTCGTGACCGCGGCCGTGGACAAGGGCGCCAGCGGCGGGCCGGTGTTTAATCGAAGCGGAGCGCTGGTCGGCCTCGTGGCGCCGATCGTCGGCGAGCCCAAGCGCGTCGCCGGCCTCGCCCTCGCGGCACCGCACCGCCTGATCGCGCCCGACGCGCTTCGCGCCTTTCTCGGCAACGGCGAACCGCCGTCTGAGGGAGCAGGGCCGCTCAGCGCCGGCGACATCGCCGCCCGCGAGCAGAAGGCGCTCATCGCCGTCTTCTGCCCGAAATAGGGCGCCGCGGACGCACCGGCCACAGCGCCCGCGGCGGCGACCGCCGCCGCAGAGCGCCATCACGGCTCCCTCCGCTAACCCATGTTGTGGACGGTCATCACTCCGGGCGCCCAGAAGTAGAACAAAAGCCCGATCACGATCAGATACACCAACAAGATGATCGTCCAGCCCATATTGTGTCGGATGATCTGGCCCTCGTCGCGCACAAATCGGCTGGTCGAAACGCCCACGCTCGCCGTCTGGGGCGCGATCGGCTTGCCGATCTCCGCCCCCACCGAATTCAGTGACGGCAGCAGCAGGGCCGGGAAGCCCAACAGCTTGCCCACCTCCGCCTGGAACGCACCGAACATCGCGTTGGTCGAGGTATTGCTGCCCGACAGCGCGACGCCAATCCACCCCAGGATCGGCGCCACCACCACAAACCACCATCCGAGCTTCGAGAATCCGTTGGCCAGCGAAGCCGCCATCCCCGAGTAGTTGAACACGTAGGCCAACCCGAAGATGAAAACGCCGACCAGCAGCGCGCCCCACATCTGGTGGAACGTGCGCGAGAACACCTCCCGTAGCTGCGGACCGCTGACCCGCAGCAACAGTGCTACAATAATCCATGATGCCAAGATCGCGGTGCCGCCAATGAAGGGAGCGAACGAGAACGCGGCTGTCACCGTCTTACCCGCCACCAGCGACGAGTGCGCCGCGACCGAGGACTTGAACAACACAATGCGCGGCAGGCTCGACCACGGCCCGGTCCACAGAACAACCACCACGATCAGGACGAGGAACGGCAGCCAGGCGCGGAACACTTCGGCGGCCGGCAACAGCCGCCCCGCCTGCGCCGCGGCCGCGGCTTCGGCCGAGACCGGCGCGCCGCCATAACCCAGAACCTGCTTCGGCTGCCACACCTTCAGCAACAGCAACAGGCAGACGAAGCAAACGATCGAGCCGGTGATGTCAGGCAGATAAGGTCCGATATACACTGCGACCGGGAACTGCCCGGCGATGTAACCGAGCGAGCCGACGATCGCCAGCGGCCATCCTTCGCGAAAGCCCGCGCGTCCGCTGACCAGGTAGATCAGCACCCAGGGCGGCAGCAGCGCCAAGACGGCAACGATATGGCCGATGGAGGATGAAAGCTGAAGCAGCGGCAATCCGGTGACCGCCGCCAGCGCCACGATCGGCACGCCCAAGGCGCCGAACGACACTGGCGCATTGTTGGCGATTGCGGCGACGCGGATTGCATCCAGATCGGGAATGCCGACCGCGATCAGGATCGGGGCCACAACCGCCCACGGATAGCCGAAGCCTACCAGCCCCTCGAGCAATGCGCCGAACGCCCAGGCGAACAGCAAAGTCTGCACCCGGACATCGGCCGTGCCTTGGGAGACCAGCCAAGTCCGGAAGGTCTCGAAAGTGCCGGTGATCACCAGGGTGTTGAACAGCACGACGCCCCAGAAGGTGATCCAGTTCACCGCCCAGATGCCAGTCAGCGAGCCAAGCACGTACGCGCTCAGCCCCAGCTGGAGCGGCATTCCCCAAACCACGACTCCGAGGAACAGGGTGACGATCGAGCCTATCAACGTCGCCAGCCAAGCAGTCATGCGCAGCACGGCCAGCAGGAACAGCAGCAGGGCGAATGGGATCAGCGCCACCAGCCATACGAGAAATTCGCTCCCGAATGGGTTGAGCACCTGGTCGAACATCGTTTCCTCTCCCCTGACTCGTTCCGCTCTTTGATAAACCGGAATTGAGTAGATAGCCGGCGATCCGCCCCTCGGTGCACTAACCGTGGACGATCAGCCCCGCCAATGACGCTTGCCACGCTGGCCAGCGCATGACGCGAAGCAGCACGAGAACAGCCGCGACGGAAAGCGCGGCAGGCTCCCCGCGACCGGCGTGAGCAACTGTTTGAACACTTCTTATCCTCCCTAGCCGCCCGCGGACGAGGCCCCGATCGGTCCCGAGCGCGGCTCGGCCCGATGATTGTCTTAAGGGACGCCGTGGCGGCAAATCAAGCTCCATTGCGGCGGTTGCGCACGCGCCGGACCGGCGAGACCAATCGCGCCGGATCAGAGAAAGACTTCACTAGCCGTCCACGTCCCATTTCTCGGCGCTGGCGCCCGCGAGTTCGCGGACCCGCTGCTCGTCGGCGCCGAAGGCGCGCGCGTCGCCCTCGTATACGATCCGGCCGTCGTCCAGCACGTAAGCACGATCCGCGATCTCGACCGCCGCACGCACGTTCTGCTCGACCAGCAACACCGAGAGGCCTTCCCGCCGCGCCGCGACCACGATCCTGAACACGTCCTCGACGATCAAGGGCGCTAAGCCCTGCGAAGGCTCGTCGAGCATCAAGAGCTTCGGGTTCAAGAGCAAGGCGCGCGCGATCGACAGCATCTCCTGCTCGCCGCCCGAGAGCTGCGCGCCCTTGTTCCCTCGGCGCTCGGCGAGGCGCGGAAACGCCTCGTAGACACGGGGCACCGTCCACGGGCCTGCCCGCTCGACCGGAACCAGCAGGTTCTCGTCGACGGTCAGGTTGGCGAAGATACGCCGCCCTTCCGGCACGTAGCCGACGCCCGATTCGGCGATCCGGTAAGGCGGGAATCCGGTTACGTCCGCGCCGAACACCGCGACCTTGCCAGTGCGCGGGCGGCTGAGGCCGATCAAACTGCGCAGCGTCGTCGTCTTCCCAGCGCCGTTGCGGCCGAGCAGCGCGACAATCTCGCCCTCGCGCACCTCGAGGCTCACGCCGTGCAGGATATGGCTCTTGCCGTAAAAAGTGTGCAGACCCTCGGCTTGCAGTGCGATCATGCCGCCGCCTTGCCGAGATAGGCCGCCTGCACCTTTTCGCTGTCGGCGATTTCCTGCGGCGCGCCTTCCGCCAGCACCCGCCCCTCGGCGAGCACCATGATGCGATCGGCGAGGTTGAACACGACGCGCATGTCGTGCTCGATCAGCATGATCGTCAGCCCCTCGCGTCGGTGGAGCCGCCGGATGAGCCGCGCGATGTCGTAGGTCTCTTGGTCCCCCATGCCCGCCGTCGGCTCGTCGAGCATGAGCAGGCGGGGTTTCAGGGCAAGCGACATCATGATCTCCGCCGCTCGCTGGTCGCCGTGCGACAGCGCGCCAGCGCGCATCTGGGATTTGTCGGCCAGTCCGCCCAGGCTCAGAAGCTCAGCGACGCGCTCCGCCACCGCGGCCCGCGCCTCCGCGCCAAGCCAGGGCCGGAGGCGATAACCGGACGCGACCTCGACGGCGACGCGGATGTTATCGGCGACCGAGAGCTCCGGAAAGACCTCGGTGATCTGGAAGGTGCGGGACATGCCGCGTCGCACCCGCTCATCGGGAGCGAGCAGAGCGATGTCGCGGCCCTCGAATCGGATCGAGCCCGCGGTCGGCGCGAACAGGCCGCTGACCAGATTGAAGAACGTCGTCTTGCCGGCGCCGTTCGGACCGATGATCGCGCGCAATTCGCCGGGCTCGATGGTCAAGGACACCGCGTCGATGGCGATGAGGTTGCCAAAGCGCTTCGATGCGCCCTCGACTTGAAGCAGGGTCACGCCTTCGCTCCCGTGCGCAGCATGCCGAGAACCCCGCGCGGGAAGAAGCGCACCACCAGCACGAACACGAGTCCGATCACCGACATCCAGTTTTGGGTGTGGCTCGAGACGTAATCCTGCAGCGCGACGAAAATCGCCGCGCCGATCAGCGGGCCCCAGAACGAGCGCATGCCGCCCAGCACGGCCATGATGACGAGATTGCCGGAGAGGTCGACGCGAAGCGCCCGAGGATCGATGAAATTGTTGAGCAAAGCATAAAGCCCCCCCGCCACGCTGACGAAGAGGCACGAAATCACGAACGACAGCCAGACGTGAAACTCGATCGGGACGCCGAGAAACCGCGCCCGCCGTTCGTTCTCGCGAATGGCGATCAGAGAACGCCCGAGTGGCGAATTGAGAAGCACCGCCATCGCGGCGACGCAGAGCGCAAAGATCGCGAGAGCGAAATAGTAGAAAGCCCTGTCGTTCTGGACGATGTCGAGTTCAGCGAAACCAAAATTGATCGGCAGGCGCCGCCAGCCCGTGAGCCCGTCATCGCCGCCCGTCACTGCGTTCCAGCGGAAGGCGATGAAGTAGAAGACCTGGCCAAAAGCGATCGTCACCATGGCGAAATAGACGCCGCGCAGCTTGATGATGAGCGCGCCAATGATCATCGCCGCGATCGTCGCGACGATGACGCCGAGCACGATGGCTGGGATCGATCCGACGCCCCAATATTTGATCGCCATCGCCGTCCCGTAGGCGCCAAGCCCGAAATAGGCGGCGTGGCCGAACGAGAGCACCCCGGTGAAGCCAAGCAGGAAGTTGAGCGACATCGCCGCCAGCCCCATGACCACGATGCGGGTCGCGAGTTCGGTGTAACCACCGATCGCGTTCATCCAGAACGGCGCGAAGAGGAGCAGCAGACAGACCGCGACATCGAGGCCACGCGCGCGGACACCGTTCAATGGACTCTTCCCTCTTCGCCAAGCAGACCGCGCGGCCTGACGAGCAGCACCAGCCCCATCATCACGTAGATGACGGCCTCAGTCGCAGAGGGGAAATAGACCGCCGCCAATCCGGAGACGACGCCGATCATCAAGCCGCCAAGCAGCGTCCCAAGCAGACTGCCGAGACCGCCGACGATGATCGCCACGAAGCTCGGCATGATGAGGTTGGCGCCGATGGTGGGCGAGAGACCGAGCAGGCCAGCCGCCAGCACACCGGCGAGGCCGGCCATGTAGATGCCAATGCCGAAGTTGAGGCTGCGCAGCACCTTGACGTTGACGCCGAGCGTCGAGACCGTGTCGAGGTCGCGCGTGCCAGCGCGGATGCGCATGCCGAGGCGCGTGTATTTGAGCACGGCGAACAGGCCGCCCACGGCCACCGCAACGATGATCATCATGAAGACGCGATAGCCCGTGAGGAAGAAATACTGGCTCGACAGCGAGGTCATCAGCCAGCCTGGGACCTGAAACGGCACGCTTTGCGCCCCCCAGATGACGCGCGTCACGTCCTCAAAGATGTAAGCAAGCCCGAAGGTCAGCAGCAGGCCGTAGAGCGGGTCCTTGCCATAGAGCGGGCGGATCAGCAGCCACTCGACAACAAGGCCGAGTACAGCGGTCAGTGGTGGCGCGACGATCAGGGCGCCCCAAAAACCGATATAGGGTATCAGCGTGTAGGCCAGATAGGCGCCGAGCGCCAAAAATCCACCGTGGGCGAAGTTGATCACTCCGCTGAGGTTGAGGATCAGCGACAGGCCAAGCGCCATCAGGGCGTAGAACGCGCCGACGATCAGGCCGTTGAAGACG
>DATDHT010000191.1:0-3704 GCA_036521435.1 Roseiarcus sp.
GGATTCGCTGGCGATCCTCACCGCCAACGCCCATTGCGCTCCGGGCTACGCCAAGGACCTCGCCGGCGTCGCGCGCTCAATGCCGACCAGCGCCGCCGCCGACCGCGTCGCCGCCAAGCTCGGCATCAAGTCGTACGAGACACCGACGGGCTGGAAGTTCTTCGGCAGCCTGCTCGACGCAGGCTTGGCGACCTTGTGCGGCGAGGAAAGCTTCGGCACCGGCTCGAACCACATCCGCGAGAAGGACGGCGTATGGGCAGTGCTGTTCTGGCTCAATATCCTTGCCCAGCGCCGCATGTCCGTGCTCGACCTCGTGCGCGAGCATTGGCGAACCTATGGCCGCAACTATTATACCCGTCACGACTACGAGGCGATTGACCTCGCCGCCGCCAAGGGGCTGATGGCTGCGCTCGTCGAGGCGACCAAGACTCTTCCCGGCGAGAGTTTTGGCGCCCACAAGGTCGAGGCCGCGGATGATTTCGCCTATCACGATCCGGTCGACGGCTCAGACGCGGCCGATCAGGGCATCCGGGTGATGTTCGAGGGCGGCTCGCGCATCGTCTACCGGCTGTCCGGAACGGGGACCGTGGGGGCGACGCTGCGCGTCTATATCGAGCATTACGAGCCGCCCTCGGGCAGGCTCGACCAGGACACGCAGACTGCGCTCGCCGATCTCATCGCGCTTTCACGAAGCCTCGCTGAGATCGAGAAGCGGACCGGTCGTAAGGAACCGACCGTCATCACCTGAAGCTGGGGCGGTTCGCGGTTAGCGAGTCGCGATTGAGCCTTTTCAAGGCTTTGTGGCGCGATTAGCGAGTCACTTTGACGGCTTCGTCGCACAAGCGCGGACGCAGTTTCCAGGACATCCATATATACATTGTAGTGCAGTAAAATAATAAATCCCTCTTCGACTAATGGCCCGAGACCCCAGGAGGCTCGATCGCTATGGGCGCCGTCTCTTAAGAATTACGAACATATAAGTTTTTTTGCATTGACCGGACGGTGGCCGGCGATGGTTCGTGCCGACGCGCGCGCCGCATTGCCGCCCCGTTCGCGCTGGCATAAGAGAGGCCGCCCATGGTCAATCTCGCCAATCCGACGGCCTTCGTCGAGCTGACGCGTCGGGTTCTGCCCTGGCTCGCGGCGGCGACGGCCGTCCTGTTTGTCGCCGGTCTATGGCTCTCCTTCGCCGCGCCGCCCGACTATCAGCAGGGCGAGACCGTCAAGATCATGTATCTGCACGTGCCGGCGGCCTGGATGGCCACCTTCGTTTATGCCGTCATGACATTCGCGGCGCTCGGCACGCTGGTCTGGCGCCATCCCGTTGCCGACGCGGCGCAGAAAGCGGCGGCGCCGCTCGGCGCGGGATTCACCTTCATCTGCCTGGTCACCGGCTCGCTTTGGGGCAAGCCGATGTGGGGCACCTATTGGGTGTGGGATGCGCGCCTGACCTCGGTGCTCGTGCTGTTCATTCTCTATCTCGGGCTCATTGCGCTATGGCGCGCGATCGACGATCCGGGCCGCGCGGCCAAGGCGGCGGCGATCCTGACCCTGGTCGGCGCCGTCGACCTGCCGATCATCAAATTCTCGGTCGACTGGTGGAACACCTTGCACCAGCCGGCGTCGGTGTTCCGGCTCGACGGGCCGACGATCGCGCCCGAACTGCTCGTGCCGCTGCTTGTGATGTCGCTCGCCTTCACCTGCCTTTTCCTGACGCTGCACCTGATGGCGATCCGCAACGAAATCCTGCGCCGCCGGATCTCTCGGGTCATGATGCTCGCGGCCGCCGAGGGCGATTGTCTTGCGCCGGAATTTGCGCCGAGGGGCGCATGATGGGCGATCCGCATATCGGTTTTATCGTTGCCGCCTACGCCGTCGCAGTCGCGACGATCGGCGCCATGATCGCCTGGGTGGTCCTGGACTTCCGCAATTTGAGCGCCGAGCTGGCTCGGGCGACGCGTGCGCTCGACGGCGCGCGTGGCGGCAAGGACAGTGAGCGCCGATGAGCGTCGAGGCTGAAGCCGCAAGCCCGCGTCGCCGGCGCCGCTGGCTTGCCTACGCGCCGCTCGTCGTCTTCATGGCGCTTGCGTGGCTCCTGTTCCAGAGGCTGGGCGCAGGCGATCCGGCAAGCGTCCCCTCGGTCCTGATCGGGCAGACGGCGCCGCCGCTCAATTTGCCCGGTCTCGATGGCGCGCCCGGCCTGACCGACGCCGACCTGCGCGCCGGCCATGTCAGCGTGGTCAATGTATTCGGCTCCTGGTGCGAGCCCTGTCATTTCGAGCATCAATATCTGATGGCGCTTGCCGCCGATCCCGAGCTCAAGGCCAAGGGTGTCGCCATCTATGGCGTCGCGCAAAAGGACTCGGCTGAGAACATTCGCCGCTTCCTCGGCGCTAAGGGCGACCCCTACGCCAGGGTGGGTCTCGACCACGATAATCGCGCCGGCATCGACTGGGGCGTCTACGGCGTGCCGGAGACGTTCATCGTCAAGGGCGACGGCAAGCTGGTCTTCAAGCTCGTCGGGCCGATCACCGCGGCGACCCTTGAGAGCGAGGTCAAGCCGCAGATCCTCAAGGCGATGAACTGAGCGCAATTGTCTAACCGTCGCGCCCCAATGCAAGACCCCATCGGCACGGCCGGAACGGCGCCGATCCTCCTACCAGAGTTGCCTCACGGTCAGTCGCACGGTTTGCGAATAGGGCTCGCTTGCAGGCTTGGCGACGACACGCTCGTAGTTCAGCCCCATATCGGCGCCGCGCCATAGGCGCAGTCCCATTCCCGCGCCGATCCGGAGCGTATTCGCCATGTTGTCCTGGTCCACGCCGTCGACGCTCGTCTCTCCACCGAGATTGTAATAGGCGTCCGCCGAAAGCCACAGGGCGTCGGTGACGTTGCGGCTCAAGTGTTCCTCGAGTCGCAGCAGCGGCTTCTGTGTGAGCGTTTGCGCGCCGTTGACGAGGTAATTGCCGTTGTCGGTGAAAATGCGCCCCGCGACGTATGTCTCGATCCAGGACCAGCCTTGATCGGGCGTGTAGCTGAAATTGACGGTGGGCGAGATCATCCAGCGGTTCGCGCTCGGGTTGATCGGAGAGCTTGGCTGGTAGAACCCCACCGGCGTCGTCACCAGGAGATGAAAGCTCGAGAACGTCTGGGGCACGAAGGATTGGAACTGCTCGCGCGTCAGCGCCGGTCCGCCAAAAATGTTCATCTGCCAGAGGAAGCCGACATCGGAAACGCCGTTCGTGCTGGCGCGGAAAGGCCCGGCGCTGGTGTCGATGAGCGCATAAGGCAGAACGAGCGAGAAGCCTCCGGTGCGGCCCCAATAGTCCATGATGCGGGTGAGAACGATCGACTGGGCGAACACGTTGGCGCGGACGCCGGGGACCGTGTCCGTACCGTCCTCGGGCGTGAGCGAGGTCGTATAGCCGGCGTTATAATTGAGAAGCCAGGTGTCGACCGGCGCGTTGAGGTAATCGCGCGCCGAGCCGGCGTGCGCGGTCTCAGCCGTCCATAGGACCGCCGCGACGCTCATGCATGCGAGCGCCCTCATTCGCTTCGCTGGACGCATGCTCCCCGCGTGCATCGAGCATCTCACAATAGCGCCTCCGGCGAGGAGGACGCGGGGCTCGACGTGGGCCTTACGCCGACCGCGAGAAGGCGATGTCGTCGTCGACCACCGCGCCCGGTCCAACCGGAACCCTTCC
>DATDHT010000192.1:0-2396 GCA_036521435.1 Roseiarcus sp.
GCCGATTTCAGATTGACGGCGATCCCAAGGTCGAAATCCTCCTCGCGGACGCCGCTGATCGCAATGCCGGCGTTGTTCACCAGAATGTCGACGGGGCCGAGTTCGTCTGCGACGCGCGACGCCATATCGGCGACCTGCGAGCCGACGGAGACGTCCGCACGAATCGCAATCCCTTTTCCGCCAGCGGAACGAATTTGAGCGACGACTGCGTCAGCATCCTTGGCGCGCGTCTGAAAATTGACCGCAACCGCGGCGCCCTGTTCGGCCAGCGCCAAAGCGGTCGCCCGGCCGATGCCGCGCGAGGCGCCTGTGACGAGCGCGACGCGTCCTTGAAGATCAGTCAAATTTCACCCCATTCATGACGACTTGTCGGCCTAAAACTTGCGACGTCGACAGTTTGTGTAGCCCGCGCAGCTCATTATAACTATAAGCCCTCCCATCCCATCACGCCTCGTCCGGAGCGCCCGCAATGGCCAGCCTCGACAGCTTCAAGTGCCGCAAAACGCTAAATGTCGGGACAAAGATCTACGAGATTTATTCCCTAAAGGCTGCGGAAAAGAACGGGCTCGCTGGCGTCTCCCAGCTGCCTTTCTCGCTCAAGATCGTGCTCGAAAACCTGCTGCGCAACGAAGACGGCCGCACCGTCAAGAAGGGAGACATCGAGGCCGTTGCGGCCTGGGTCGACAATCGCGGCAAGGCAGAGCACGAAATCGCCTTCCGCCCAGCGCGCGTGCTGATGCAGGACTTCACCGGCGTCCCGGCGGTGGTCGATCTGGCCGCAATGCGCGACGCGATGGTTGCGCTCAACGGCGACCCCGAGAAGATCAATCCGCTGGTTCCGGTCGATCTGGTCATCGACCATTCGGTCGTCGTCGACTATTTCGGCACGGGCAAGTCGCTCGGCCAGAACGTGGCGCGCGAGTACGAACAGAACCAGGAGCGCTACCGGTTCTTGAAATGGGGCCAGCAGGGGTTCTCCAACTTTCGCGTGGTGCCGCCCGGCACCGGCATCTGCCACCAGGTCAATCTCGAATATCTCGCCCAGACCGTCTGGACGGCGAAAGAGAAGCGCAACGGCAAGACGATCGAAGTCGCCTTCCCGGACACGCTGGTCGGCACCGACAGCCACACCACCATGGTCAATGGGCTCGCCGTGCTCGGCTGGGGGGTCGGGGGCATCGAAGCGGAGGCCGCCATGCTCGGCCAGCCTCTATCGATGCTGCTGCCGGAGGTGATCGGCTTCAAGCTCGAGGGCGAATTGCGGGAAGGCGTGACGGCCACCGATCTCGTTCTGACCGTGACCCAGATGCTGCGCAAGAAAGGCGTCGTCGGCAAATTCGTCGAGTTCTACGGCGCGGGCCTCAACGCGATGACGGTCGCGGATCGGGCCACGATCGCCAATATGGCGCCCGAATACGGCGCGACCTGCGGCCTGTTCCCGATCGACGCCCAGACCCTCACCTATTTGAAGACCACCAGCCGCAAACCTGCGCGTCTCGCTTTGGTCGAAGCTTATGCCAAGGCGCAGGGCGCCTACCGCACCCGCTCGACGCCCGATCCCGTCTATTCCGATACCCTTGCGCTCAACCTCGGCGAAGTCACGGCCTCGCTGGCCGGACCGAAGCGGCCGCAGGATCGCGTCGTCCTGACCGAAGCGAAGGCCGGCTTCGCGGCTGCCATGACCAGCGAATTCCGGCAGGGCGACACGATTGCTGAGCGTCACAAGGTCGAGGGGACGAATTACGATCTCGGACACGGCGACGTCGTCATCGCGGCCATCACCTCCTGCACCAACACCTCCAACCCGAGCGTCATGATGGCGGCGGGGCTTTTGGCCCGCAATGCGGTCGCCAAGGGCCTTGCGGTCAGGCCATGGGTCAAGACCTCTCTCGCGCCGGGCAGCCAGGTGGTCCAGGACTATCTGAAGGAAGCCGGCCTGCAGAGGCCGCTCGACAAGCTCGGCTTCAACATCGTCGGCTTCGGCTGCACCACCTGCATCGGCAATTCCGGCCCGCTCGCGCCCGAGATTTCGGCGACCATCGCCAAGCACGATCTAGTCGCCGCGGCGGTTCTGTCCGGCAACCGCAATTTCGAGGGCCGGGTCAACCCGGATGTGCGCGCGAACTACCTTGCTTCCCCGCCGCTGGTCGTCGCTTATGCCCTGGCCGGCTCGATGCAGATCGACCTCACTCGCGATCCGCTCGGCGCCGACAAGCAGGGCAAGCCGGTCTATCTCGCCGACGTCTGGCCGAAGACAGAGGAGGTTCAGAGCTACGTCGAGGCGACTGTCTCCGCCAAGATGTTCAAGACCAAATATGCGAGCGTGTTCGATGGCGACGCGAACTGGCGCAAGGTGAAGGCGCCTGTTGGCCAAACTTATGCCTGGGATATCGGCT
>DATDHT010000193.1:0-7157 GCA_036521435.1 Roseiarcus sp.
GATCAGGCCGAGTTCGGCCATCAGTTCGAGCGTCGACGGATGAACCGTGTCGCCGCGGAAGTCGCGAAAGAAATCGGCGTGCTTCTCCAGCACCACGACCTGAACGCCAGCGCGGGCCAGCAAGAATCCGAGCATCATGCCGGCGGGGCCGCCGCCGGCGATGCAGCATTGCGTCGTGATCGTTGAATTGGCCATCGCTACTCGGCTCCGCTGGGCGCGCGAGCCCCGCGCTCACGATCTAAAACGCGAAGGTTAAAGTCCGGTTCCGACAGGGCCTCGATTGGCGGCGATGTTTGCGGTCCGGTTCGGGCCACGGGACGCGCGGCTCGAACCGATCTCGTCAGTTCTTGATGAACGCGCCGCTGCGCAAGTCGCTGAGCGCCTGACGGATCTGGTCTTGCGTGTTCATCACGATCGGCCCGTGCCAGGCGATCGGCTCGCGTAAGGGTCGGCCGGAGACGAGGAGGAAGCGCACGCCCTCTTCGCCCGCCTGGACGACAATTTCGTCGCCGGCGCCGAACACGACCAGCGACCGGTTGCCGACCTTGTCGCGCACCACCACCTCTTCGCCGTCGATCTCAGCTTCCCGCAGCACGCCGAAGGGTTCGGACGAGTCGGCGAACATTGCCGAGCCCTCGAAGATATAGGCGAAGGCCTGGCGGAAATCCTCGACCTTGAGGCGCTTCTTCTTGCCCGCGGGCACAGTGACATCGAGATAGCGCGGCTCCGCGGCGACGCCGTCGATCGGGCCCGTCTTGCCCCAGAACTCGCCGCAGATGACGCGCACGCTCGTGCCGTCATCGTCGATCACCTCGGGGATCGCCGTTGCCGGAACGTCCTGGTAGCGCGGCTTCACCATCTTGAGATGCGCGGGGAGGTTCGCCCAGAGCTGGAAGCCGTGCATGCGTCCCTTGGAATCGCCGCTCGGCATTTCCTGGTGCAGGATGCCGCTACCGGCGGTCATCCACTGGACGTCGCCGGAGCCGAGCTTGCCGCGATTGCCGAGACTGTCGCCGTGATCGACTTCGCCTGCCAGCACATAGGTGATGGTCTCGATGCCGCGATGGGGATGCCAGGGAAAGCCGGCGAGATAGTCCTCGGGCCGATCGCCACGGAAATCGTCCATCATGAGGAACGGATCGAAATCGGAGGTGTCGCCGAACCCGAACGCCCGGCGCAGTTTTACGCCCGCGCCCTCCATGGTCGGAACGGACTGGCTGACGCGCTTGACGGGACGAATGGACATTTTGCCCTCCTGGTCGGAACTGAGATGGGCTTCCGAAATACTGCCGCTCATCCAGCGTTGCGACTGAAGAAGTTCGACGAATTCGCTAATCGGAAACCGTGCTGGAGGCGAAGATAGGTATAGAAATCGAAGGCCGCAAGTCTATCGAAAGATGTGATTGGATCTATCAGTCGCGCTGAACGTTCGCTGCCTTCGGCCTCCCGCCGACGCTTGCCGAAGCGGCGGCGCCGGCCGCGGCGGCGCGCTCGAGCGCGGGCTGGATGTCCGCGCCGAACAGTCGTGCGGCTAGAAAGGCGGCGACGAACGCGTCGCCCGCGCCAGTCGTGTCGATCGCCTCGATCTTCGGTGCGTTGACACGCCAGCGCTTTTCACCCGCAGCCGCCTCGGCGCCGGCAGCGCCGCGCTTCACGACGACCAGCGGGCAGCGGGCCGCAAGTCGCGCGCACTGGGTTTCTGGATCCTCGGAGTCTGCGAGAATTGCGGCTTCCTCTTCGTTGGGGAACAGGATTGCCGCACCTCGCGTCCACGCGAGAAAATTGTCCACCCCGACCTCGCGCAGGAATTCAGCCGACGCCGGATCGATGCTGGTGGGCTTGTTTCCCACGCGCCGCATGACGTCGAGAACCGCCGCTCGCGGCGAAGGGGCGAAGAACGAATAGCCAGACAGATGGATGAGCGCCGCGCCCTCGATCAGCGCATCCGGGATATCGCGCGCTTCGAGCGCTTCGTTGGCGCCGCGATCGGTGAGGAAACTGCGTTCACCATCCGGGTCGATGAGCGCGATCAGCCGCCCGGTCTCATGGGTTCGATCACCGACGAGATGCGGCATAACGCCGATGGCCTTGAACCGCGCTGTCTCGCTTTCGACATCAGCGGCGCCGACGCGGGCGACGAAATCGACGCCCGCGCCAAACGAGGCGAGCCACGCCGCCTGATTGGCTGCCGATCCACCAGGCCGAACCGCAATCGACGCGCGCCGGTCGGAGCCGCGCGCCAGCGGCCCTTCCGGCCGCACGATGACGTCCGTCATCACGTCGCCAATCACGAGGATGCGCGGAGCGAGGCGCGACGTGCGGGCGTCTTTGTTGGAGATTGGTGTGATGGTCGCTACGCGAGCTTAGGAAGGACGTCGATGGCGGAATCGATTATGGCGATGTGGGCTATTAGAGAGATCCTTTGCAAGGTGCGACATGTGCTGCTCTGCCGATCATCGTTTTCTCAAACTCAAGCCCATCGCGTCGGCAGGCGCTCTGGTCGTGGCGCTCATAGCCTCGGCGCTGATCTTCCCGACGCCGAAAGCTGGAGCCACTCCTAATTTTGCAAGACAGACCCGGCGGAATTGCAATTTCTGCCACAACGGCGCCCCGCGACTCAACGACACCGGTTTAGCTTTCAAAAACAATGGCTTCATTTTCCCGGAAAGTAACGCACCCGCCAAGGACACCCGAGACACCCCAGCTCAATGACAGAAGGCTGCCGAGTTACCCTCCCGCGGCGGCCGCCAACGGCTGAACGACCGCGATATTCGGCACGAGATTGTCCGGGAAACCGTGCCGCTCTTTCAGGTATTCAGGGCTGTTGTAGGAGATCCACACCTTGCCCTGTGCATCTTCCGCAACCAGAATTTTCAGCGGCAGGTCGATGGCTGCGCTCGGCGCCGCGAGCATCAGCGGCGTGCCGCCCTTCGGATTGCCGAAGATCAGGAGCTTGGTCGGAGGCATTGTCAGCCCCACCTTTTCAGCTTCCCCGCTGTGATCGACCAGCGCGAACAGCGTCACGCCTTTAGATGCGAGAATGGTCTTGAGCTTGTCGACCGTCTCGTCCACGGAGCGATGGCTCGGAATTTTGACAATCCCTTGTTCTTTCTGCATGGGCCAAGACTCCGACGTTGAGAGAATAGAAATCACGAACACCAGTGCGGCCTACGAATAATTCATCCCGCCGGGTCACACGCCAACAATCGAACCTAATGGGGACCGGCAATGGCGGACAAGCAAAACATCTCGGACGATGAGGTTGCCGTCCGGCATTTGATCGAGGCGTGGGCCGACGCCGTGCGGCGGAAGGACTACGCCGGAATCCTGCGAAGCCATGCCGCCGATTTCGTGATGTTCGATGTTCCGCCGCCGTTCAAAAGCATCGGCCTCGACGCTTACAGGAAGACCTGGGACCTGTTCTTTTCCTGGTCGAGCGGTCCGGTCCGTTTTGAGATTCAAGAGATGGACGTGACGGCCGGCGCCGATGTCGCCTTCGCATTTGCGAGCCTGCGCTGTGAGGGACCGGGCTCCGACGGCAGGCCCGAGCCGCTCGATTTTCGTCTGACAACAGCCTTGAGAAAAGTCGACGGGCGGTGGCTGATCGCGCACGAACATCACTCGGTTCCGGCCGTAGATTAAGAGCAGGCATTTATAATTTCATCAGCTCCACCGCCGCCTGTGCGGCGAGCATGGCGTTGTTTTTGATCAGCGCGACATTGGCCTCGAGGCTCTCTCCGCCGGAGAGTTCGAACACGCGCCTCAGGAGAAATGGCGTCGCCTCCTTCTTGCCCACGCCTTGCGTCTTTGCGTCGGCGACAGCTTCGGCGATGCGCGCCTCGATCGCCGCCTCTTCCAGCGCGTGATCTTGTGGAATGGGATTGGCGATCAGGAGCCCGCCGGGGCCGATCTCGCGCTGGAGCCTGATCGTGCGGGCGAGATCGTGAAGCCCGTCGCAGCGATGTTCGAGCCTGAAGCCGGACGAGCGGGCATAGAAGGCAGGGAACTCGTCGGTGCGGTAACCGACGACCGCGACCCCCTGAGTCTCCAGGAACTCGAGCGTCTTTCCGATGTCGAGTATCGATTTGGCGCCGGCGCAAACGACGGCGACGCGGGTGCGCGACAGCTCGATGAGATCGGCGGAGATGTCGAACGTCTCTTCTGCGCCTCGGTGGACGCCGCCGATGCCGCCGGTGGCGAAGATTTCGATGCCCGCGAGTTCGGCGATGAACATTGTCGCCGCGACCGTCGTGCCGGCCGAGCCCTTGCGCGCGGCGACCAGGGCCAGATCGCGCCGCGAAGCCTTGACGACGCCGCCCGAGAGTTGGCCGAGCCGGTCGATCTCCTCACCCGAAAGGCCCACTCTCAACCGGCCCTCAATAACAGCGATCGTCGCCGGAACGGCGCCCATCTCGCGCGCCGCGTGCTCGACGGCAAGCGCCGTCTCGACGTTGCGCGGGTAAGGCATACCGTGGGTGATGATGGTCGATTCGAGCGCGACAACTGGTTTCTTGGCCGAGCGCGCCTCGGCGACCTCGGGGGAAAAATCCAGTAGATCGGCGGCGCTCATGGGCTCGTCACTTTCATCGCGGGCGGCCGCGATCGGCGCTCTAACGTTATCGGGAACGTCCGTTCATGATCAATGGCGCCCATTTGCCCCGAAACCCTGCGGCGCCGCGGCCAGCTTGCGGTCTGGCGGATTCACGCTACCCTCGCGCCGAAAGAGCGGGCAAAATACGAGTCGATGGACGACAAACCCCAGAACGTCCCGGTCCAGCCGGACCTCGTAGCCTCGATCCGGCAGGCTCGGGTCGAGAACGCCGAGCGCGCCGATGCGATCGCGGAGGTGCGCGATCTTGAGATTGTCCGTCTCAAAGCGCTTGAGAGCGCGTTGGAGCCGGTCGTCGACCAGGCGCCTCAGGGGCTCGGCCTGTTCGATTTGGCGCTGACGCAGAGCGAGCATCCGCGCCTCTTCCTCGACATGATCGCCTTCGCCGACATGGCGCACGATAAGCGCACCTATCGATTCTTCCAGGACACGCGCAACGGCCGCGTGCTGATAGCCGAAAGCCAATCGATCGACACGATCGTTGCCGCCGCCGCCGATTATGTCGCGCGCCGCCTGGTCGAGCGCGAGCGTGCCGTGACCGTCGACTCGCGTCTGGCCGAGGGGCCGCGCCCACCACCGGCAGAAGCGAACGGGCCAGCGAACGGGCCAGCGACTTGGCCGATCGCCAAACCGCGCATGCGCGCCTTGCACGTCCCCCCTGCCGGCGCCACGGAGCCGCTTGCCGCCGCCGAGCCGCCGAAGGCGCGGCGCCGGCGTGGGATCGCCCGGCGGCTCGGCGATGCGTTGAGCTTGTTTCTGATGCTTCTGGGGTCGATCACGCTCGCGCTTCTGCTTGGGGTCGGCGTCTACTGGGCCTGGATCACGCGTCTGCGCGACCTTTGGACACACTGGATCGGCGCGCCGCCGTTCTGAGTCCCACACGGACTTGATTTGCTTCCGCCCTCGCACGACAATACGTGTCGTCCGATCACTGGCCAGCGCTTAAGGCCGACGGAAAATCATGAGCAACGCTTTCTTCTACGATCTTCTGGCATCGGTCGCCGAACGCGGCCGCTCCATGCTCAAGATCAAGCCCTGGCCGAAGGATGCGGATAAAAGCGTCGATCAATTGATCGACGACTGCCGGGCTTTGGTCGAGGGCAGAGGCGAGGCGTCGGGAATTGCGCTCGCCGCTGAGGTCATTGGGCGCTATCGCGCGCTCGATCCGAGCGATCACGCGGCGTTTTTCAGCGCACTCGCCGACGATTTTGGTCCCGATCGCGATCGGGTGCGGGACGCGGTCGCCAAATTCGAGGCGGATGGCGACGAAGCGTCGGCGAGCGAAGTCCACTACGCCTCCGAGCCGCGTCGTCACGAGCTGTTCCGGCGGGTCAATCGCGCACCTGGGGGCACCTCGGCGCTAGTCGCGATGCGCGCCGATTTGCTCCCGTTCGTGAAGCAGAACCCGTCGCTCGCCATCGTCGATCGCGATTTTCTGCATTTGTTCGGGTCGTGGTTCAATCGTGGGTTTCTGGTGTTGCGTGGCGTCGACTGGTCCTCGCCGGCGGCTCTTCTGGAAAAGATCATCCGCTACGAGGCGGTGCACGAAATCGGCGACTGGGACGAACTCAGGCGGCGCATCGATCCAGCCGACCGGCGATGCTACGCGTTCTTCCATCCGAGGCTGGTCGACGAGCCGCTGATCTTCGTCGAAGTCGCGCTGACGGTTGCCCCGCCAGGGGCGATTGCGCCACTGCTCGCGGAGAAGCGCGCGCATATTGCGCCGGTCAAGGCGCGAGTCGCGACATTCTATTCAATCTCGAATTGCCAGCAGGGACTCGCGGGCGTCAATTTCGGCAACTTCCTCATCAAGCAGGTAGTCGAGGAGATCCGCCGCGAGTTGCCGGCGATAGAGACTTTCGTCACCCTCTCGCCGGTTCCTGGATTCCGCGCCTGGCTCGAGACGACCGAAGATCCGGCGATCGCGCCCATGAAGAATGCCGCGCTCCAATTGGCGGCCGAGGACAATTGGCCGACGGCGCCGGGGGTCGCGCCGCGGCTGCGCGCCATGCTGGAGCCATTGGCCGCCCACTATTTCCTCAAAGCGCGCCAGCCCGACGGCCGGGTCCTGGACCCGGTCGCCCGCTTTCATCTCGGCAACGGCGCGCGGCTCGAGCGCATCCACTGGGTGGGAGACCTGTCGCCGAGGGGGCTCGAGGAATCCTTCGGCATCATGGTCAACTATCTCTACGACCTCGCTGAAATCGAGCGCAACCACGAAGCCTTCGTCAACCGTGGCCAGATCGCTGCTTCGGTTGCGGTGAAGAAGCTTCTTCCTGCTTCACCCTCACGCCTCCGCGCCGCGTTGCCGGGCGCTTTGGCTTCCAGCGCTTGACGCGATTACGGACGCGCTTCGAGCACCATGTTGAACCGCGTCTCGGTCGCTTTGCGCAGTTTGCCGAAGCCGCCCTGCGTAATCGCAGATGAAAGCTTGGCGAAGCCTGCTTGCGCCCCGAACGCCGCTCCGACCGGCTGATCGAGCGAAGTCGGGATGCAGACCATCGTCGAGCCCGCATAGTACATCCGGCTCACCGGATTGAGGTTGTCC
>DATDHT010000194.1:0-7716 GCA_036521435.1 Roseiarcus sp.
CCTCGCAGCTCGTCCATATCCAGCTCGAGCGCCGCGCGCCCGAGTGGCTCATCGAGCGCAACCGCGAGATCGCCGCGGTGACGATGGAGAGCGTGAAGCGCGCCGCGCATCGCGCGTTCGGCGACGGCTCGCTGCATACGAGTGTGGTCGGCCGGCCGGAGGGGTTTTAGGCTTCCCTTCTCCCTGCGGGAGAGCGGCTTCCCGTCCAACTAACGCGGCGGCTCCCGCTCGAACGCCGGCACGCCTTCCGGGATCAGATGGAAGGGCTGCTTGTCGAGCGTATAGATCGCCATCTGGGGCAAGCCAAAAAGGCTCGGGTCGTCGAGGGTGCCGACCTTCAGGATCACGAAGGCCAAGTCCGGCCGCCGGGTGACGAGATGCGTGCCGCAGTTTTCGCAGAATTCCCGCGTCACCGGAGACTCGAGATCGCTGCGGGTGAACGTCCTGGGCGTCCCGCTCACATAGCGGAACCGCTCGGGCGCCATCAGCATGAACATGTTCGGCCCGCCGCCGCTGATATACTGGCATTCGCGGCAATGGCATTGCGCCTTGAGGCGCGGCTTGCCCTCGGCCACATAGCGCACTTGCCGACAATAGCACCCGCCTTCGAACATCGTGGGTCATCCCTTAACCGCAGAAGAATGTCGTCCGAGGCTAACGCTTTCGCCGTTCTCCCGCCAATGCGATAAGATGCGGCGAGGTTTAAGCCCCCATGCCGATTCGCCGTCTCGATCCCTTGACCATCGACCGCATCGCCGCGGGGGAAGTGATCGAGCGGCCGGCGGCGGCGATCAAGGAACTCATCGAGAACGCGCTCGACGCCGGCGCGAAATCAATCGTGGTCACGATCGAGGCCGGCGGCCGGCGGCTGATCCGGGTCGTCGACGACGGGCATGGGCTGGACGAAGCCGATCTCGCCCTTGCCGTCGAGCGGCACGCGACGTCGAAGCTGCCTGACGGCGATCTCATGCAAATCGCCACTTTCGGCTTCCGTGGCGAGGCGCTGCCCTCGATCGCCTCGGTCTCGCGGCTCGAAATCCGCACGCGGGGCCTGGGCGCGCCGACCGGCCTGAAGCTGATCGTCGAGGACGGAGCGAAAAGCGCGATCGAGCCTTGCGCGTGCGCTAACGGCGCGCGGGTCGAGGCGCGCGACTTGTTCGCCGCCACGCCCGCGCGGCTCAAGTTTCTCAAATCCGATCGCGCCGAGGCGCTGGCCGCGGCGGATGCGGTCAAGCGGCTCGCGATGGCTGCGCCGGAAGTGCGCTTTGCGTTCACCACCGATCTGGGCGCGAGCTTCGACTGGCCGGCGGCAGGCGCAGGCGAAGCGGGTTTCGCTGAGCGGCTCAGGCAGGCGTTGGGCGACGAGTTCGCGGCCAATTCCGTCGCGCTCGACGCTCGGCGCGAGGGCCTAAGCCTCACCGGCCGGGTGGGCTTGCCGACCTATAGCCGGCCGAACGCGTCGCAACAGTTCCTGTTCGTCAACGGGCGCACGGTGCGCGACAAGACGCTCGCCGGCGCTCTCCGAGGCGCCTATCTCGACTTCCTGCCCCCTGACCGGCATGCGGTCGCAGCGCTCTTCGTCGAATGCGATTCGGCGCAAGTCGACGTCAACGTCCACCCTGCGAAAGCCGAAGTGCGCTTTCGTGACGCCGCGGCCGTTCGCGGCCTGATCGTCGGCGCGATCAAGCAGCATTTGAACCAGGCGCTGCATCGCGCCGCGACCACCGGCGGGACGGCGACGATCCTCGCCATGCGTCCCCCTCAACCGTATCGAGGAGCGTCCACTTCTCCCCGCTGGGATTGGCGCGGCTCGCCCGCGGCCCCGCGGCTCGCGGAGCCCGCGCAGGCAAGCTTCGCCCAGGGGAGCTTTGCGGAAGTCGCGCCCTCGGCGGCGGCGCCGGCGGCCGTGGCCCACGAGCGCGACCTCGCCGCGCCGCTCGGCGCTGCGCGGGCGCAGCTGCACGAGAATTACATCATCGCCCAGACGCGGGACGGCGTTGTCATGGTCGACCAGCACGCCGCGCATGAGCGCATCGTCTATGAGCGGCTCAAGCTCGAGCGCGAGCGGGGCGCGATCGAGCGGCAGATGTTGTTGACGCCGCTGATCGTCGATCTCGATCCCGACGCGGCGGCGTTGATCGACGCGCATGCGGATGAACTGGCGGCGCTTGGCCTCATCGTCGAGGGCTTCGGCCCCGGCGCCATGATGGTGCGCGAGGCGCCGGCAGCGATTGCGCAAGGCGACCTCGCCGCGCTAGTGCGCGACCTCGCCGCCGATCTCGCGGCCGAGGACGGGGCGCAAACGCTGGCGCGGCGCCTCGACCAGCGGCTTGCGACCTTCGCCTGCCATCACTCGGTGCGCGCGGGCCGGCCGCTCAAGCCCGAAGAGATGAACGCGCTCCTGCGCACTATGGAGGCGACGCCGGGCGCAGGCCAATGCAACCACGGCCGCCCGACCTATGTCGAGCTCAAGCTCACGGACATCGAACGGCTGTTCGGGCGAAGGTGAACAGCGCCTTTAGGACGAATGGCGGTTGGATCAAACCGCAATCCCATCGCGAGCAAAGCGACGCAATCGGGCCTCACGCCGAAAGCGCAACCTCGGGCGCCGGGCTTCCGACATTGAGGGATGCGAGAAAGGCGTCCTGATTGCGGAAGACGAACGCGTCGCGCTCGGCGAGGAAGGTCTCGACGAAGCTTTGGCAGCGCTCGCGCAAGGGCGCGGCAGACCATTCATGCGGTCGCCCGTGTTCGTGGAAATCGGCCATGTCCTCGATCACCGCAAACAGGAGCGCGTTGCTTGAGCGCGTGATGGCCTTCAGCGTCGCGCGATAGTCGTCGATCCCGGGGACGTACGGGAAGAGCCGCTCCATCACCGCAAACTCGCTCGAAGCCACGTTGAGCGTCTGCGACACCGAGTCGAGTCCGTGCATCCAGCCCGTGACCTTCAGCACCTGACCAAGGTCGTAGCAGAACTCGCCGAGCTTCGGGTCGAGGAAGTCGTAATAAGGGTTGCACACGTCGCCTCGGAGCCGCCCCGACTTGATGAGTTCGTCCTTGATCGGCGTGCCGTCGTAGGGAACCATGCGGCAGAAACCCGCGGCGGTCGAGCCGTCGCCGACGATCCGGCGCAGGAACGCGAGGTCTTCGCGCACGGTCGCAAAGGTCGTCGACGGCTCGAACAGCATGAAGCCAAATTCGAAGCGAATGCCGAGCCGCTTCAGCGTGTCGACCGCCGCGATATTCTGTTCGACATTGATGCTTTTGTTGAGCGAAACGAGTCCGGCCTCGTTGCCGGATTCAAGACCCATGTAGACGAGATAGAGGCCGGAATCGCGCATGCGCGCGAAGAGATCGGCGTCGACCGCGTCGGCTCGGCAGCTGATCTTCCACAAGATCCGATCCGCGAGCCCCGTGCGATGGAGTTCATCGCAGAAGTCTCGCGCCCATTGGCGCCATTTCGCGCCATAGACGGGGAAGTCATCGTCCTGGAAGAGAAAGAGTGTGATGTCGTGCTCGTCGTAGAGCATCCGCATCTCTTCGACGACGTTTTGCGGCGTGCGCAGGCGCACGACCTTGCCGGGCGCCGCCCGGTAGAACATGTGGATCGAGCAGAAAGAGCAGGTGCGGATGCAGCCGCGGCTCGCCAGCATGTAAGTCGAGTTGCGGCCCAGGAAGGCCCGCCTCTCATACTTGCGGTCCGGATAGGGAAGGGTGTTGAGATCGTGAACGAGGCTGCGCAACGGGCTGCAGGCGACGCCATCCGCGCTCGCATAGGCAAGGCCGGAAACGGTCCGAAAATCTCCGCCTGTGCCAAGCACGTCGGCGAGCTCGAGCAACGTTTCCTCGCCCTCGAAGCGAACGACGCTGTCGAGCTCGGGAATGTGTTTGATCGTCTCGGCGTAGCTGAGAGACGGAAAATGGCCGCCGATGGTGAAATGACAGTCGACGCCGCCCTCCCGGAGTGTGCTGACCAGGCTCGCGAAGCGGGGCAGGTAGAACTGGAAGATGAGTGAAAGGCCGACGATCAGCGGGTTGCACGCGCGAGCAACGCGCAGAATGTCTTCTGACTTGGCCTCGAAGTCGAGCACGACGACTTTGTAGCCGTATCGCCTCAGCATCGCAGAGAGATACCCAAGGCCCAGATTTTCCTGGTGCAGGAAGCCGATCAGAAGGATCGGCCGCGAGGTATCGCGCGCCCTGTCGATGAGCGGGTCGCGTATGACGGACGTCTCATGCCCAGATTTCGACATCGCAAGGCTCCGCCGATCAATTGTTCCGTAAAAGCAGTCAGCGATCCGCAACGGGCCTACGCCGCGCGGATCGCAAACATCCCGTCAGAAAAACGCCAAGCGTTCGGCTTAGCGACGGTAGTTTTTCGCGAGCGCGGTCCTGGCTAGCCTTTGGCGCCCATAGCGCGCTGGATGCCTGTCCAGAACTCGCCCTGGATGCGAGCCGTCGCGATATTCATTTTGACAAGTTCGGAAACAGCGGCCTGCCGGATTTGCGGATCGCCGATTTCCAGGATCAATTCGAGCCAGGGATCCGGGGGATTGGGATTACGCCAGCCGCCCCAACGCAAAACTTCAGACAGTTCCTTGGGTTGATGAGCCATTTGCGCCTCCTTGACATCCCGGATGTCACTTATCCGGGTTTCCTCAGTGAAAGGCAGAATTTACACGCTGAAAAACGAGCTTATGAAAGAATTTTTATCAACGTATCATCGAGCATAGACTTGTCAATACGTATGTTCACGGATTCGTGAACAGATTTGGCGAGTCTGTTAGGAATTGCGCGGCCGACGTCAAAGCTGCGCTTCAATCGCCGCTTTGTCGATCACCGACCAGACCTCCCCGATCTTGTCGCTCTCAAACCGGTAGAAGACATTCTCCGCGAAGTTCACCCGTCTGCCGTTCACCGGAAGCCCAAGAAACGAACCCTTCGGCCGGCAGTCGAAGCGCAGCCGGCTCGCGACATGGGGCGGTTCACAGACCATGAGTTCGATGTTGAAACGGAGGTCCGGGATCGCCTCAAAGTCGCGCTCCAGCATCGCACGATAGCCCGCGAGGCCGAACGGCCGGCCATTGTGTCGCGCATCATCGACGACGAAGCGATGCAGGTTCGGCCAGTCCTGCCGGTTGAGGCAGGCGATATAGGCTCGATAGCGGTCGGCGAGGGCGGTTTCGGTCAAAGGATCCATCCTGCGGTTCGAAAAACGCGCCGTTCTGCGCAACGATCCCGCTCGCAACCGACCCGACCCCCTGGGCGTTCTCGCCTCGAACGTAGGTCGAAGGCGAGGCGGGATCGTGAGCATATCCGAGAGCGACGTCGCTGAGCGCGAGGACCGCGCGGTCGAAGAACACGCCCGTCTTCCGGTCAAGACCGTCTACCAAATCGTCCGGCAGGAAGGTCAGGAGCAGATGGAGCGCCCGGCCGTTTCGCTTTGGTGGTCCGGATTTGCCGGCGGCCTCTCGATCAGCTTTTCGCTCCTGGGAGAAGCGGTCCTCAAGCGGGGGCTGCCCGACGCGCCATGGGCGCCCCTGGCGTCCAGCCTTGGCTATTCGGTCGGTTTTCTCATGGTGATCCTGGCGCGCCAGCAATTGTTCACCGAGACGACAATCACCGTTGTCCTGCCCCTGCTGGCGGAATTCACCCGCAGGAATCTGCTGCGAATGTTGCGCATGTGGGGCCTTGTTCTCACCGCCAACTTCGCTGGAACTCTGGCCGCGGCGCTCTTTTGCTCGTTCACCCCTGTTTTGGAAGACAGCTTGCGCCAGGCGATGCTGGACATCAGCATGCACACGCTGGCCCATGGGTGGTTCGAGATGCTCGTGAGCGGGATTTCCGCGGGCTTTCTGATCGCCGTGCTGGTCTGGGTCATGCCGAGCGCCGAAGGCGCGGAGTTTCAAATGATCGTCGTCCTGACATCGCTCATCGCGGCCGGCGGCTTTCATCACATTGTGGCTGGAAGCATGGAGGCGTTCATGCTCGTCCTCGCAGGGCAGCAGAGCGTCGCGCAAATCCTTTTCGGCTTCATCGTTCCTGTTCTCATCGGCAATGTTCTGGGGGGAACAGCCCTGTTCGGGATGCTGTCCTACGCGCAGGTCATGAAAGAGATGTGAGGGGGCGCCGCCGATTGAGATCTAATCGTTGTGCGGGGAACGAGCGATGTTGGTCATCGCGCTGGCCAGCGCCTTGGAGGCATATGATGATCGGCGTGACTGCGAACGAGGCCATTCTGCATTTAAGTGCATATACACTTAAAGCCTGACCGACCGGCGTGAGATTTTTTGCAGCGAGGACAGAAAAAGGCGCCTAAACGGTTGAAAGGATTGATCCGCTGCCAGAACCGCCAGCCCGCCATCGCGACCCCCTTTCCGTCGTTGAGGGCGCAAGCGCCCTTGTTGCGGAAGCTGAGCGCGAACCGAACCCGCCGACTTGAGCTTGCGGCGGCTGAACGCTAAAGGGCCAAGCGTCTCCCTTAAGACTGAAAGACCGCAGGCCCTTGAGCGAAACCGAACCCAAGGTCGACGAGGCGCTCGCTGTCGCGCATGGCCTGAAACCCGACGAATACGCGCGGCTCATCGCGCTGATCGGCCGGACGCCCAGCTTTACCGAGCTCGGCATTGTCTCGGCGATGTGGAACGAGCATTGCTCGTACAAGTCGTCGCGCCTTCATCTGCGAAAGCTGCCGACCAAAGGCCCGCATGTCATCTATGGGCCGGGCGAGAACGCGGGCGTGATCGACATTGGCGACGGGGACGTGTGCGTGTTCAAGATGGAGAGCCACAACCATCCCTCCTTCATCGAGCCCTATCAGGGCGCGGCGACCGGGGTGGGCGGCATTTTGCGCGACGTTTTCACCATGGGCGCACGGCCCGTCGCCGCGCTCAATCTCCTGCGTTTCGGCGCGCCAGACCATGCCAAAACGCGCCGCCTGGTGGCGGGAGTCGTCGCTGGAATCGGCGGCTATGGCAATGCGTTCGGCGTGCCGACGGTCGGGGGCTCGACCGGCTTTCACCGGCGCTATGACGGCAACATCCTCGTCAACGCGATGGCCGTCGGCGTCGCCAGGCGAGACGCGATTTTCACTTCGGCCGCGACCGGAATCGGCAATCCGATCGTCTATCTCGGCTCGAAAACCGGGCGCGACGGCATCCATGGCGCGAGCATGGCCTCCGCCGCCTTCGAGGCGGACGCCGAAGAGAAGCGCCCGACTGTCCAGGTCGGCGATCCGTTCGCCGAGAAGCTGCTGCTGGAAGCCTGCCTCGAGCTGATGCGCTCCGGCGCGGTGATCGCCATTCAGGATATGGGCGCGGCGGGGCTCACGTCCTCGGCGGCCGAGATGGGCGCCAAGGGCGATCTCGGCATCGACCTCGATCTCGACCATTTGCCGTGCCGTGAAACGGGCATGAGCGCCTACGAGATGATGCTCTCCGAGAGCCAGGAGCGCATGTTGATGGTGCTCAGGCCCGAGAAGGAGCCGGAGGCGGAGGCCATTTTCCGCAAATGGGGGCTCGATTTCGCGATCATCGGCAAGACCACCGATACGCGCCGGTTCGTTGTCAGGCGCGGCGGCGAGGTCAAGGCGGACCTGCCGATCAGGGAGCTCGGCGACCAGGCGCCGCTCTATGACCGCCCGTGGACGGAAACCGCGCCCGCGCCGGCGCTCGACCCCGCCTCGATCGCTCCGCCCATCTCGACGGATAAGGCGCT
>DATDHT010000195.1:0-9403 GCA_036521435.1 Roseiarcus sp.
ACCGGCAATCCGAAGGGTGTGTTGTACTCGCATCGCTCGACGCTGTTGCACGCGCTCGCCGCCTGCGCGGCCGACGCATTCGGCCTTATGGCGCGCGATTCGATCCTCACCGTGGTGCCCCTCTTCCACGCCAACGCCTGGAGCCTACCGTTTTCCGCGGCGATGTGCGGAGCAAAGCTCGTACTCCCCGGTCCGAAGCTCGATCCCGAAAGCCTTTACATGCTGCTCGAGAATGAGGGATGCACCAAGGCCTTCGGCATTCCGACGATCTGGCTGAATTTCCTGGCCTGGGTGGAAGCGAACAAGGCGAAGCTCGACCTTTCCAGGCTGAAACTGAGGATGGTTGGTTCGGGCGGTTCGGCGGCGCCGCGCGCGACGATCGAGAAGTTCCGCGAGCTGCTTGGCGCGACCGTGCTGCACGCTTGGGGCATGACCGAAACGAGCCCGCTCGCCACCACCGGCTCACCGCTTGCCAGGCACGAGGGCGTCAGCGCAAACGAACTTACCGACATGCAGGTCAAGCAGGGGCGCCAGGTGTACGGGATCGAACTCAAGCTGGTCGACCACGACGGCGGCGATCTGCCGCACGACGGGGTTTCAGTCGGCGAATTGAAGGTGCGCGGAAACTGGGTGATCTCTGGCTATTTCAAGGGCGAGGGCGGCGAGGTCGTAGACAAGCACGGCTGGCTCAGCACGGGCGACGTTGGGACGATTGATCCCGATGGTTACGTGCAGCTCACCGACCGGCTGAAGGACGTCATCAAGTCGGGCGGCGAGTGGATTTCTTCGATCGAGATCGAGAACCTCGCCATGTCTCATCCCGACGTGTTCGAGGCCGCGGTCATCGCGGTCGAACATCCGGTCTGGCAGGAGCGCCCGCTCTTGATCGTCCATCCCCGTGAGGGGCGGAAGCCGACCAAAGCGGCGCTCCTGCAATTCCTATCAGAAAAACTGGCGAAGTGGCAGCTTCCGGACGATGTCGTGTTCGTCGACGCTCTCCCGCACACCGCGACCGGCAAGCTGCTCAAGACGGAATTACGCCAGCGATTCCACGGACACCTGGCGGTAAGCGCCTGAGGCGGCGGGCGCCAAGTCTCATGGTTCGCAACGATTGATCCTTGACTTTGCGGCTCGCCGAGTCCACATGCGAGGCAAGCCGCCATCGCGCGGTCATTGGCGCTCCGGCCGCGTGAAGGACTTTCAGTCCGCCTGCCGAGCGCCCTTAATCTTCATTCGACGTCCGGACACGCGGGGCGTTCCCTAACCCCCCGCCGCCATAGGCGCGTCTCTCGCGTCGCCGCGGTATTTTGAAAGACTTCATCTTGGATAATTTTCACGGGTTCGGCCTCGCCGCGCCCCTCAATACAGCGCTGGCCAAGCTTGGCTTCGCGCGGCCGACCCCAATTCAGGTCCAGGCCATCCCGACCTTGATGAAGGGTCGCGACCTGATCGGCATCGCCCAGACAGGCACGGGCAAGACTGCGGCCTTCGCATTGCCGATCCTTAACAAGATCGTGACCGACCGGCGTCCGGCGCCGAGAGGCGGCGCCCGCGTGCTCGTGCTGAGCCCGACCCGCGAACTCGCGAGCCAGATCGCCCAGAGCTTCCGCGACCTGTCGGACGGGCTTGGTCTGAAGATCGCGGTCGTGTTCGGCGGCGTCCCGCATGGCGCGCAGATTCGCGCGCTTCAGGCCGGCCTCGACGTGCTTGTCGCGACCCCTGGCCGCCTGCTCGATCATCTCGATGCCCGCGTCGCGCATCTCAACATGGTCGAGTTTCTGGTGCTCGACGAAGTTGACCAGATGCTCGACCTCGGCTTCGTCAAGCCGATCCGCCGCATCGTGCGGGAATTGCCCAGGCAGCGGCAGAACCTGTTCTTCTCGGCGACGATGCCGACCGATATCCGGGCCCTCGCCGGCGAATTGCTGCGTGATCCGATCGAGGTCTCGGTGGCGCCCGCCGCCAAGACCGCCGACCGCGTCGAGCAAAGCGTGCTGTTCGTCGAAGCGGCGAAGAAGCGCGACCTGCTGGTCGAACTGTTCGACGATGCCGAACTCACGCGCGTCCTCGTCTTCACCCGCACCAAGCACGGCGCCGACCGCGTCACCCGCACCCTCGACGAGGCAGGCATCAACTCGGCCGCGATCCATGGCAACAAGAGCCAGGGCCAGCGCGAGCGCGCCTTGGCCGCCTTCCGCGGCGGAGAGACGCGGGTGTTGGTGGCGACCGACATCGCAGCGCGCGGCATCGACATCGACGGCGTCAGCCATGTCGTCAATTTTGAACTGCCGCAGGTCGCCGAGGCCTATGTTCATCGCATCGGGCGTACCGCGCGAGCGGGCAAAGCCGGACAGGCGATTTCGTTCTGCGATCATGAAGAGCGCGATCTCCTGCGCGCGATCGAGCGCCTGACGCGGCTCACTCTGTTCAAGACCGATCGGCGCGGCGCGGCGGGCCCGAAACCCGCGCCCGTCGTGCGCAAGGCAGCCAGCGCGCCTACGCCGGCGCCGAAACGTCCCCATCACACCCCACATCATCGGGATGCGCGAGGCGGCAGGCCCGTCGCCGTCGAGACCCGCTCGGGGCACCGTCCGGACTTTCGCTCGGGCGGCGCGCGCCTTGGACGTGAGGTCAAAGGACGGCGCTGATCGCAGCGCCGTCCGGGCCGGCCTCCAGTGTAAGGCCGGCCACGGGGCCGTCACGCGCCTCAGACGCCGTGCGTGAAGCGGCCGTTCATCATCGTCATGTCGATCCGAGTCGCGGCGATCTCGTGAGGCTCGACATCGAACAAATTCCTGTCGAGAACGATCAGGTCTGCGCGCTTGCCAATCTTGATCGAGCCGATGCGGTCGTCCAGTCGCAGCTGATGGGCGGGCGCCATGGTGCTCGCATACAGCGCCTCGGCAAGGTCGAGCCGTTCGTCGGCCGGCTCCAGGACCGGCGCCCTCTTTACGCCGATCTGCTGGCGCGTCATAGCAATCTGGATGGAATCGAGGGGCTTGTAGGTCGAGAAATAGCCGGCCGCCGGCCAGTCGGTGCCGAAAGATACGCGCCCGCCGGCCTGAAGGATGGATTTCGGGCGGTAGAGGCGGCTCTGCCGCGAAGGGCCGTAGCGCTGGGTCAGAATGTCCACCGTATCAGGATCAGCGGTCATCCAGTTGGCGGAGAACTGGGCGACGACTCCGAGCTTTCCGAACCTCGGGATGTCGGAATCCTCGGTGAACACGTTATGCGCGATGGCGTGGCGCCGGTCGCGCGGCGGATTGGCGGCAATCGCCGCCTCGAAAGCGTCGAGGGCCGTGCGCGCGGTCCGCTCGCCGCAGGCGTGAACGTGGACGTCGATCCCCGCGCGGTCCGCCTCGACGATCATGCTTTTCCATTCCGCCTCGCTGAACGGCGACGCGCCGATCGAATCGGGCTTGTCGGCGTAAGGCTCGACGAGCCAGGCAGTGTAGCCTTCCTGCGTGCCGTCGCCGATGATTTTGAGGAAGCGCGCCTGAACGAGATCGGTGTTGATGCGCTTGGCGAGGTCCTGCACGTGGGAGGTCGCGTCGCGGACCGGCGGCCCATTGAGGAGATAGGAGGCGACGACGCGGAACGGTAGCCGCTTCTGGTCTTCGAGATCGGTGTAGAGCGAGAGAATGGCGCCCTGATCCTCGCCGATCGGCGGTACTCCGGCGTCGTAGGCGGTCGTGATGCCCGCGGCCGAGGCCTTGGGTAGCCACTGGTCAAGCAGGGCTTTCATCGCGTCGCGCGAGATCGGGTCGACCGCGTTGACGACCTGAAGCACCGCCGCGACCTCGAGAATGTATCCTGTCGGCCGCCCGTTCTTGTCACGCACGAAATAGCTGAAATCCGGAATCGGATCGGGCGTGTCGGCTCTGATCCCGGCGATCTCCAGCGCCTTGCTGTTGGCCCACAGGCTGTGTCCGTCGATCGAGAAGAAGATGCCTGGCCGATCGGGCAGCATCGTATCGAGCATTTCGCGCGTAGGTCCCTCCGGCGGGAACATGTCGACGCGCCAGCCAAAGCCCCGGATAGGTCCGCTCGGGTACGCCTTCGCATAGCGAGCGATTGCGGCTAGAGCCTCGCGCGCCGTTGGGACCTGAAGGTCGACGCCCGACGTCATGAACGAGCCCATGAAGGGATGGATGTGCCCCTCGACAAAGCCGGGCATGAGCATGCGACCGCGCAGGTCGATAACCTTCGTGTCGCGCGTCGCCAGCGGCGCGATCTCGACGTCCGACCCGACCGCGACGAAACGATCGCCAGCGATAGCCACCGCCTGCGCCCACGGTTTTGCATCATCGAGCGTGTAGATTTTGCCGCCCTGGAAGATCACGGAAACGGGCGGAGCCGCCTCCGGCGCTATGGCGTTGCTCTGGGCCGCGACCGCGATCCCCGGTTCGGCTCCAACGGCGACGCAGACAAGCGCGCTGCTAACAAAATGCCGCCGGCTAATTCGAGGAACTGTTCCCACGTCCGCCAGAAACGAGCCCAATGCCTGGGTGAAGTCGCAGTTAATGCACACGACGAATGATCCCGCTATTCGCAGCCGACGGCCGGGTCAGTCGATAAACAAAAGTCCGTCGGAAGGCGAGCACGCCGCCTTCCCGATGCGGCCAAGAGAGATCGTCATATTTGTGGAGACGAAGGTGCTCGCGCGATGACGCGGTCGACCAAGCGTTTCCGCAGCAACGCCAGGACGGCGCACCGTGCTTGCGGCGGCAGGGCTTCCCGGCTCATTCGAAACTGACCCTGGCGCCATCCGCGCCGGCCTCCAGGGCAAGGCTGGAGGCGTTCGCCAGCGCCTCCCAGTCACGCCCGTCGGCCAACGCCACGGGACACGCGAGCCCGTAAAGCTCGGCTGCCACGATCGCGCCGACGACGACGATCGCGTCTCGCTCCAACATCAGGATCGCCGCCGGCCCGGCGCCGAGGCGCAGCGCCTCGGCGAGCGTGGCGCTGCCCGAGCTCGAGCCGCGCCCAGTCGGCATCATCAAGATGCGACCTGCCACGCATGCACCGTGCTGCGGGTGCAGGCGATCGATGATCCTACCCGTCGCCGAATCGAGGCCGCCCCAGAAGCTGAGCGGTTCATCAAGCTTGAGAACAGGCCCTGATGCGGCGCCGGGGACGAGTGTCACCGCCTCGAACGCGCGCGCGCTCATAGCCGCATAACCTTGCCGGCGCGCGCCGAAGCGACACATTCGGCCAGCGACCCGTAAGCGATGTCGACGCCGAGATTACCCGGCGCGTAATAGGCGCATTTGCCGGAATTGGTCATGATCGCCCCTATGCGAGCCTGCATCAGAGCGCTGACATAGACGCAGGTGTCGGCGACAAGCGTGACCCGCGCTTCCCTGAGCGTTCCCTCCCAGCCGCGCTGGCGGAGTTCGTCCAGGGTCGCCCGGCTGCAATTGACGAAGATATCGATGAGCGGACGCGCGCCATCGAGGAGCGGCATGAGACGAGCGAATTCCGCTATCGAAAAATGGGGCGTGCCGAGCGAGACCGCGCCGATGGGCGCGCCATCAGCGACGTTGGAGAGCGAGCGCGCCGCCTTGCGCAAATCTTCCGCTGTCAGTTGCAGGCGAAGTTTGGGCGCGAGGCCTCCGCAAGCGGTCTCGAGGTCCGGCGCTTCGGGCGTGGCGCCCACGACATGAAACAGCGCCACCGCGCCGGACGAAGCGGCCGCCGCGCCCAACGCCTTCAAATCATCCTCGCTCATGCCGGCGGGCAAGCCGACAATCGCTGGAACGAGGCCGCCGCAGCGTCGCCCGATCGCATGGCCGACCGCCACCGCGAGGCGCTCATTGTCCCAATCTTCCTGTGTCGAGACGACCTCGACCAAAGCCCGCGCTAGGCGATTTTTGCTCAGGTGCAGGCCATAGGCGGGGGCGCGGCCGGTCATCGCGCAGCACAGGTCGATGAAATCGCCGTAGCGGTTGGTGCGCGCGCCGATCACCGAATTGGCGAAGGCGATCGCGTTCGACTCTCCCCAGGCGATCTGCGCGCCGAAGCGTGGACGCCAAACGGCCTGATAGGGCGCACAGGTGAAGGTGGGCGCGCAGCCGAGCTCGACATGCGCCCGCATGAGACGGGCGCCGTTTTCCGCGTGCTCCTTCGTGCCGCGAAACAGCTCGGGATGAATAAGGTCGACCGAGCCGACGTTGAGACTTGTGGGCACGCGAACCTTGCCGCCGAGGTCGATCATCCGCTCAGTGAAATCGAGGCTGGCGCGCCCATGATAGAGACAGCCGTCGACATGCGCCGCCTCGATGTCGATGAAGGCGCGCGCGTCGACCGCCTCGGCGAAGCGCACAAGGAGCCGCATGGCGAAGGCTGCGCTACCGCCGTGCGCGCCGCTCAGGAGTTCGCGATCGAACGGGGAGAGGTCGAGCGCCATTGGCGAGGACGCTATCGGCCGGCCGTCGGGGCGGTCAACGGCCGCGAGCCGGCCGCGCACACAATGCTTCCGGCATTCAATGGAACCGCCCGAAGCGCCGCCTGGAGGAGCGCGGCTCACACAGCGTCTTTTGGCTTAGTTCCATTTTACCGGCGCGCCCTAATGTTTTCAGCCCCTTGGCACCCCGTTTAGTTCCGCGTCCCAAAATTATCACATGTGCAATATGTATTATCACATTCGAGGCGGCCCCGCGTGACGGGCGGCAAATCGGCTAGACTGGCAGACCGAGTCGGAGCGCCTTATGTCCCTCGACGCGATTGGCGCGCGTCTGCGCGCAATCTGCCTCGCGCTTCCGGAAGCGAATGAGGAGCTGATGCGGCGCGGCCCGTCGTACCGCGTCGCAGACAAGATCTTCGCTCTGGAGCGGCCCTGGGGTGACTGGCTCGCGCTCTGGTGCAAAGTCCCGGTCGGCTCGCGGGAAATCTTCCTTGGCGCCGAGCCAACAGGGTTTTTCATTCCCCCTTATTTTGGCGCCAAGGGCTGGATCGGCGTCGGCTTGGACGAGAAGCCCGACTGGCGCGAAATCGAGGCTTTCGTTCGCCGCAGCTACCGGCTGGTTGCGCCCAAGCGACTCGCCAAGCTCGTAGCGTGAAATGAACAGCGCTTCCCCCTCATGTTCCCCTCGGCTTGGCTCGGGCGGTCGGCAGGGCGGCAGCAGGGTCTTCGGGCCAGAAATGGCGGGGATAGCGGCCGCGAAGGTCGGAGCGGACGGCGGCCCAGGAGCCGCGCCAAAAGCCCGGCAGATCGCGGGTGATCTGGATCGGGCGGTTGGCGGGCGAAAGCAAATGGAGGGTGAGCGGAATGCGGCCCCCGGCCAGCGCCGGATGTTCGTTGAGCCCGAACAGCTCCTGCACGCGCAGCGCAATCGCCGGCCCGCCTTCGGCCTCGTAATCGATCGCCGCAGCGGTCCCGGTTGGGGCCTGAAAGTGAGTCGGCGCCTCGTCATTGAGACGCCGCGCCAAGTCCCAGGGCAGCGCCGCGTCGAGGGCGCTCGCGAGGTCATCGGCGCCGATCTCGTCGAGCTTCGTCTTGCCGGTGAGGAACGGCGCGAGCCAGCCCGGATCGGCAAGCGCCTGGTCCGAGAGATCCGGCCATGCCTCGCCCTCGGCTTGGGCCAGGAACATCACGCGGTCGCGACGCTGCTTGAGCGCTTTGGTCCATGGCAGGCGCGCGAGCCCAAGGGACAGAACCCCGCGCGCGAGCATGAGCGCAGCCGCGTCGTCCGGAGGCACGGGAAGTGTCTGCTCGGCGAGGATGAGGGCGCCGAGCCGGCGACGGCGGCGCGCCCGCAACGATGCAGAGGCGCGATCGAAGACGAGTTCGTCTGCAGTCTGGATTGACGCGCCCGCGATCCGCTCAATGTCGTCGAGCGTGAGCGCCGCGGCCGTGAGAATACGCGCCGAGGCGGCTCGGCCGGCGATTTCTCCGATGGCGAGATACGGCTCTCCCGCCAGCGGGTCCTGCGCCTCCAGCGCCGCCGCCCGGCCGTTGGCCATGAGGAATTCGCCGCGCCTGCCGCGACTCGCGGCGATGCGGTCGGGGAAAGCCGATGCGAGGAGGGCGCCGACTGAAGTTGACGCCGCGCCCTCATCCGGCCGGCTGCGCCGGCCACCTTCTCCCGATGGGAGAAGGGATCGCTCTGCTCTCCCCACAGGGAGTCCGGAAAGACCCCCGTCTCTCGACGGGCTATGGGGAGAGGGTGATCCCTTCTCCCCTGGGGAGAAGGTGGCCGAAGGCCGGATGAGGGTTTCCGCCCGCGCCACCAATCCGCGGGCCAGGCGCCTCGCGTCGTCGGCGCGCGCCGAGCGATCACGACGGAAGGCCTCGAGCCGGATCGCAACATCGACCGCATCGCCGCCGAGTCCGCGTTCGGTCAGCACCACGGCGATTTCGCTCGCAATTCCTCCCCCCTCGCGCGCGGCGTCGACCACCATGCGCGCGAGACGCGGCGGCAGCGCAAGGTTCGCGATCGCGCGGCCTTTATCGGTGATGCGACCGTCGCCGTCGATGGCGCCAATCTCCGCCAGGAGCGCACGCGCCTCAGTGAGTGCGGCGCGCGGGGGCGGATCGAGAAACGCAAGCTTCGATGGATCGGCGACGCCCCAGAGGGCGCAATCGAGCGCGAGCCCGGAAAGATCGGCGGAGAGAATTTCCGGCGCGGAATAGGGCTGAAGACCGCCATTCGCCGCCTCCTGCCACAACCGGTAGCAGATTCCCGGCTCGGTGCGCCCGGCGCGCCCGCGCCGTTGATCGGCGTTCGCCCTGCTGACGCGGATCGTGTCGAGCCGAGTGAGGCCGACATCCGGCTCATAGACCGGAACGCGCATGAGCCCGCTGTCAACGACGACGCGCACGCCTTCGATCGTGAGCGACGTTTCGGCGATCGAGGTGGCGAGCACGATCTTGCGCCGTCCCACCGGCGAGGGGGCGACGGCGAGATCCTGCGTGCGGCTATCGAGCGCGCCATAGAGCGGCGCAATGTCGACGTCAGGGCGCTTGATACGCGCGCCCAAGGTCTCAGCGACGCGGCGGATTTCGCCTTGGCCCGGAAGGAAGACAAGAATCGAGCCGCTTTCGCTATAGAGCGCCTCGAGCGTGACGCGGGCGACCTCGTCCTCGATTCGCAAGCTTGGGTTGCGACCGACATATCGTGTCGCGACGGGGAACGCGCGGCCCTGGCTCTCAATCAATGGCGCATCACCGAGAAGTGCGCGCACGCGCGCCCCGTCAAGCGTCGCCGACATGACGAGAAGCCTCAGATCCTCGCGCAGGCCATGCTGCGCGTCGAGCGCCAGCGCCAGGCCGAGGTCAGCGTCGAGCGAGCGCTCGTGGAACTCGTCGAACAGAACAGCCGCCACGCCTTCGAGCGCGGGATCGGAAAGGATCATTCGCGTGAACACGCCTTCGGTCACGACCTCGATTCGTGTGCGCTTC
>DATDHT010000196.1:0-3276 GCA_036521435.1 Roseiarcus sp.
CAATCTCATCTGACTTGTCGCATTTTCTCGATCAGACCAGCGCGCAGTCGATCGATACCGACACCGCCCGGCGTATCGAGACGCTCGACGCCGCCGCGCTCGACGGGCGTCGCGCTTGCGGCTTCTTGGCCGTCAGGGCGGCGCTCGAAATCGCCGCCGAGCGCGACATGCGGGTGAGCGGCCTGCATTTGGCGACATCGGCGGACGTTGGCGCGGACGCGTCGCGAGTCGTTGGCTACGGCGCGTTCGCGCTGGAATACGCCGCCTCGGCGCGGCTTGCCGAGCGCGATCGAGAGCGCCTGCTTTCGGCCTGCATGATCGCGCTCCGCGACGCGGCGCAGAACGGGGACAAGGCGCCGCCCCCGATCCTCGACGCTGTGTCGCCCACGCTTTCGTCTTGGCGCGCGACCTTCGTCACCCTGACCGAAAGCGAACGGCTTCGCGGCTGCATCGGCTCGCTTGAGCCGCGTCGGACGCTCATCGACGATGCGCTCGCCAATACGGCGCAGGCGACCTTTGCCGACCCGCGCTTTCCGCCGCTCAAGGAGTCCGAACTGACGGGGCTTCGCATCGACATTTCGATCCTCTCCCACCCGCGGCCGATTTCGGCGGGGAGCGAATCCGAACTGGCGGCTGCGCTCGAGCCCGACCGCGATGGGCTTATTCTGTCAGCCGGCAAGCGGCGCGCCCTGTTCCTGCCAAGCGTTTGGCGCCACCTCCCCGAGGCTCGCGCGTTCGTACGCCATCTGATGGCGAAGGCTGGCTTTGAGTCGAATCGCTGGCCGGAAGGGCTGGAGGCGAGACGCTTTCGGGTCGAATCGTTCGGCGCGCCGTGGCGGCGGGTCGACGCGAAGGATGTCGCACTGGAGACGAACGACGCTAACGCGGTCCAACATTAAGGCACAACGCAATAGTCTTCAGCGTTCGGCGCCAAAGTTTACAGCGTCGAGAGCTGCAAAATGGCGCCTTCAAGACTGTGTGCGAGGGATTTTGTTGCGCTCTCGCCCTCAATAATGCCCCAATGCCAAGTTACCGTGCGGAACCATAGAAGAATAAGGACGTTCAATCTCACGATAGCAACCCGGGGGGCTCGTAAAGCGCAGGAGCCTGTCATGTGCGACTACTCGTTGGAGATGTATGGATCGCGTCCCGCCCGAGAGGGCGAGATCTATGTAACGACGCGGTTCCCGAGCGGTTCGATCGGTTTCGCCTCAGCCGGCGACCCACGCACCGCGGTTTGCATGCAATGCGACACCAAGGTGATGCTGACCGATATCCAGCCGGCGTTGCGAACGGCGCTCCGCGTCGAGGCGGAAGTCGAGACGACCTTCGCGCAGCGCGAGGCCGGCCTTTATCGCGACGGTCTGCGGTTGCCGGACGGGCGTTTTGTCTCGCTGCAGGATCTGCAGCCTGGCATTCACGCCTATGTCCCGGCGCTGCTCGAGCGTGACGCGTTGAAGGACCTGATGAAGACGCCAGAGACCGTCGAGTAAGACACCGACGGATCAAATTTCGACCCGACCGCAGGCTTTTGCGTCGCTCACGAGAGCATGACGCGGGCCTGCGGAAGCCTTATTTGATGATGTCATTTCAGGCGCTGATTTCTGCCCTCCCGGCCTGCCGGCGACGGATATCCCCCGAAACAGGCCAAGGGGGTGTGGAACACGATCGCGGAAAGCACGCTCAAGGGCGACGACCTGGCCAAGTTCATGAAGCATCTCGACGCCGACGATTGAATACGGGGCCACCCTCCGCCTCGTCCTGAGGAGCGCCGAAGGCGCGTCTCGAAGGATGCTCCCGTGGACACTAAAGGGCGCCGCGAGCTGGAGCATGCTTCGAGACGCCCGCGCTTCCGCTTGGCTCCTCAGCATGAGGTGAGGACGCCCCTACCCGCCAATGCGGGAAAAGATGTCGCGTAAGGGGGCGCCGCCCCAGGCCGAAGTGACGAAGTCGTTGTGATCGACCGAGCCCGCGTCAACGAAAGCGACGACGCCGGGGGTGAGCTGGCCCGGCAGGCCGCTCACGGTCGGCACCCCGGCGGCCTCGAGCTCGGCGCGGATGGCGTCGTTGCCCGCGCGTGATGAGGTCGAATAGGCGCTGACGAAGAAGGCGCTGCGTCCCGGGCCTTCCGCCCAGCGCACGAACTTGTCGCGCTCGCCGTAGAGCGCATCGAGCAGCACCACGCCGCGCACCCGACCGGAATCGCCGCCGACCGCGAGCGAATAGGCGGCCGGCAGATAACCGCCGCTGTAGGCGACGATGACGATCGGCATCCGCCGAAAGGCGCCGCGCGCGTTGGGATAGAGGTCGCCGAGCTTCGACTGCGCCTCGCCAAGGAAGGAGGCAAACCCGCCTGACGACCAGAAGCGCCCGGCGCTCGAATCCTGCGCGTCGACCGCGAGTTGGGGCGCGACCAGGACGCCGTTGAGCCCCGAATCGGCGAGCTGGCGCACGATCTGCTGCCGGGCGATGACGTCGCGCGACAGCGTCGCGTTGTTGCCGTGGAAAAAGACGATGATGAATCCGCCCTTGGCCGGGTCGAACGACTGAGGCGCGGCAAGCAGCACGCTGCGGTCGCTGTAGGTCTGGTCCTCCCAATGGATCCCGCCGCGTGGGCTCGAATGGCCAAGCCGGCCGTTCTCATCGACGTCCATGAAGGGCCGCGTCTTCCCCGTCTCCTGATAGTTCGGGATGAGGCCATGATAGGGGAAGGCCGAGTTCTCGAACGAGGCGAGCGAAACGGTCGCGCCGTCGACCGTGGTCAGTCCGGTATTTGAGGTCTGGCTTTGCTGAACGGTCGGACCCGCGCAACCGGCCATGAGGAGCGCCGCCCCCAGCGCCAAGCCCGAAGCAAATTGCGTGCGCTTCGACTCAGACCCCCTCATCCTGAGGAGCCCGCACGGCGGGCGTCTCGAAGGATGATCCAGCCCACGCGGATGCCCGCGAAATGTGAATTCGTCCTTCGAGGCCGCTTCGCGGCTCCTCAGGACGAGGTCGGAGGATGGACGCCCCGTCCGCCCTTGAAGACGATCCTGCATGGCCAGATCCTTAACAATCTGTCGACGGCGTCAAAAGACTTTTTCAGGGCCCGCTTACGAAATCGTGAACGATGGCGCCGGTTGGAGACGCGGGACCAAAGGCGCCATAGTCACCGCTCGAGCGCCGACTGAGTCGCAAGGTTCGTCAAAACCAGAGGCCCATGTCCATACGACTCATGACCATCCGTATCGTACTGGCCGCCGCCCTCGCCTTAAGCTCGGCCGCCGCGCTCGCCCA
>DATDHT010000197.1:0-16141 GCA_036521435.1 Roseiarcus sp.
GTCAGCATCACTACGGCGATGAGAAGGATTGTGGCGTTGAATATTTCCTGGCCAATGCCTGCCAGGGCCTCGCCGATCGCGCCCGCAAAGGCCGCCACGAGCGACGCGCCGACAATTCCGGCCAGGACGCCCGCCGCGATCGCTAGCCGACTGCCGGCAAGACCGCTCGTTACCGCCAACACGATGCCGACAATGAGGCCGGCTTCGATGACCTCACGAAAGACAATAATCAGCGCGCCAAGCATCGCCGCTCTCTATCTTAGGTTTCGTTGAATGGCAGACGCCTATTTGACGATCAGGAAGCCCTCAGTCGTGTCCTCATGGTAGTCGTCAAAGAAACGGTATCGACCAGCCGACAGCGGACGGATCTGGATCGAGATCTTCCCACCGGCCGGAACGACCTTTTCCACACGCAGCGTCTTGCTTTCAAACTCTGAGGGCGTCGAGTCGAGGTTGGACACCTCAATTACAATTGGCTTGCCCGCTGGCGCGCTTGGCTCGGCCGGCGAAAATTTGTGGTCCTTGAGCGTCACGCTCACACGCGCGGAATCCTCCGCGAAGGCGAGAGGAGCGCTAAATCCGATGATGATAGCGAGGCCAAGGCTGGACGCTGAAACGACGCGCATGCTCTTCACTCCTAATTCTCCGTGTCGCTGCTAGAACTCAATCTCGAACTTCAGATTGCCCTGCTGGTGGGGGAAGTTGGTAAGATCAAGGCCAAAGTTTTCGCCCATCGCATGACCGGCGATCTGGGTCGACCACGCCGCCGCGAGCATCATGTGACCGTTGAATTGAATATGAAGCGTCGGGCCGAGATAGACCGCCTGGCCTTGGAACGACTGAATGCCCGCCCCGTCATAGGCCGCGTCATATTCGATCTCGGCGCCCATGGTCAGCTTGGGCGTGAAGCGATAGGCGAGCGCGCCCGACACTCCATATGATGCCGACCATCCCCAAGGCTCGCCGGGCGACTGAGCATAGTCAGGGGTGTAGAAGACGTTCGTCGCCGCATAGAGGCGATTGGGAATGAGCTCCGTGTCGAGGATTCCTCTCAGCGTCAGATTGAAGTCGGTGATGGGCTGTCCGCCGTCGTCGATACGGGCCCACTCCGGCTCGGCGACCACCGTTAGTCCGACTGGCGAGCCCGGCCCTCGACCAATCACCAGATAGCGGAATTCCGCCGACAGGCCGCTGAAGTTGAACCCGTGGGCGTTCGGGCTTCCGGGCACGTCGTTGACGGAGAAGCCCAGCCCATGAGCGCTAAGTTCGTAACCGAAATTCTGCGTCGGCACGCTCTCGAACTCGACCTCCTGCTCAAGGGCTGCGTATGTGCCGCCGCGCAGGCCCGATGCGGTCGTCGTCTCGAATTCGATCGACTTCTCGCCCTCAGCGCCAATGTCGGCGCCCTCAGTGAACCCGAAGATGTATTTGGTCTCGAGCTCATGATAGGGGTCGGGGGTCGTCACCTGCCCAAGGCTAGGCAACGGCATGCCGTAACCGACAGAACTGGCCGTCTGTGCAGCGGCCACTGAAACCTCTTCTCCCCATCCTGCCGCAAGCATCGAAACAGACACGAACATACGGGCGCTGAAGCGCCGCCCCCACCCAATTGTCATGACGCCCCACAGCCGATTGAATTTGATGACTGCAGAACGCAGTCAGAGAGCTAACACTTGTGCCGGCATCTCCAAAGGCGCGGGATCGAAAATCGCAATCATTTCAATTTGAAACCATTCCAATTCTCTTGCGAGCCAGCGCCGGCAGGACTGATGGGACGCACAGCCGACGCGACGCTGACGAGCAAACGCCCCGGCGCTCAACGAGCGTCGGGGCGCTGCTGTTCCGCCGCTCGTAGAGTAGATCAGAAATAGCGAGTGATGCGCACTCGTCCGGCGAAGCCGTCGCTGTTGCCCTGCCAGGCGCCTGGGACGAAGACCTGGTTTGCCGCGCCCAAATTGTAAACCGTACCGAGCGCGCCGCTCGGGGTCTGTTGATTCACGGCCTGGTACATGAGTTCGAGATCGAAGTTGAGATTTGTAGCCGGGTTCCAGCCGAGATCCGCGCCCGCGATCCAGCTGAACGCGCTCGGCGACAAGGAGCCCCCGATGGCGGAGAGCGGGCACGCCCCGGCGAGAACGGCAACGCCGCCGCAGCCGCCCTGATTGCTCCAGTCGACGCCGCCGATCGAACCTTCGAGGTCGATATAGAACTGGGGCGTGAAATGGTGCTCGACCAACATTGAAACCGACCAGGCCGTCGGCTTCGCCCACGTGTTCGTGATCGGATTGAAGAAGGCGTCGGCGAGATAGAGCGGCTGGCCGTTGCCGTTGACCTGGCCGTTCTCGCCCCACATCCCATCGGGAATGCCCGAATACCAGGTCGCGTTCTGAGAGTAGGCGCCTGTGAGGAGCACGTTGTCTCCGTCGCCAAACGACGGCAGGTTCACCTTGACGCCGGCGTCGAGCGCCCAGCCGACCTTGTTCTCCCGGCCGTTGCAGCCGCTGGCGAAATCCGCACCGCAAACGGCCGTGTTGTCGAAGCTGGTGTCCGACACGTTGACATCATGAATGACGCCGGCGACCTGCGCCTCGCCCCAGCCCTGCTTCATGTGCAGAGAGCCGACGATGTCGGGCCAGCGCTGGCCGCCGAAAGTGAGATTGCCAGGTTCGAAACCGCCGATGGGACCCTGGTTCAGTCCCCCGGCCCCAGTCATCTGCGTGCCGCCGCCGGAAGCGCCGACCGAGCCCGGGCCTTCCGCCGACAGCGTGGCCGTGAAGCCGCCGCCGAATGAGGCCGTGTAGGCCAGCAACAAGGGTTCATTGTAGCCCTTGCGGTCGGGCGAGAAGAAGTTCGAGAAATTGTCCCCGCCCGCGGTGAACGAGAAGAACGATTGCGCCATGCCGGCGGTGACCCCCGCCCAGGTGAGATAGGCGGTGTTAATATAGACAATGTTGTTGGTCGGCGTGGGCTGGATCGGGTCGAAGCCGTTGGATACGTCGGCGTTGGCGTCAAAATGGCCGAGCAGCGGCCCGTAAGCCGTGTTCGAGACCATGTCGAAACCCAAGTTCACGCGCGTCGACCAGCCGGTCGTGTCCCGGTAGAAGGGCGTGTTCTGCTGCGCGTTGCTCGCCGCAACCAGGAGCCTCGGGGTCACTGCGCCGGAAATAGCCGCCGGCAGCGTCACGCCGGTGATAGCCGAATAGATCGGACTTCCGGCCCAGTTGTACTGGGTGCTGAGATTGCCTCCAGCGAACTGGGCAGTCACAAAGCCGCTGAATTTCAGGCAAGTGTCAGAGCCTGGCAGCGTCCACCCGGTGATGCCGCCGACGTCGCAGACTTTGACGTATTCGACCGGCGCCGCCTTCCTGGTCGGTAGATCCGCCGCTTGAGCACAGGTGACGGCGACGAGACCAACTGCGGAACCGAGCAGATGGCTCTTGATGAGCGTTGTTCCAGTCAAAGAGGGCCCCACTTTGTTATCTTCCCAGCAAATTGGATTTAATAGTCAGCCGTCGCGACGTCTTTGGAGAGTTCCTTTTCTCACGCTTCAAGAGTGAAAACAGGATCCACGTTCGCGCGCCTTGCCAGCGCGACGTAGACACTTGTCCATGGTCCCCTCTTCAGGCGCGAGGCAGAAGCTCTGTCACCTTGAGACTCACGTTAGAGGTGACCAATTCTTCCGGCAAGGATTGGGCGGTGAGATTAGAAGAGATTCAATTTAGAATGATTTCATGCGGCGCGGGCGCTTGCTTTCGCGCGGGGGAAAACTGGCGGATCGCCTCGCGCCGCGAACTCGCCGATTGAAACGTCCAGCGACCGTCGCGCGAAATTGTTGGCTTCGGGACGAAAAAACTCTTGCGCCAAGGTGCGATTCGCCCAAATAGTGCTCTTGCCCAATACGCACGTGCCTGTGGTCGTGTGTCGGTCGGCGGGGATCTGGACAAGAGGCCAGTTAACCGCCCCTGGAAGACCGGCAGCCGGAGGCGAACCGGCGAACCCCGCCAAACGGGGGACGCGACTTGAAGCAACGACGGACCGGGCTTTTTTGGTCTCTGCCGGCCCTCCAAAGGTCGGCGCCCAAAGAGGCTTGTCTATCTTGCCGGGCGTGCGGACGGGAGATTTCCTCGTCCAAACGATGGCCCTGATCGCGTGAGGCACCTGCCTCAGGCGCGTCTTGGCCACGGCTTAGCAGCTGACCGCTTGAGCGGTCCGTCGACGGCTTGTCTCAAAGCTATCGCCGGATCGCGCAGCAGTCGCGTCGGCGGGTCAACGACTGCGCGTCGCGTCTCCAACGCGCGAGCGCAAGGTCGCATCGCCGCGAATCCTTCATGTTTCCAGGCGCGGAGGCTTCCGCGCGCTTGGGGGATGCCGCTCATGACTGACCGCATCAAGGAGTTTCTCGCCCGCAACCACGAAGACGGCCCGCGACTGGTCGTCGACCTCGACGTCGTGCGCGAGAATTACCTGGGCTTCGCCAGCGCCTTGCCCGACACGCGCGTGTTCTACGCGGTCAAGGCGAATCCGGCGCCCGAGATTCTCGATCTGCTCGCGGGGCTCGGCTCGTGCTTCGACACCGCCTCGGTGGGCGAGATCGAGCAAGCGCTGGCGGCGGGCGCGTCGCCCGACTGCGTCAGCTTCGGCAACACGATCAAGAAGGAAAAGGACATCGCCCGCGCCTATACGCTCGGCATCCGCCTGTTCGCCGTCGATTGCGAAGCCGAGGTAGAGAAGATCGCGCGCGCGGCGCCCGGCGCGAAAGTGTTTTGCCGAATTCTGTGCGATAGCGCAGGCGCAGAATGGCCGCTGTCGCGCAAGTTCGGCTGCGCGCCGGGTATGGCCGCGAGCGTGCTCGAGCGTGCGCACGGGCTCGGACTCGTCGCCCATGGCCTCTCGTTCCATGTCGGTTCGCAGCAGCCCAACCCCCGCATGTGGGATCGGGCGCTCAAGCTCTCGGCCGCAATCTTCGGCGACCTTGCCGAGCGCGGCATCCAGCTCGCCATGATCAACCTGGGCGGCGGCTTTCCGACCCGCTATCTGAAGGATGTGCCCGCAATCAAGACCTACGGGCAGACGATCTTCCGGGCGCTGCGCCGACATTTCGGCAACCGGATTCCGGAGACGATCATCGAGCCGGGGCGCGGCATGGTCGGCAACGCGGGGGTCATCGAGGCCGAGGTGGTGCTGATCTCGAACAAGTCGGACGAGGACAAGAGCCGCTGGGTCTACCTCGACATCGGCAGGTTCAACGGACTTGCGGAGACGCAGGACGAGATGATCCGTTATCCGATCCGGACGGAATACGACCACGACCCGCTCAGCCCCTGCGTCATCGCGGGGCCGAGCTGCGACTCGGTCGACGTATTGTACGAGAAGGAGCCTTACCTGCTGCCGGTTTCGCTCGAGATCGGCGCGAAGGTGCTCATCGAGGGAACAGGCGCCTACACGACGACTTATTCTTCGGTCGGCTTCAACGGCTTCCCGCCGCTGAAATCCTATGTGATCTAGCCATGTTTCGGGCCGGCTCATTCGCCGGCTCGATCGACCGCAATCGACTGGGCGGCGGCGACGTTCGCGGCACGGCGCCCGGTCGGCGGCGCCCCGATCAATCAAACCCGTTTGAGCCGCGGTTATTGGAGCGACCGTCGCTCTCCGCTCAACTATGAGTCGGGCTTGCCAGCGGTCGATTCGTTCACGATCGAGCCGCGTTGAGCCTCTTCAGCCGCCAAAACGGGGCCGCTTTGACCACGGACGCCGACCGCTCGTCTTTCTTCATCGCGCTTGTGGTCGTCGATATTTTCGTTGGCCTCGCGGACGCCATCTCGGGCCCCTATATCGTGCTCTTTCTTGTCGATCGGGCTGGCCTCGGCCCTCTTGGGCTAAGCGCCATTCTGACTGTGAGAGCGCTCGGCGCGATCGCCTTCAGCACGGCGTTTGGAGCGTGGGTCGACAAAAAGACGACTCTCGCGCCGCTGCTCCTGGCGCTCGCCGGGTCCTCGGTCGGATATGCGCTGCTCGGGTTCACGACGAGTTTCGTGGCCCTGCTGGTCATCGGGGCGGTTCCGATCGCGATCGGCGCGGCCGCCTTTTCCCAATCGATTGCGCTCGTCAAGCGTGAGTTTCATCGGTCCAGCCCTCACACGGCCAATCGCGCCATCGGCGTCATGCGCGCGAGCTTTTCCCTCGCCTGGGCCATCGGACCCGTGATCGGCGCCATACTTGTCGCGACGACTGGATTTCGCGGCGCGTTTCTCGCCAGCGCCGCGTCAGGCGTGACGGCGCTCGCGACCCTGGCCCTGGTCCGAGCGAAGCCGATTCCCGCCGATGCCGTTCACGTCAAGCGAGCCAAGCCCGCGAACGGGGGTTTAGCGATCATGCTGGCTTTCGCGGCCCTCGCCCTGTTTTACACCGCCATGTTCCTGGGTTCGATCGCGCTTCCCATCGTCCTCACGACATCGCTCAGCGGCACGGAAAGCGACGTTGGAATCACGATGAGCTTGTGCGCCGCTCTGGAGATCGTGGTCATGGGCGCCCTCATATGGCGACCCCTTCAGCGGGGCGAACGCGCGGCGATTGTCGCTGGCTTTGCGGCCTTCATCGTATATTTCATCGCGTTGACGCTCGCGCGGTCGGTCGGCGCGGTGTTCTGGGCGCAGATCCCGCGGGCGATCGGCATTGCTCTCGTGACCTATCTGGGGATCAGCTTCCTCCAGTCGCTCCTGCCCCACCGCGCCGGCGCTGCAGCGGCGCTGTTTTCGAACTCCGGGCAATTGGGCTCGGTGCTCGCTGCTCTTGGGACCGGCGGTTTGGCGAAGGCGTTTGGCTACGAGTCTATCTTCATCGTATGCGCGATTCTCAGCGCGGCAGGTCTCGCTCTGGTTTGCTTCACGCCGGCTGCGCCTGACTAGGCCGCGCCCGCGCGCTGTGTGACGAATAGGGCATCGTCATCCAACTGTCATCGCGCCATCCGACTCTTGGCCCACATCGGTCTTATCATCGCCGACCTTTACAACCGCTCATTGGTGAGCCGCCGAGTTGACAACACGGTCGCTGATCGCGAACGGCTGGGACTTTGCATCGGGAATGGTTCGCCCCTTTCGCGAACAGGCAAGGCGTCATAGCCTCGATCGCATGGCGAAAGTGAGCGCAGGGATCTTGCTGTTTCGAAGACGGTCCTCGGGGGTGGAAGTGATGCTCGTCCATCCGGGTGGTCCATTCTGGGCGAAGAAGGATGAAGGCGCGTGGTCGATCCCTAAGGGCCTCGTCGATGAAGGCGAAGACCTCCTGGTCGCCGCCAAGCGCGAATTTTTCGAAGAGACCGGCATGGCCATTGTGGGCGAATTCCTCGATCTCGGCGCCCACAAGCAGCCAGGCGGCAAGACGATCGCCGCCTGGGCGTGCGAGGGCGACTTCGATCCGGAGTTACTAAAGAGCAACACATTCTCGCTCGAATGGCCTCCGGGTTCGGGGCGAATGGCGGAATTCCCGGAAGTCGATCAGGCCGCGTGGTATTCGATCGACGAAGCGCTCGTGAAGATAAACAAGAGGCAGACCCCTATCGTCGCCGCGCTTGAAGCGGCGATGGTTCGGTCAAGCGGTCAATAGGACCTGGAATCGAAAGCCTCCGATCTGCGGCTTGCCATTCGCTCCTCATCGTGAAACACGCGCTGCCCGAGACTTTTCGTGTGAACGGACCTGTGCATGGCGTTCTGGCTGGATATTGCCGCCTTTGTCCTCAAGGCCGTGATCATCGTCGCGGCGATTGGCGGCCTCGCCGTGCTGATCGCGCGCCTCGCGCGCTCGAGCGAGCCGAAGGACCAGGAGATCAAGGTCCGCTCCCTCGACGAGCGTTACGACGATATGCGCGACGCCATGAACGGCGCGCTGCTCGACAAGAAGGAACGCAAGGCGCTCACGAAGGCGCTTAAGAAAGAGGCCAAGGCGGACGCCAGGGCGAGCCGCGGCCAGGAGCCGGAAAAGCGCATCTTTGTGCTGAACTTCAAGGGGGACATGCGGGCGAGCGCCGTCAAGCGCCTCGGCGCGGAGATCGACGCGGTTCTCATCGCCGCGCGGCCCGAAACCGACGAGACGGTGATCCGAATCGAAAGCCCGGGCGGCACGGTGACCGGCTATGGTCTCGCGGCGGCCGAAATTCTGCGACTGCGCGACCGCAAGCTCAAAGTGACTGCCTCTGTCGATCAGGTTGCGGCGAGCGGCGGCTACATGATGGCTTGCGCGGCGGACCGCATCGTCGCCGCGCCCTTTGCAATCGTCGGCTCGATCGGCGTCGTGGCGCCCGTGCCGAACCTTCATCGTCTTCTGAAGAAGAACGAGATCGATTTTGAGGAAATCACGGCAGGCGAGTTCAAGCGCACCGTCTCCGTTCTCGGCGAGATCACGCCCGCGGGCCGCGAACATTTCCGCGAGAAACTCGACACGACACACCAAGCGTTCAAGGAACACGTCGCACAGTGCCGCCCCAAGGTGGACATCTCCCGCGTCGCCAATGGCGACTATTGGCTGGCGCGGGAAGCGCTGGCGCTGGGCCTGGTCGACGAAATCATGACGGGCGACGACCTCCTGTTCCGGGCCCGCGACCGCGCGCGCCTCTATGAAGTCTCGACCGAAACGCGGAAGACCCTGCTGCAGCAGGTCCTAAGCGGCCTCGGGGCCGCGGCGCAGAGCGCGGTGGATGTGGTCATCGCGAGGCTCGCTGCGCGCTGATCGGCGCCGTCACTTGAGCTCGTAGCAATTGATGATCGTGCGCGGATTGCGCGTCACGTCGTAGAGAACCCCGCACTGGACAAGCGCATTCACGCCCGGGTGGCGGAACAGCATGAGCGAAGTGCGGTTGTCGTAGCCGCTCGCATAGCCGGCGATCTCCCACCCTTGGGCGAGCAACTGGTCGATCGTCAGCGGCGCCTCGGCTGCCGTCAGGCTGGACGCCGCCAATATCGTTGCGAGCCAAAGGCCTGAACGCATACGAAAATCTCCAAATATGTCCGCTGGCGCCCGCCTTTGGTCAAGGGCCTCTGGTTCTCCCGCGCGCCTTGCCTACCCTGCCCCGCCCTGTTATGTCGCCAGCAATCTCCGAACAATTCAGGAAGCCCCATGGCCGCGCGCCAGTTCATCTATCACATGCGAGGTCTCTCCAAGACCTATCCGGCCGGCAAGAAAGTCCTCGACAACGTCAACCTCTCCTTCTACCCGGACGCGAAAATCGGCGTGCTCGGCGTCAACGGCTCGGGCAAGTCGACGCTGATGCGCATCATGGCTGGCATCGATACCGAGTTCACCGGCGAGGGCTTTGTCGCCGAGGGGGCGAAGGTCGGCTACCTTTCGCAGGAGCCTGACCTCGACCCTGCTCTCGACGTGAAGGGCAACGCCATGCTCGGCGTGAAAGAGAAGCAGGCGATCCTCGATCGCTACAACGAGCTCGCCATGAACTATTCCGACGAGACGGCGGACGAAATGACGCGCCTCCAGGACGAGATCGAGGTCAAGGGCTTGTGGGATCTCGAGAGCCAGGTCGAGCAAGCGATGGACGCGCTCGGCTGCCCGCCGGACGATGCCGATGTGACACAACTCTCCGGCGGCGAGCGGCGCCGCGTCGCGCTCTGCCGCCTCTTGCTAGCGAAGCCGGACCTCCTGCTGCTCGACGAGCCGACGAACCATCTCGACGCCGAGACCGTCAACTGGCTCGAGGGCCATCTGCGCGCCTATCCGGGCGCGATCCTCATCGTCACACACGACCGCTATTTCCTCGACAACGTGACCAGCTGGATTCTCGAGCTCGATCGCGGCCGCGGTATTCCGTACGAAGGCAACTATTCCGCGTGGCTCGTACAGAAGCAGAAGCGGCTCGAACAGGAAGGCCGCGAGGACGTCGCACGCCAGCGCGCGCTTGCCGAGGAAAGCGAGTGGATCGCCTCATCGCCGCGAGCCCGTCAGACCAAGTCGAAGGCGCGTATCGCCGCTTATGACGAACTCGTCAGGAAGAGCAACGAGAAGGCGCCGACCGGCGTGCAGATCGTCATTCCGGTGGCCGAGCGGCTGGGCCAGAACGTCGTCGACCTCGTCGATCTCAGCAAAGGCTACGGCGACCGGATGCTCATCGACAAGCTCACGTTCAAACTGCCGCCCGGCGGCATCGTCGGCGTCATCGGCGCCAACGGCGCCGGCAAGACCACGTTGTTCCGCATGATCACCGGCCAGGAGGAGCCGGACTCGGGCGCGATCAAGATCGGCGAGAGCGTTCAGCTTGGCTATGTCGATCAGTCGCGCGACGCGCTCGACAGCAAGAAAAACGTCTGGGAGGAAATTTCCGGCGGCTACGACATCATCACGCTCGGCAAGCGCGACATGAACAGCCGAGCCTATGTCGGCGCCTTCAACTTCAAGGGCGCGGACCAGCAGAAGAAGGTCGGCCAGCTCTCAGGCGGCGAGCGCAACCGCGTGCATCTCGCCAAAATGCTGAAGAGCGGCGCGAACCTGCTCCTGCTCGACGAACCGACCAACGACCTCGACGTGGATACGTTGCGGGCGCTCGAAGAGGCGCTGCTCGATTTCGCCGGCTGCGCCGTCATCATCAGCCACGATCGCTTCTTCCTCGACCGCATCGCCACGCACATGCTGGCCTTCGAAGGCGACAGCCACGTCGAATGGTTCGAGGGCAATTTCGCCGACTACGAGGAGGACAAGAAGCGCCGCCTTGGGCTCGACAGCGTCATTCCGCACCGGCTGAAATATAAGAAATTTTCGAGGTAGAGGAGCGGCGGCGCCCGGCCGCCCTACCCCACCTTCTCGCTGAGCCAAACCTTGATCAGCGACTGGTAAGGAACGTCGCGCTTATGGGCGGCGATCTTGATCGCCTCCAAAAGGCTTACCGGAAGCCTGAGCGAGATCGCGGTCGTGCTCGGCTAAGGTTGGGCAGCCGAATGCCCTGGGCCTGGCGCCAGTCGAGATCGGCAGTCGAGTCCTTGCGTTTCCAATAGGCTCGCTCCTCGGCTTCGCTGGCGAAGGCGGCGGGAATTTTACGCGTCTTTTTCACAAGCCAACCTTTCGCGCAGCGCTCATGGCCCGCCGACATATACCTTTTCGCACGCTTTAGCCCTGTGCCCTCGACGGCGCCCCGCGACCGGCCTAAGGTCGCGATTTAGAAACGTTCTAAATCAATACGAAACCACCGGATGGCGAGCCGAGGGAAGGCCCTCGGCGATGGCGTAACAACGGGCGGTCCAGGGAGGAAACATGTGTCATCTGTTCGCCAGTCAATCTCCAGACAGCTACGCATTCGAAACGCGCTCGATACGCCTGAACGGTCAGAGCACCAGCATTCGTCTGGAAAGGGTGTTCTGGGACATCCTTGAGGATATCGCCGCGGCTCAGAGAATGACCGTGCCGCGTTTCATCTCGACGCTGCACCAGGAGATCTTGCTCCTGCGAGGCGAGGTCCCCAATTTCACCTCCCACCTGCGCTGCATCTGCGTCACTGCTCAAACTTCGGCGGAGCCGACTGGGAGAGCGCGCGCGGAGGCCGCCTGAAGTCAATCGGCGGCGTAGTAAGCCGATAACACCCGCCCGCTTCCGGCTGCGCTAGCCTTTTCCAGTCTCGCCGCCCTTAAGGCGGCGACTTGGTCCGGGTGAGACATGGCGAAAGCGATCCACACGATGATTCGTGTGCTGGACGAGGCGCGGTCGCTCGCTTTCTACAAAAAGGCGTTCGGACTCGATATCGCCGACCGCCTCGACTTTCCCGACTTCACGCTCGTCTATCTTTCGAATTCCGAGGCGCCGCACGAAGTCGAGCTCACGATCAACAAGGATCGCACCCAGCCTTACAATCCTGGCGACGGTTACGGCCATGTCGCCTTCGTGGTCGAGGATCTCGACGCGGAGCATCGCCGTTTCGAAGCCGACGGCCTCCGCCCACGCAAGATCGTCGAGTTCAATAACGACGGAAAAGAGATCGCGCGCTTTTTCTTCGTCGAAGATCCAGACGGCTACAAGATCGAGGTGCTGCAGAAGCTCGGCCGCTTCCGCTAGCGGTCTCGCGGCCAACAACTCTCGCACAAAAACAGGAGGAACCCCATGACGACAACCGAAACCACCCTCGCGAGGGAAGGCCTGTCCAGACGCGGATTCCTGCAGCGGTCCGCAGGCGGTTTCGCGGCCGCCATTGCGATCACATCGACCGGCGCGCTGCTCAACGCCTCCGAAGCGTGGGCCCTCGACGTCAAGGGCCTCAAGCCCGAGACGATGAAGACGCTCATCCTCGTTGCGCGCGACATCTACCCGCACGACAAGATCGCCGACCGCTACTACGCGATCGCGATGAAGGGCTACGACGAAAAGGCCGCAGGGAATCCGCAAACGAAGGCTGAGATCGAGGCGTTCGTCGCCGCGCTCGATGGGGCGGCGGGAGAGGGCGGCTATGTCGGCCGGCCTTGGGAAGCCGACCGCGTCGCAATCCTGAAGAACCAAAGCGCTGATCCCATGTTCGAGACGATCCGCTCCGGCCTGATCGCCTCGCTCTACAACCAGAAGGAGATCTGGCCGATCTTCGGCTACGAGGGCGAGGCCTTCTCCAAGGGCGGATACATCCACCGCGGCTTCGACGACATCACCTGGCTCTGAGCGCACGACAAGGCCCATTCACGCGAGGACACGGACATGGCAGCGAAATTTGATCAGAACGACGACAGCGTCGTCGTCATTGTGGGATCGGGCGCGGGCGGCGGCACGCTCAGCAACGAGCTGGCGCAAAAGGGCGTCAAAGTCGTGGTGCTCGAAGCGGGCAAGCGCATCGAATACGAGGATTTCATCAACGACGAGTGGGACAGCTTCGGCCAGCTCGCCTGGAAGGACATGCGGACGACCTCCGGCGACTGGCGGGTTCACAAGGATTTCCCCAACCTGCCGGCCTGGATCGTCAAGGCGGTCGGCGGAACGTCGATCCACTGGGCGGGCGCGTCACTGCGCCTCCAGGAGCGCGAGTTCAAGGACGCCTCGACCTACGGCCGCGTCCCCGGCGCCAATCTCCTCGACTGGCCCCTCACCCTGGCCGAGCTCGAGCCCTATTACGCCAAGGCCGAGGACAAGATGGGGGTGACCCGAACAAACGACATCCCGGGCCTGCCGGGCAACAACAATTTCAAGGTCTTCAAGGCCGGGGCCGACAAGCTCGGCTACAAGGAGTGCCACACCGGCCGGATGGCGATCAATTCGGTCGAGCGCGACGGCCGCAATGCCTGCCAGCAGACCGGATTCTGCTTCCAGGGCTGCAAGTGGGGAGCGAAATGGTCGACGCTTTATACCGAGATCCCCAAGGGCGAGGCGACCGGCAACCTGGAAGTTCGCCCGGAGTCGCATGTCGCGCAGATCGAACACGATTCCTCGGGCAAGGTGACCGGCGTCACCTATTTCGACGCCGACGGCAGGCTGCAGCGGCAGAAGGCGCGCATCGTCGCGGTTGCCGGCAATTCACTCGAAAGCCCACGGCTCCTGCTCAACTCGGCCTCATCCAAGTTTCCTGACGGGCTCGCGAATTCATCGGGGCAGGTCGGGCGCAACTACATGCGTCACACCACCGGATCGGTCTACGCGATCTTCGAGCAGCCGGTGCACATGTATCGCGGCACAACGATGGCTGGCATCATGCGGGACGAGGCGCGAAACGACCCGAGCCGCGGTTTCGTCGGCGGCTACGAACTGGAGACCCTCTCGCTCGGTCTCCCCTTCATGGCCGCCTTCCTCAATCCGGGCGCCTGGGGCCGCGAATTCACCACCGCAATCGACGGCTATTCGAATATGGCGGGCATGTGGATCGTCGGCGAGGACATGCCGCAGGAAACGAACCGGGTCACGCTCAGCGACCAGAAGGACAAATGGGCCTTGCCCGTCGCGAACGTGCATTTCGACGACCATCCGAACGACATTGCGATGCGCAACCATGCTTTTGGGCAGGGCAAGGCGATGTATGAGGCGGTCGGCGCGACCCGCGTCTTCCCAACGCCGCCCTATCCCTCGACCCATAATCTCGGCACGAACCGGATGAGCGCCAATGCGCGCGACGGCGTGGTGAACGGTCACGGCCAGTCGCACGACATCAAGAACCTGTTCGTCTCGGACGGCAGCCAATTCACGACCGGCGGGGCCGAGAACCCGACGCTCACGATCGTGACGCTGGCGATCCGTCAGGCCGACTACATCGCCGAGCAGATGAAGTCGAACTCGATTTGAGACGCACGATTTGAGGTAGCGATCGCGCGGCTGCGGGCGCTACCTCGCGACTTCCCGCCTTAGCCCAGGTCTGATAGCGCGACCCCCTGCCCCCGCGCGGCCTCGGCGAGCCGCCCGTCCAAGGTGGCCAGCGTCGCTCCAGCGTTTTTCGCGCTCGCCAGATGCAGCGCGTCCGCGGCCGCAAGCTTCGTCGCGAAATCGCGGATAAGGCGCTCGGCGAGCGAGAAATCGCTTGCGCCGTGGCTCAGCCGTTCGCAATTGGCGCGCATGGCGTCGAAGTCGAGCAGCGCAAACTCTCCGCCACTTCGTCGGCGGACCGGCCCTTGCGCAGGTCGCGCAGAATCACCGCGCTCACCTCGAGGCCAGCGAGGTCGCTAATGATGAGCGCCTCGTTCCCGTCGGAATACCACTTAAACGCTCGCTGCGTGTGCGCATCCGCCACCAGCAGCGGTATGAGAACCGAAGCGTCCAGATAGATCAATCCCACTCACCGTCTCGCATCCGCCGGATGATGTCGACGACGTTCTCTCCAGACCGCGGACGCGACTTGGCCCGCTCCACGAGTTTCTCAATGAATTCCCGGCTGGGGCGCCGATGGGCGTCTTCCGCAGCAGGGCGTAAATAGGCAACGACCTTTCCGTGGCGGGTTATGGCGACATCTTCGCCCGTCTCCGCTTTCTTCACGAGACTCGACAATCTGTCTTTCGCTTCGGCAATCGAATAGATGCCCATTTTGGCAGCCTTTAATTTCTGGCTATCGATAGCCAGAATATCAAATGGAGGCCGCGATGAGCAAGCGGAGGGTGCGGTCGCCACATGTGCCCAACAGGGCCCGTGCTGACGCAAACCTATGCTAAATCTTGGCTTCCAACGCTGCAGGGATCCCTGATGATCGTCGTCTTTGACATTGGCAACGTTCTGGTGCGCTGGGATCGGCGCTATCTCTACCGCAAGGTTTTCGACGACGACGAACGCATGGAGCGCTTCCTGGCCACTGCGCTCGGGATGGACTTTGTTTCGCACACCGACGTTGTCGCCGACTTCGCTGCCGCGGTTGACGCGCGGGCCAAAAGCTTTCCAGAATTCGCCAATGAAATACGAATGTTCCACGAACGCTGGATTGAGACGCTTGGCGAGCCTATCGAAGAAAACGTCGCGCTGCTGCGCCGATTGCGTGCGTCGGGCAAGCGGGTTTACGCGCTCAGCAATTTCGCTCACGAAACATTCGCGCTTGCGGAGCGCAAACACGATTTCCTGAGCGAATTCGACGACCGCGTCATCTCTGGCCATGTGGGCTTCGCCAAGCCGGACGCGAGCATCTACGAAATCCTGTTTAAGCGCGCCGGGCGGCGGCCGAACGAACTCCTGTTCATCGACGACTCGGCCGCCAACGTGCGCGCGGCCGAGGCGCTCGGCATGCCAACGATTCACTTCACGCCCGGCGTCGATCTGGAGAGGGAGCTCATCGCCCGCGGCGCCCTGCCCTAAGCCGCCGGTAACCAGCCAATCGCGCCATTGATTTTGCGCGTCGGGACTGCTCTATTGTGCGGCGGCGCCGGGGCCAGCGCTCTGCGCCAAGCCGGGCTTCCCGAATAGAGGCGCCTTCGGCCTCTCCGGCACGATGATCGGAAGCCCGTCGGCTTTGGCGCGGGAGACCACAGCACGAGATATGATCATACACATTTATTATGTTTTATAGATAGCCCTGTCCTCCCTTCGAGTTGTCCCCGCTCGAGGTAGGCCGGCACTTTTGCAGAGGTGAAGTAACTCCCAAGCCCTTGCGGTTAGGCGAGGAGGGCTTGGCTGATTTGGTCGGGGGTTACGGCGAGTGTTTGGAGGATGTCGCAGCCTTGCTTTCTGGCGGTCGAGACGATGGAGCGCAGGCAGGCGAAGGTTTTGGCCC
>DATDHT010000198.1:0-2418 GCA_036521435.1 Roseiarcus sp.
GCGTTGCGGGGCGACCAGGAAGCGGGTCTCGACCGGCGCCCTCAAAAACTGCGCCGCCCGGTCCTCGATCATCTCGTCCGCTTTGGTGACGCGCGCCGCGCGATATCTGAGTTCGAGCAGGGAATGGATGAGGAAGGTCTCGACCATCTTGCCCTCATGGTTCGGGTCCTCGAACATATGCCACGCATAGGCGCCGTCCCGCTTTCGCTCGAGGCTGATGTCCTGCATCACGGCGAGGAAGGCTCGGCTCTCCGAAGGGTCGATCCGATAGTCGATGATCGCCAGGATCGGTCCCTCATCGTCCGCGACCCGATGGGCGAAGGATGGCGCGCGCCAGCGCATCGACGGTGTCAGGTCCTGCGCTTCGCTCGATTGCAGCTTCCACGCCCATGTGAGCGCCAGACCAATCAACGTTCCGACGCCGGCGCAGTAAAGGGCGAACGGCACGCCCTTGACCGTCGCGACTTCGCCCCACACCGCGCTCCCAAGCGTCAGCGCGCCGAAATAGACGGTCAGGAAAATCGCCAGGCCCCGGCCGCGCACCCATTCCGGCAAGGCGACCTGCGCCGAGACAAAAAAGGTCGTCAGCGCGACGATCGACGCAGCGCCGTAAATGAAGCTGGCGATGTACGCCAGCACAGGCTCACGCGCCGTCGCGAGGAGGAACAGCGCGACGACGGTTCCGAGCGCGCCAAGAGCGGCCTGCCCGTTCGCGCCGAGCCGCCTCTTCAGCCAATTGAGCGCCAATGTGGCCAGGATCGAGCCGACGCCGACCGCGGCCATCAGCTGGCCATAGACCTCGGCTCCGTTGCCCGCCTCGCTGCGGGCCACAAGCGGCAGCAAGGCGAGATAGGCGCTGGAGAAGGGAAAGAAAGCCATGGTGCGGATCAGCGTCGCGTCCATTTCGCGGCTGTAGCGAACGTAACGCACGCCGGCCGTCATTGCGCTGATCAGGCGTTCGGCCGGCAGAGTTTCTTTCGGCCTTCGCGGCGCCCGCCACCAGATCAGGGCCGCAAGCAGCGCCAGATTGCCGACGCAGCAGCACCAGAACGGAACAGCGATGCTGAGCTTGGCGATCGCGTATCCGGCGATCGCCGGACCGATCGCGCGTGCGACATTGTAGCCCGCGGTATCGATTGCGATCGCGCTGTCGAGTTCCGCCGTTCGCACGAGGAGCGTGGTTATGAGGAGCCACGCCGGCGCCGCAAGCGCGCCGCACGTTCCCATCAGGAACGAAGTCGTAAGCAGCGAGGCCGGGCCTGCCAACCCAGCTGAAACCGCGGCCGCGAAGACAACCGAAATCGCCACCGCGAGCGATTGTGTGAAGATCAGGAGCCGGCGCGGGTCGACAACATCGGTCAGCGCTCCGGCCGGCAAGGTCAGGAGAAAGAGTGGCAGGGTGGTCGCGACCTGCACGGCGGAGACCAGCCGCGGACTCGGGTTGAGACTGGTCATCATCCAGGCCGAACCCGTGTCGAACATCGCCAATCCGACGCTCGACAGCGACGTCGCGACGAGGATGACCATGAAGGCCGAATTGCCGAGCAGGCCCCAGGGCGCTGCAGCGCTCGATGGCGTCTTCGGATCGAGGTTCAATTCGGTGGTCAAGTTATCCGCCCGGCATCCGGACACCATCCGGCCCCTGGACTTGCCTGCGCGCATTGAAGGTCTTTGGCAAGCGCGTGCGCGGGGAGCGCGGGAACGGCGATCGACGCGCGGCGCTTACAGGTGTTCCCTGAGGAACGCGCCAGCGTGCGCGAGCGCGCGCCGGCCAGGCTCGAGCCGCGCATTCCAGAGCGGCCACGCATGGATCATATGCGGCCAGATTTCCAGGGTCGCGGCGACGTCGGCCTCACCGGCAGCGGCAGCGAAGCGGACCGCATCGTCGAGCAAGGTCTCGCTCGAGCCGACCTGAATCAGGGTCGGCGGCAGTCCCTTGAGATCAGCGTAGAGAGGCGAAAGGCGCGGGTCTTTCCGGTCCATTCCCGGCGGTGCGAAGGCCTTCGTCAACGCCTCCAGATATTCTTTCTGAATGAGCGGATCGACGGCGCTTTTGCTCGCCAGCGTCGACCCCGACATGGTGAGATCGATCCAAGGCGACAACAGCCAGAGACAGCCGGGCAGGTCCTCGCCCGCGCGCTTGAGTTCCCCGACCAGAGCGAGCGTCAGATTCCCGCCAGCGCTGTCGCCCCCGACCGCAATTCGTTTGGCTGGGTAGCCGTCGCTCCGCAGGCGCCGCCAGACCGTCAGCGCGTCGTCTCGCGCGGCGGGAAAGGGATGCTCGGGCGCCAGGCGATAGGCGGGGGCGAGGGTGCGGAAGCCCCCTGCGCGTCCGGCTTCCGTCACGAGTCGGCGGTGGCTCAAAATCGAGCCGGAGCTATAGCCTCCGCCATGAAAGTAGAGCAGCACGCGCGAAGC
>DATDHT010000199.1:0-8550 GCA_036521435.1 Roseiarcus sp.
TGCTGGCAGGGCGGATCGAAGCAGAAATAGCAGCGCTCCGACTCCACTCTGGCTTCATGGGGCGTCAGCACCGGGTGCAGATCGGCGAAATTGCCTTTCAGCGTCGCTTCGTCCAGGCGCCCCGGGCGGACGTCCGATGCGCCTGGGGGGTTGGCGGCGATCGTCATGACGAAACCTCAAAAGCCGTGGAGACGGCTCATTCCTGACCGTTTGGTCAATCGTTTTGCTACGCGCAACATTTGTCAAGCAGGATATGGGCCGCGCCCCCGCATGTCGGTCCAAAACTTCGACGCCCATTGCGAATTGGGAGTCCCATCCTATCTGCGGAACAGGTGTGGATAAAAATAAATTGAAATTGAATCGGATTGCTGCGGTGCAACATTTCTGCTAGCCTGCGCGGTTCAAGCTACGGAATAGGATTCGGAGGGGCCCATGTCAGCCACCTGGAAGACCAAATGGGGCGTTCGCCGCGTACGCCGCGATACCCCGACAGTAGAAGAGGCTCTGATCGCGGCTGAAGCCCTGGCCGCCGATCCCGTTCAGCGCGCGGAAATCGCCGCGACCTTGATGGGCGTGCCGGTCGAAGAGGTCAAGGCGCTGGCGGCCAAACAGGCCGCACGGACGCGGGGCCGGGCAAGCCTGGTCACGGGCCGCACGCGCGCCGTCGTGGTCGAGTACAAGCGGCCGCGCATCGGTCATGGCGGACCGATGTCGTTTGCCCGCAAGCGCTAAAGAGAAGCGAAAACCTTCCCTACAGATTGGCCAGCCTGGCCGCCGATGGCCGGCTGGTCCGATATTGGCTGCGCGCCGCCACATCGGTCGAAATGACGGCGATCGCTATTAATGTCAGCGTCGTCATTTCGGCGAAATCGACATTGAGAAAGGCAAGCGCCACGACCGCCGAGAGGGCCGCGGCCATATAGGGCGCGAGCCGGGTAGGCGCGTGGGCAATGCTCCTGAACGCCAGCCATGCGCCAACCGCAGCAAGCACGGCGCCGACAATTCCAAGCTCGTACCATATGGTGAAGGCCAGGGCCCGCGGGGTCTGCGCCGGCAAGATCCGGTCCTGAACCCCATGGCCGGCTGTCGCGAACCCATGGCCGGTGATCAGCCTCAACTTATCGTGGGTAAAAATGTCCGCGGCCACGGACAATGAGGGATAGGGCGCCGGCAAGGAAGAGAGCCGCGTGTGGAAGATCCAGGCAGCGACGGTCGGCGCCAGCGCGGGGATAAGCGGCGACATGAGAATGAGCGCGGCCGCGACCCAGCTCAATTCCCGCGCGGTGCGTGACAGATCCGAGATCGAAAACGACAGCGCGAGATAGCCGGCGAACAGCGCGACCGTAAGCGGCGCGTAACTAACGATATAAGCGAAGCACAGGGCGACGATCAAAAGCAGGCGCGCCAGTCCGTTGCGGCCGCGCGCTGCGAGTCCTCCGATCGCCGGAAACAGCAGCACGGCGATCGCGACCGCGCCGGCCGTGAGCCGGCCATCGTCCGGCGCTCCAGCTAGCGTCTCGCCGAGCGCGCGCGCGATCATAGCCGCGATGCCGGCCATCACGCCGATGGGAAAGAGGTAGAGATCGGTGGCGGCGGCGTTTTCGCGCGGCGCCGCCACCGCCAACAGGGTCGCGGCGAGCAGGACGCCGAGTTTGAGGAGATGTTGGCCGGCCGTGACTGGATACGGCGCCCACAGAATCGATAGCGCCGCCCAAACCAATCCCGCCAGCAAAGCGAGAAACGCCGGAACGTAAAACGGCCGCCTGAAGCGTTCGAAAAATCCGGGTTCTGCATCGAGAGCCGCGGCGATGAGAATGAGACCCACGCCAATCGAGAACATCACGTAGAGGCCAAGCGGGTGAAGCACGACCCCGACCGGCGCGCCGACGGCCAGGACGAGATAGCCGATGCGCGAAAAGAAGCGCGAGGCGTCCGCGGCGTCGTCGCGCTCGGCCTCTCTCGATCCGTTCCTGTGCGCCCCGGCCGCCGCCATGCTTCCAAACCCGATTGCGGCGCGGATCTATCCGTGTCGCCGTAGAGGACTATACGGCCTCAGCGGCGAGGCGCCTGTGTGCGCCGCGCAACACTCTCGCGGCAATTTCCCGTTTTTGCGCAATGATTGACCAGGAGCGCGAGAGCATGCGACGGACGCCGGCGATGGGCTCGATGGCGCCGATGAGGGCGAAGGCGACGACGTGAGCGGCAATTCCATGGCCGCCGCCGCGCGGACGGAAACGGGCTTCCGCCGCGCCGCGCGGCTCGGTGTTTATGCCTGCGCGGCGTCGATCGCGCTTTTGGCCATGCAGGCGCTGGCTGCCGGGCGGCTCGAGCTCACTTTCGACGAAGCCTATTATACGCTTTGGTCGCGCTTCCTTTCCTTCGGATATCTCGACCACCCGCCGATGGTCGCGCTCCTCATCCGCGCCTCGACATCACTTTTTGGCGACTCAGAACTCGGCGTGCGGGCGCTCTCGCTCCTCGTCGTTGGCGCGATGCCAGCCCCTATCGCCTTCATCGCCTGGCGCCTGTTCGGTTCGGCGGAAAAAGCCGCGCTCGCCGCGCTCATGTGGATCGCCATGCCGCTCGTCTCAATCGGGGCGGTGTTCGTCGCTCCCGATGCTCCGCTGGTCGTGTTTTGGACGCTTGGGCTTGGGGCGCTGGTCGAGCTCTGGCGCACCGGCGAAAGGCGCTGGCTCATCGCGCTTGGCTTGGCGCTTGGCCTGGCGCTGCAATCGAAATTCACCGCCGCCTTCCTGGCGCCCGGAATCGTCCTCGCCCTGGTCGCGACGCCGTCGCTACGCCGGTGGCTGATTTCGCCTGCGCTGTTTGCGGGCCTTGCTGTGGCGCTGGCGATATTTGCTCCGTTCGTCGCCTGGAACGCCGCGCACGGCTGGGCGACTTTCGCCAAGCAGCTCGGCCGCGCGGGCCCAAGCGAATTCACGCCCTATTATTTTGCTGAATTCATCGTTGCGCAGATCGGACTTCTCAATCCGCTGGTGGTCGCCGCGCTCGTTCCCGCGGTTGCGGCGGTTTCGTGGCGCGCGCCCGTTATGCCGCGATCTCCCGGAGAAGCCCGGCGCATTCTCGCCTGCACGATCGCGCCGGCGGCGGTCTATTTCCTTTTGCATTCGCTCCACGACCGCGTGCAGGGCAATTGGCTCGCCCCGCTTTACCCAGCCTTCGCAATCCTGGCCGCCGACTGGATCGCGGAGATTCGCCGCGCGAGCGATTCAGGCTTCGCTGCAGGAATCGCGAAAGCAGCTCCATGGGCGGCGCCAATCGGGCTTGCCGTCGCCGCGCTGACCTTCGCCGAGGCCTTGACCGGCGCGGTCCCGCTCGGGCCGGCCAATCCGCTCGCCCGCCTCGAGGGCTTTCGCGACCTGGCGCGCGATCTCGACGCCAAGGCGCATACCAACGATGCGGCTTATATTCTGACCCAGGGCTACGCGCTGACTTCGCTGATGACCTATTACGGCGATCCCGCGATCGCCGTCGTGCAGCCGCAGCAGCGTATGCGGTGGATATTCGAGCCTCAACCGCCTGAAACCCTGTTCGCCTCGCCCGGGCTCGCGCTCGGCGAACCCGGCCGCCGTTTCGACCTGAGCTTGAAAATGCGCTTTCGGGACGTCGAGCCAGCCGGCCTCTTGCAACGGCGTGAAGCCGGCGGAACGCTCGAGACTTACGAGCTTTACCGGGTCGCCGATCCCTACGCGCCGGTTCTCGACCCGGTCTGCTTCCGCGGCGAGGTCAATCTTCAACGGCAATGCCCGTCGTGAGCGACCCGGCCCGACGCGATCCGGCCCGTTGCCGCCGGCTTCGATCAGCCGACCCGCAGAAGGATGATCCCGGCGAGAATGACAAGCACGGCCACCGCCCGTTGCGCATGGAACGGCTCGCGGAGCGCCACGACGCCGATGATCGCCGCGAACACGACCGACGTCTCGCGAAGGGCGGCGACAGTGGCGATCGGGGCTCGGGTCATCGCCCAGACGACGATCGCGTAGCCGAAAAAGGCGGCGAGGCCGCCGACGAGACCGCGTCGCCAGTCCCCTGCAAACGCAGCGAGCGCTGCGCGCCCGCGAAGACCAAGGATGATCGGCAGATAGGCGAGCGCGGTCAGCGCGTCCGCCCATGAATTATAGGCGAAGGCGAATGCCGAGCCGGCGCCCGAGACCCTCGCGCCTTGTCCGTCGACCACCGAATAGATCGCGATGACGACCGAATTGGCCAACGCGACAATGATCGTCGGCCGGTTGATTCGCCCATGTGCAAAGCCGCTCGCGCCCATCGCCAGCACGCCCGCAACGAGGGCCGCGACTCCGAGGCTGGCGATCGGACCCGGCGCTTCGCCCAACGTCGCAAGCGCGATGAACGCTGCGATCAGCGGAGCGAGCCCGCGCATGATCGGATAAGCGACCGAGAGATCGGCGCTACGATAGAGCAGTCCGACCAGTATAAAATAGACGACATGGATGAGCGCCGAGGCGACAATGAAGGGCATGGCCGCGGCCGCCGGCCGCGGCAGAACGAGGGCGGCGACGGCGGCAGCCGCGCCGCACCAGAGCGCGACGACGGCCGAAGAGAGGAACTTGTCGCCCGCGCTCTTGACGAGCGAATTCCACAGCGCATGAAGGGCCGCCGCGCAAAGGACGGCGGCCAAAACGCCGGAACTGAGGTGAGCAGAAGCGGTCATGAAGGTTTCACAGTGATGGATTCGCTCAGCTTCGTCGAGCCGTATGGCGATCCGGTCGTTCGGCAGCGGGCTCGCGCGGAAGCGCGCGGGTCCTTCGCACGCGTCGGGAAGCGCACCGAGCCTGAGCGGCTGTTCGAGACCGGGGGCTTGCGCTGGCGCTTTCCGCGCTCGTCGAGCCCTTGCGAAGCGGCGATCGTCAATACCGGCGGCGGGGTCGCCGGCGGCGATTCCTATTCCGTTAGTCTGACGCTTGGCGACGGCGCCGAGGTCGAGGCGACCACGCCCTCGGCGGAACGGATCTATCGCAGCGACGGTCCCGCGGCCTCCATCGCGACCCGGCTCGTTCTTAAGCCGCGCGCGCAGCTTTTCTGGCTGCCTCAGGAGACGCTGATGTTCGAGGGCGCGCGGCTCGAGCGGCGGCTCGATCTCGACACGTCCGGCGAGGCTGCGTTCATTGTGGCGGAAACTGTGGTGTTCGGCCGCCTGGCGATGGGCGAAAGCCGAATCGAGGCAACCTTACGAGACTCGTGGCGCGTCCGCCGGGACGGTCGGCTCGTGTTCGCCGACGAGACCAGGATCGACCACGCCGGCGCGACCCTCGAGCGCAAGGCGGTCGGAAGGGGCGCGCGCGCCCTGTCGACGATCGTCGCCTCGGCGCCCAATATTGAGGCTCGCCTGCCGGATTTACGAGCGGCGCTCGACGCGGCAGGCTCGGATGTCGAAAACGGAGCCAGCGTCGTCGACGGATTGCTCGTCGTCCGTCTTCTCGCCGCGTCGTTCGACCAATTGCGGGCGGCGCTTATCGCGTCCATTGTCGCGCTTGGCGGACGCAAGCCGCGGCTGTGGCCCTGATAGGGCGCGGAATTTGCAGGCCCGTATAAAGTCTATGAGGAGGGACGGGGACCCATGAATTTGACGCCGCGGGAAAAGGACAAGCTCTTGATCGCGATGGCGGCGATGGTGGCGCGCCGCCGGCTCGAGCGCGGCGTCAAGCTCAACCATCCGGAGGCCATCGCCCTGATCAGCGATTTCGTCGTCGAGGGCGCGCGCGATGGACGCTCGGTCGCCGAACTCATGGAGGCCGGCGCGCATGTCGTCTCGGCCGACCAGGTGATGGACGGGATCGCCTCGATGATCCACGACATCCAGGTCGAGGCGACGTTTCCGGACGGCACGAAGCTCGTCACCGTGCACCATCCGATCCGTGGGGCGGACGACAAGCAGATCCCGGGCGAAGTGATGGCCGAGCCGGGCGAGATCGCGATGAACGTCGGGCGCGAGACCGTCACGCTGGAGGTGTCCAATTCGGGCGATCGGCCGATCCAGGTTGGCTCGCACTATCATTTCTTCGAGACCAATCCGGCGCTCAAATTCGATCGCAGCAAGGCGAAAGGCTACCGGCTCGACATCGCGGCCGGGACCGCGGTGCGCTTCGAGCCTGGCCAGAGCCGATCGGTGCGCCTCGTCGCCATCGCGGGAAAGCGCGAGGTCTACGGCTTCCGCCAGGAAGTGATGGGGAAGGTGTGATAGCTTAGAAGCTCAAGAAGATATCGAGACGACAATGCCGCATTTTCGAACGACCGTTGAAGCTAATGGCGTCATCACGTTGCCCGCGACGCTGCGCAAGAGGCTGAAGATCTCTGAGGGCTGCGAGGTCGAGTTTTACGTTTCGCTGGAAGGGGATGTGTTCTTTCACGCTATCACCGGGAAGGCGAAAAGCTGGAGGGGCATGTACGAGACCGACGTTCGCTCCCCTCCCATTTCAATCCGAGAGATGAACCAGGCCGTCGGCGACGCGCTTGTCGAAGACGATCACAGAATTCGAAGACAGGGCTCCCAGAGGCGACCCCGGCATAGGCGGACTGCCGCCGAATGATGGCGTCGACACAAACGTCCTTGTCCGCATCTTCGCGAGCGACGACGCACAGCAGGCCGCGAGCGCCATCCGCGTGATTGACGAGAGCGAACCGCATCAGATCTTCGTCAACGTCGTTGTGCTCGCCGAATTCGCATGGACCATGCGGCGTGCCTATAAGTGGGAAGACGATTGGATTAGGCATGCGCTCACCCGAATCGTCCGCCATCCCGCGCTCACGATCCAACACCGCGCCAGCGTCCTGGAGGCGATTACCGACTCCAACACCTCAATCCATCTCTTTGCGGATCGCTTGATCGCCGCGCTCAATCTCGACGCTGGTTGCGAGACGACTCTGACGTTCGATCAAGAAGCGGCGTCGTCGCCAGGTTTCCGTTTGCTCAAGACCTAGCAGAACACCCTATGACCTTCCTCTTGCTGAGATAGCCCAATGCCCCCCTCCCGCAATTCGCTCCCGCCGACCTCCCTGCCTCGCGCGCATTATGCCGAAATGTTCGGTCCCACCACCGGCGACCGGATCCGCCTCGCCGACACGGAGCTCATCATCGAGGTCGAGAAGGATTTCACAACTTACGGCGAAGAGGTGAAGTTCGGCGGCGGCAAGGTGATCCGCGACGGCATGGGGCAGGCGCAGACCACGCGCGCGAGAGGCGCCGTCGACACCGTCATCACCAACGCCGTCATCCTCGACCATTGGGGGATTGTCAAAGCCGACGTCGGCTTGAAGGACGGGCTGATCGCGGCGATCGGCAAGGCCGGCAATCCCGACATCCAGCCCGGCGTCACCATCATCGTCGGGCCGGGAACCGAGGTGATCGCGGGGGAAGGCAAGATTCTCACCGCAGGCGGCTTCGATTCGCACATCCATTTCATCTGCCCGCAGCAGATCGAGGAGGCCCTCATGTCCGGCGTCACCTCGATGCTGGGCGGCGGCACCGGACCCGCGACCGGCACCTTCGCCACCACCTGCACGCCTGGCCCCTGGCACATCCAGCGCATGATCGAGGCCGCCGACGCTTACCCGATGAACCTCGGCTTCGCTGGCAAGGGGAACGCATCCAAGCCCGCAGCGCTCGTCGAGCAGGTCAAGGCCGGCGCCTGCGCACTCAAGCTGCATGAGGACTGGGGTACGACGCCCGCCGCAATCGACTGCTGCCTCAGCGTCGCGGACGACCACGACATCCAGGTCATGATTCATACCGATACTCTGAACGAATCCGGCTTCGTCGAGGACACGATCAAGGCCTTCAAGGGCCGCACCATCCACGCCTTCCACACCGAGGGCGCCGGCGGCGGCCACGCGCCGGACATCATGAAGATCGCGGGCTTAGCCAACGTCCTGCCGTCGTCGACCAATCCGACCCGGCCCTATACGAAGAACACGCTCGACGAGCATCTCGACATGCTGATGGTCTGCCACCATCTCGACCAGAGCATTCCCGAGGATCTCGCCTTCGCCGAGAGCCGCATCCGCAAGGAGACGATCGCCGCCGAGGACATTCTGCACGATCTCGGCGCCCTCTCGATGATGTCGAGCGATTCCCAGGCCATGGGCCGGGTCGGCGAGGTCATCATCCGCACCTGGCAGACGGCGGACAAGATGAAGCGCCAGCGGGGCGCGCTGGAGGGCGATGGGCCCCGCAACGACAATGCGCGCGCCAAGCGCTACATCGCGAAATACACCATCAATCCCGCGATAGCCCATGGCGTGTCGAAGCATGTCGGCTCGGTCGAGATCGGCAAGCTCGCCGACCTCGTCCTATGGACGCCAGCCTTCTTCGGCGTGAAGCCCGATTGCATCATCAAGGGGGGCGCGATCGCCGCGGCGCTGATGGGCGATCCCAACGCCTCGATCCCGACCCCCCAACCCGTCCACTACCGTCCGATGTTCCGCTCCCGCACGGGAAGGCGCTGCACGGCTCGTCCTGCACCTTTGTCTCTGAGGCGGCGCTCACGGGCGGCCTCGCGCGCACGCTCAAGG
>DATDHT010000200.1:0-15000 GCA_036521435.1 Roseiarcus sp.
TGGTTCCCGGCCGGCGCGGCGGGCCTCATCGGCGACCTCGAGCGGGAAAGCGCCCCCGCCGGCGAGGATGGCCAGAGGAGGGCCTGCTCCGCCCGCGCCCGGTCCACCGTCCGTCGTACTCACCCCTCCTCGTCCCTGCCACCGCGCGGGACGCAGATCGCCCGATCGCCCCCCTGACGCAAAAAGGCGACGATCTGCTGGACGGCTTCCTGGTCGGCGAACGCCTCGGCAACCTCGTCGATGCGCTCCTTCAACGTGCCGCCGCCATTGAACAGCATCTTATAGGCGCGCCTCAGCTCGTGGATCGCTTCGTGCGAGAAGCCTCGGCGCTTCAGGCCGACGACATTGAGGCCAGCGAGGCCCGCACGGTTGCCGAGCGCAAGCCCAAAGGGAATCAGGTCGTGCTCAACTCCAGCAAGACCGCCGACAAAGGCGTGAGCTCCGATACGAACGAATTGATGCGCAGCGGCGCCCCCGCTCACGATAGCGAAATCACCGATATTGCAGTGACCCGCCAACATCACGTTGTTGGAAAGAATGACGCCCTCGCCAATACGACAATCATGAGCGACATGAGCGTTGGCCAGGAACACCGACCGCGGTCCAACGCTAGTTTCTGAGCCGCCGCCCGCGGTTCCGGGGTTCATCGTCACCCCTTCGCGAATGAGGCAGCCCTCGCCGATTGTAAGGCGGACCGGCTCGCCACGATATTTGAGGTCCTGCGGCGGATGTCCGATCGAGGCGAAGGGATAAATGACGGTGCGCGCGCCAACACTGGTGTCGCCCGCCAGACTCACATGCGAGATCAGCCGTACGCCGTCACTAAGCTTCGCCTGCGCTCCAACATGACAAAACGGCCCGATCTCGACGCCCGCCCCGAGCCGAGCCCCGTCTTCGATGACGGCGCTCGGATGGATTGTATTCGTCATTCACGCACCAGCATCGCGGAGACTTCGGCTTCGCAGACCAGCACGTCTTCGACCTTCGCCTCGCCCCGGAACCACCACATGTTGCGCTTTTTGGCGATGCGGGTCATATGAAACCGCACCTGATCGCCGGGAACGACAGGCTTGCGGAACTTCGCCTTGTCGACCGTCATCATGTAGACGACGCTCGGCGCGCTCTTGTCCTCCTGCGAAGCAACACACAGCGCGCCCGCCGTCTGCGCCATCGCCTCGATCAGCAGCACGCCCGGCATGACCGGCCTGCCTGGAAAGTGGCCCTGAAAGTGAGGCTCGTTGGCCGTCACGTTCTTGATCCCGACGCCATATTCGTCGCCGCGGGCTTCGACGATTCTATCTACGAGGAGAAACGGATACCTGTGCGGCAATAACTCGAGCAGCTTCTGTATGTCGTAGCTGTCGAACGTCTGGGCGGCCAGTTCGTTCATTCCACTTCCTTTCTCTCCCGTCCGTTCGGCAGGGTTATTCGGCATTGGAATCGCCACGCGCGTCGCCGTCGGCCAGTCGCTTGATCGCAGCGACCTCGCGAAAAAACTTCCGCACGGGCTTCGCTGGCGCGCCGGCCCACCGCTCGCCGGGGGGAATATCCGTCATCACGCCGGCTGCCGCAGCGACCTGGGCGCCCGCGCCAATCGTCAGATGTCCGGCGATGCCCGCCTGACCGCCGAGGGCGGCAAAATCGCCGATGGCGCTCGATCCGGAGACGCCGGACTGAGAGACCAGCACAGCATGGCGGCCGATGACGACGTTGTGGCCGATCTGCACCAGGTTGTCGATCTTCGCCCCCTCGCCGATGACAGTGTCGCGGTTCGCGCCGCGGTCAATCGTGACCCCAGCGCCGATCTCGACGTCGTTTTGGATGATTACGCGGCCGATCTGAGGCACCTTGAGATGCCCCCGCGGCCCGAGCGCGAATCCGAAGCCGTCCTGTCCGATATGCGCGCCGGGATGAATGATCACCCGGTCGCCGATCAGCGCGGCTAAAATCGTGGTCGAGGCGCCAACCGAGCCATCGCGACCGACGCGCACGCCGGGACCGATGACCGCATTGGGCCCGATGATCGTGCCGGCGCCGAGCTCGACGCCGTGGCCGATCACCGCGCCGGGGTCGACGATCACGCCCGGTTCCAGCCGCGCCGAAGGGTGAACGGACGCTGCGCGCGAAATCCCGGTCTCACCAAACACGGAGCCCGGCTTGACCGCGAAAGGGTAAAGTTTGGTCATTACCACGGCCATGGCGCGATAAGGCTCGGCGGCGATGAGCACGGCGCAAGTCGCGGGCGCTGCGCCGGCATAGCGGGGCGACACGAGCGCCGCCGCCGCCCGCGTCCTCTTGAGCGCGTCGAGATACCGGGGATTGTCGAGAAAGGTGAGATCGCCGGGGCCGGCCTCATCGAGAGCGGCGACGTCCCGGATCACGCGGTCGGAATCGGTGTCCGCGCCTAGCGTGGCGCCGCACCAGCCCGCAACTTCGGCCAATGAAGGCGCTAAACTAGGGGGAAAGAAGCGAATTCTGGCCAATAAGGAGTTCCGTCGGAAGCGACGACGGGCGCGCCGGCCTTGGCGCGCCCGCTTGTTGGGAAAGTCAGCTGGCCGATTTTAGAACGTCGTGCCGCCCGAGAAGTTGAAGAGTTGGGTCTGGTCGTATTTGCCTTTTGAAAGCGGGAGCGCGAGATCAAAGCGGATCGGTCCCATCGGCGAGTCCCAAATCAAACTTGCCCCCACCGAGGCGCGGATTTGGTTGGGGTCCCAGACATCGGCGCAACTCAATTGTGTGATGGGCAAAGCCCTGGCAATTGACCCCGGAGGCGGACAATAGGTGTAGCCTAAGAAATTCGAGAAGTTGGTCGGCCCCGAAAATCCGATCAAGTTGCCGGCGTCGGCGAACACCGCCCCTTTCAACCCGACTTCTTTCGGCAAGCCGAAGATCGGAAAGTCAACCTCAGCCGACGCGCCATAATAGCTCGTGCCGCCAAGAGCGCTGGCCTGGATATTGAACGGGTCCGAGATGTCGCGCGGCCCGATGCCTCCCGGGGCGAAGCCGCGCACCAATGACGAACCCTCCATGAAGTTGTTGATGATGAGCGCGTCTCTTGAGCCGAAGGAATTGATCTGACCGGCCTGCAGGTGAATCGACCCGATGAAGTCCTCCGTGATCGGATGGTACCAGCGCGCGTCGAACGTTTCGCGGATGAACTCGGATTGCCCGCCAAGGCCGGCGACGTCCTGCTTGTAATTCAGGACGTAGCCGGTGGTGGGGTTCTTCCGATTGTCAATATTATTGAACAGGATCGAGAATCCGGCCATCGAGGTAACGATATTGCCTTGCGCCGCCGCCTGCTTGATTTCAACAGGCGCTTCGCCGTTGGTCAAACAGTTGACAATTTCGTTCGGAATAACCGCAAAGGGGACTCCGCCGGGAAAGAAGGGCTGATCGGGTCCTGAGCAATCGTCGAAAGGGGCGCTCTGCGTGTTCGGAATGGTTATCTTCGACTCATAGAGCGAATAGTTGGGCTGGAACGTCAGGTCATCAGTAATCGGTATGCCGAGCCGAAGGGTCCCGCCGGTCGTCCAGTTCTGGTAGAGCGCGAACTGGTTGTTGCTGTTGGTCTGATGGTAAATGTCAAAGCCAGCGGCCAGGCGCTGGCCAAGGAAGTAAGGCTCGGTAAACGAAGCCTTCCACCCTTGGGTGTATTGACCGTCGGAGACGCTCAAGCGCACGTATTGACCTCGGCCGAGAAAGTTCGTTTCGGTGTAGGCGAGCTCAGCCAGAAAACCTTGGGTCGTCGAATAGCCGCCGCTCAGGCTGATTGAGCCGGTCGGCTGGTCCTCCACATCGACCACCACGATGACTCGGTCCGGCGAAGACCCCGGCCGGTTCGAGATGTGGACCTTCTTAAAGTAGCCGAGACTGTTCAGGCGTCGTTCGGCCCGCTCGATCAAGACATGATTATAGGGGTCACCCTCGCCAATATCGAATTCGCGGCGAATGACAAAGTCGCGGGTGCGGGTGTTTCCGACAATGTCGATACGCTCGATGTAGACTTTCGGACCATTGTCGACTGAGAACGAGAGCGCGATCTTATGATTGGCGGTGTCGCGCTCGCCATGCGGCCGAGCCTCCGAGAAAGCGTAACCTTGTCGAGCGACGTCGCGCGTGATCCCTTCCACAGACTTGTCGACGCTGCCTGCGTCATAGACGTCCCCAGGCCTCAGAGCGACAAATCGATTGAGGGCCGGCCCATCAACCTTCGGAATGTTAGAAACCACGGCCACCGACGAGACATGATATTGGGGACCCTCGTCTACCGTGATCGTGATGACATAGCCCGGGGGACTGGCGTGGTAGGCGACGTCGGTGTTCGTGATTTGGAAATCCGCGTAGCCATTCTTCATGTAATAGCGACGGATCGCTTCCTCGTCGGAGGCTAACCGGTCGGGATCATAAACGTCGGTGCTCTTGAACCACGAAAGCCAATTCATCGTGCTGGTTTGCATCAGGCTGTGCAGGCGATAGTTCGAAACCGCATGATTGCCGACAAAGTTGATCTCTCGGATGCCGGTCTTCTCACCTTCGTTGACGGTGAAGACAAGATCCACCCGTCCGTTCGGCAATTGGACCAGCCGTTTGGTCACGCCGGCCTCGTTGCGGCCGTATTTCTTGTAGGCGTCTTTGATCCTGCCGACGTCCGCGTCTGCGGTCGCCTCATTATACGCGGTATGTGGCTTCGACTGCACCTCGACTTCGAGTTGCTTCGTCTCAATCTGTCTGTTGCCTTCGAATGCAACTCTATTGATGATTTGCGCGCCCCCGGCGAGGCTGACGATAACCTTGCCGTTCTCCACCGTCGCGCTGACATTCGAATATATGCCAGTGGCTTTCAGATCCTCAACGCCGCGCTCAACTGAGGCTGGATCGGTTCCAGTGAAATACGGCTTCAGCGTTGAAGGATCGACGTTCGCGCCGTGAACGACGATCTGCTGCGCGCTCGCGGGCGCCGCCCAGCTCAATCCGCACAGACTAAGGGCTACCGCAAGAAGGACGCCAACACACCCGCGAATCCAATCCATATGGCCCAAAGCCCCTGTTCGCGCCAACGCGGCCCGCCACTGCGGCGCCGCGTCAGTGTGATCCTTGCCCGCGCCTCCAGCGCGCCCCACGGCGTCAATCGCGGACGGCGGCGCACACGCCGCGGCGCTCTATCCCGCTCGCCGAACTGGCGACCGGGAAGATTAACGGCGTTTTACAATCTTTGCTCGCCCCTGCAAACCGTTATTGGCGAAGCCTACACCATTTCCGGCCACCGTTGCGTCGGGGACACGCAAACATGGTCGACCGTTCGTTAATTTCCACTGCTGACCAAGCGGAAAAGGTCGTGTGAAGTGGTGAAAACCACCAACAACGCGACCAGTGCGATTCCGATTCGAAGGCCAATTTCCTGCGCTCGTTCGCTTAATGGGCGTCCGCGCACGGCCTCGAACGCATAAAATGCGAGATGGCCGCCATCTAGCAGGGGGATTGGAAGGAGATTCATCAACCCGACCGACACCGAAAACCACGCGGCGAGACTGAACAACTCCCAAAGGCTGATTTTCGCCATTTCGCCTGCCATTTGAGCGGCGCCGATCAATCCGGACATCTGGTCGGTTGATTCGCGGCCCGCAAAAATCCCGACGATATAGGTCCCCGTCGCCTTGACGATGAACCACTCTTGCGCCGCGCCCCAGGCCGCGCAGCTCACAAGGCCGCACCGTTCAACCTTCGCATCGTTCTTGTCGGCGGAGGAGGCAAGACCAAGATGACCCATGCGACGCTTGCCGAAAACGCCTTGGTCGACGACGGTTATCTGGGGCGTCGCCGTGAGGTGGACGTCGTTACCCTGGCGCTCAACCACGAAGTTCATCGGCAGACCGGTGCTCATCAGCGTCGATTCCTGAAGCGCTTCAAAGCTATCGATCGAATTCCCGTTGATCGTCTTTACCAAATCGCCGGCCTGAAACCCGGCGGCGGCAGCCGGGGTGCCAGCTTCAACCCGGCCAATACGAGGCACATGCTCAATTCGGCCGAAAGCCATGAACATGCCGGTGAAAATGACGAAGGCCAGTATGAAATTCGCGACCGGCCCGGCGAGCACGATCGCGGCGCGGTTGCGCAACCGCTGGCCAGCCAGCGTCAATGACCGGTCGACCGCCGGGTTGACATTGCCGCCCTCACCGACACCGACGCTCGAGGCGTTCGCGTCGCCGTGAAACTTGACATATCCGCCGAGCGGCAGCGCGCCAATCCGCCACCGAGTGCCGCGCGAATCGACCCGCGCGAACAGCTCAGGGCCGAAGCCGAGCGAAAAAGCGTCGATTTTGACCCCGCACCATCGGCCGACGAAATAATGGCCGAGTTCGTGCACGGCGACGATCAGGCTCAGGATGATAATGAAAGGGACGACATACCATCCGAGCCAGGCCAGGAGGTCGGCGACCGCGTGTACTCCCGCCATCTGCGGCGCCTCCAAAACTAACTGCCGCGGCGACCAACGGCCGGCGGGTAATGGTTACTGAACAGTTACTGTGCCGCAAGTCCGCGCTTACGCCAAGAGACTCGCCGTCCTATCTGTCGCGATATGGTGAATTGCCAGCGCTTCCGCAATGTCAGCCGGCGCGCTCAACTCGCCGGTCGCGGTCATCGCGGCGAGCGTTTTTGCGACAAGGCGGGCGATGTCGCCGAAACCGATTCGTTGATCAAGGAACGCCGCGACGGCGATCTCGTTGGCGGCGTTGAGGGCGGTGGCCGCGCCCCCGCCGGAACGCAGCGCCTCGATCGCTAGGCCAAGCGCCGGAAAACGCTCGAGATCGGCGCGCTCGAACGTCAATCGGCCCAGCGCGGCAAGGTCCGGCGCTCGAACCCCCGAGGGGATCCGATCCGGATAGGCCAGGCAATGCGCAATCGGGGTCCGCATGTCCGGCGACGCCATGCCGGCGATCAGGGACCCGTCGGCGAAGGCGATGAGCCCATGGACGATCGATTGAGGGTGCACCACGACATCAAGCCGGTCGGCTGGCAGGCCGAATAGATGATGCGCTTCAATCAGCTCGAGACCCTTATACATCAAACCGGCCGAATCGATCGTCACCTTCGGCCCCATCACCCAGTTGGGGTGGGCAAGCGCCTCCTTGCGCGTGGCGGCGGAAATGCGCTCAGCGCTCCATTCGCGGAACGGTCCGCCGGAAGCTGTGATGGTCATCATCTCAATGGTGTCCAGATCGCGCGCCCCGATCGCCTGGAACAGGGCGTTGTGCTCGGAATCCATCGGCAGCACCATGGAGCCTTCGCGCCGCGCCCTTTCCATCACCACCTCGCCGGCGCACACCAACGTCTCCTTGTTGGCGAGAGCGACCGTGCGTCCGGCTGCGATCGCGGCGAAGGTCGGGCGCAGGCCTGCGGCGCCGACAATGGCGGAGACCACCAGATCGGCCTCGCGCAGAGCGGCCTCCTCAACCGCTTCCGGGCCGGCGGCGATTTCAACCGCGCGCCCGGCCAGGCCCGCCTTCAAGTCGGGATAGCCGGCAGGATCGGCAAGCGCGACAAATTCGGCGCCGAGTTCAATTGCGCGTTTCGCCAGCGCCGCGCCGTCGCGCCCCCCTGCCAGAGAAACCACGGAGAACCGGCCCGGCGCGGCGGCGATCACCTGCGCGCATGAGCGGCCAATCGAGCCCGTCGCGCCCAGAATCGATAGGCGTTTGGGCGAAGGAACGGCCCCCCGGGAATGCAATGACGAAGGCCGAACCGCGGTCGTAACGCTCACCATTGAAACAATCCGCCGGCGATGAAGGAGCTCCGTGAGTTGAAACCCGCGACGACTACGGCGAAAACCGACGCCGCGATAAACGCGTCAAGCCTATCCATCAACCCTCCATGGCCAGGGATCAGGCCACTCGAATCCTTGACGCCGAAACCCCGCTTGAGCGCGGATTCGAACAAATCGCCAAGCTCCGACACGATCGCCGTCGCAAGTCCGAGCCAGAACAGCGGCATAATGCGGTTCGTCCAGGCCGTAAGCATGAGGCCGAGAGCCGCGCCGGCAAGCGCGCCGACGATCGCGCCGGACCAGGTCTTGCCAGGCGAGACGCTCGGCCAAAGCTTGGGCCCTCGAATCATCCGTCCGGCAAAATAGGCCGCGATATCCGTTCCCCAAACGACTGCGAAGATCCATAGAATCGCGGCCAGTCCGTAGCTCGGACTGATTCTCAAGAGCGTGACGCTGGCGACGAGCGCCCCTGCATAGAGGACGCCCACCCCCGCCCATGTCCCGGCGCGCCGCCCTGCTAGCCAGCCGACGGCGCCTGCGCCAACAACCAGCCCCGCGGCGACGCCCAGAAGTGAATTGTGCAACGCGAGCAGCGCAGCCAGCGCAATGAAAAGACCGCCGAGCGCCACCCGCTCGGCCAGCCGCGCGCCGCCGATTAAGCGCTGCCACTCCCACAGGACGACCACGGCTGCAAGCCACCAGAAAGCGGCAAAGATGAAGCCGCCAATCCATGCGGTCGCGAGCGCCAAGCCTCCCATCGCAGCAGCGGCAGCAACGCGCGGCTTCAAATCCGGACCCAAGCGCCTCCGCGGCGCCGGTCGAACCGCCGGATCCCCATTGCTTACCGCCACGCGTCCGTCCTCACGACGCCGACTTGACTGCAGCGGGTTCGATGAGAGCGCCAAAACGTCGTTCCCGCGCCGCGTATTGGTCGAGCGCGGAAAGAAAGGCCGCGTCGTCGAAATCAGGCCACAGGATAGGCAGGAACACCAGTTCCGCGTAGGCCGCCTGCCAGAGTAAGAAGTTCGAGAGCCGCATTTCGCCTGAGGTGCGAATGATGAGATCGGGATCGGGTAGGCCAGCCGTATCGAGGCGGTCGGCCAAGTCCTCCGGACCGATCGACCGGGCGTCGAGGCGCCCATCGCGGACGTCGATCGCCAAACGACGCGCCGCATCGAAGATTTCCTGCCGTCCGCCGTAGTTGAAAGCCACGGTCAGCGTGAGCCCGCGATTGTTGGCGGTGAGCATTTCGGCCTCGACGATGAGGGCGATAATATCGGACTTGAGATTATCGCGTTGGCCGATGACCCTGACCCTGACCCCGTTGGCGTTGAGCTCCGCCAGATCCTCGCGAATGAAGCGTTTGAGGAGGCCCATCAGCATCGCCACCTCCTCCGGAGGGCGGCTCCAGTTCTCCGATGAGAAGCTATAGATCGTCAGGAACTGCACGCCGCGCTCAATTGCCGAGCGAACGACCCCGCGCACCGCCTCCACGCCGCGTCGATGACCCTCGAAACGTGGCAGACCGCGCGACTTCGCCCAACGGCCGTTGCCGTCCATGATGATGGCGACGTGGGCCGGTGTCCGAGCCGAGCAGGGAGGGGAGCGATGATGATGCATGAGGGCCTCAGACAAAGACGGCGATCGCCTAGACCTGCATGATCTCCTTTTCCTTCGCGGCCAGGGAGGAGTCGATCTCCTCAATGGTCTGATCGGTCGCCTTCTGCACGTCCGCCTCGTGGCGCTTTTCGTCGTCCTCGCTAATGGCGTGCTCCTTCAACAGCTTCTTGAGGATATCGATTCCGTCCCGGCGAACATGCCGCACCGCAACGCGCGCGTCTTCGCTGTATTTGTGGGCGATCTTGGCCATCTCTTTGCGCCGCTGCTCGTTCAGTTCAGGGATGCGGATGCGCAGAATGGAGCCCTCGACGGTCGGACTGAGACCGAGGTTAGCGTCCCGGATCGCCTTGTCGACCGCCTGCACCATGCTCTTGTCCCAGACTGAGACCGAGAGCGCGCGCGGCTCAGGAACACTGATCGAGGCAACCTGATTGATAGGCTGCCGCTGGCCGTAGGCCTCCACTTGCACCGGCTCAAGCAGGCTCGCGCTCGCCCGGCCGGTGCGCAGGCCACCCAGCTCATGCTTGAGCGACGCGTGCGCGACCTGCATGCGGCGTTTAAGTTCGGCGAGATCAAATTGAGGCAGTTGCGCCATATGCGTCACACGAAATCGAAGGCCGCCACGCGGGGCGAACAAGACGGCCTAAAGCGAGTTTGCGACGTGTTCGCCCGCCGCCCCCTTACCATAGCTTTATCCCACTAACAGCGTCCAAAGAAGGGCGGCGATAGCACCGGCGCCCTGGGAAGCCGCGCCGCCGTCAGCCTGCCTGGGGCTCGGCGCCGGACGCCTCCATCGCCAACGTCGGCTTCGCGAGCTTCGCCGCTTCCGCCATCGCGGCCAGCGCCGCCTGGCCCTGAGGCTGGATGAGGCCGGCCGACATGATGAGTTTCGCAGCCTCGTCGGCGGAAATCGGCAATTCGATGACCTGGTCGGCCGGGATATAGAAGAAGTATCCGGTGGTGGGGTTGGGCGTGCAGGGCATGAAGGCCGAGATCATCGGCTTCCTCTCCGGCAAGGCGCTGGCGATAATTTCGGGCGGGGCCGAAGCGATGAAGACAATTGACCAGCTGCCGGGAACCGGAAACTGGACCACCCCGACCTTGCGGAATTGGCTGCCGGATTGGCTGAAGATGGTTTCGAACACCTGCTTCAGGCCCTTGTGAACGCCGCGCACGAGCGGCGTGCGATCAAGCATCGCTTCGCCAAACCGGACCAGCGAACGGCCGATGAAATTGGCGGTCAGGAACCCGAGCAAAGTGAGCCCGACCATTGCAATGAGGACGCCAAAGCCCGGGACATGGAACGGCAGGTAGCCATCCGGCGACAGGTTGTCGGGCAGCCATGGCCTCACCCAGTTATCGATCGTGTCGACGACCCACCAGGCGATATAGGCGGTGACCGCAATCGGACCGAACACGATCAGCCCGGTGAAGAACCAGGAGCGGAGCCGCTGGCTGAAGGAACGGTGGAAATGCGGCGTGAAAGGATCGGACACGGGGGGGATCTCGGCGCGCTGCGCATCGACAGGATGCCCATTCGCCCCTGAGCTTGCAAGACGAACGCCTCGCCTTTGCGCGCTTGATAATGGCTAATAAACGTCGATAAAAGCGGGTAAGTAACTGCAAGCAGCTTCAATTTACGATCGTTTACTTTTTGGACCGGGCCTTTTCAACGGGCTACAGCCCATTCAAAACGAGCCTGCCGAGGGGAAGCTCGCGCCTTGACGTCGCCGAAAGTTGGAAGACGCTTCGAAAATGACGCGCTTCCGCCTGGCTCCATACCCGGCCGCACTTTTGGTCGGGACCGAGTATTTTCAGTCGCTTAGGCGCCGAAAACTGTCACCGCGCAACTCCCCATCACCTCCTTCCTCAAGGCGCCGCGAAGCGGTCTCGAAGAGCCTGCCCCGAGCTCGTCGAGGGCGCTTCGATGCGCGCTGACAGTCGCCGAGCGCCGGAAGATCCTCCGAGACGCCGCGCTTCCGCGCCGCCTTGAGCCAAGAAGTCCGTCGGGCACAGCCGTTCCGAAGCCCCATCCCTGGCAGTTAGCAAAAAAATTTCTCCGCCTTACGCCCTTCTAAATCACAATCGGTTTTCGTTCCTCTCTTTCCGTCTGCGCGGGCGCCCGCCGACAGTCCCACGCATGAAGCCGCGAAGAACATATATAGCATCAATTTTCCTTTTTGGGAATAATTTGAATCCAGCGCTGGCCGCCGATCGCGCGTCACCCTTCGTCCGCCGACCCCAAGCCCTCGCAGGAACGGCCGAAGGCGGACAGCGCGTCCTCGAGGTAGTCCGGCAAAAGCTCCATTTCGAGAAGGTATTTCCATGTTGGCCCCTCGGCCCGCTCGTTCGCCTGTGCGACTGCGATTTTCCACTCCTCCGGCTGGAAGTCGCCCCGTCCGATCCAGGCAAGCGCGACCGCCGCCGCAGCTTCGTCGACGTCGAGGTCCTTGATGAACTCGATCAGTTCGCGGCGGATTGAGGGACCAGCAGCCTCGGTCAGCATGACCCGCTCGTCGTCGTCCGCGGGATTCGAGTCGTCCGCCTCTGCGCCGATCTCTTCGCCCGCATATTCGCGCGATTTTTCAACGATGAAACACACTTTCGCCAGATCGATCTCCGGCATCGGACGGTCGCTCTCGTCGATTTTAGGCATGAAGGGTTCTCCGACTGGCTCTGGCGACATATGGGTTTGAGAAGGCAAAGGCCTCGGCCGTCGCCAACCCGCGAAGGGGCGGATCGTTCCGGTTCAGAGGGAGGACCGCGGCCTGCCTCGCCGACGGTTGATCGGCGTCAACCGTGCGCCTCCTTGCTTTGATGCATTCCGGGCGACAGCTTGCGATGAATTGCGTTCGCTTACGCATTCGGCTACCGAATGAAAGCAGCGGAGGGATGTGTTGGTGGGCCTCGGCCACCGGAAATTTGTGGCTGGGACGCGGCGCGCAAAGCGCCGCCCGACGGCGTTGCGATCGCCATTTGCGACCTTTCTCGTCGCGCTCTCGCTCATCGTTCAGCTTTTCGCCGCCGCGACGCCGCCCGCGATGGCCGCGCCCGCTTTCGCCGGCGCCGATGACGCGGCGATCGCCGCCCAGCTCAAGGCGCTCTTTGGCGATACCGCCCAACTCTGCGTCCAAGTCAACGACGACAAGACCCCGGCCAAGCATGCGCCGTCCGGCCATTGCTGCGATCAATGCCCGCTCTGCCGCTTCGCCGCCCAGGCCGTAGCGTTTGTCTCGCCAGACCTGCCGGTCCTGCCCGGCCGAATCGATAGGGAGGCGCATGCGATCCGCACGCCTCCTGCGCGCGACCTCCTTCCCCCATACCCCGTCCAGCCAAACCCCGCCCGCGCCCCTCCCCTCGCAGTCTGACGGTAATTCGCAACGCGCGCCCGGCGCGCGATCGCCTTCCTTCAGACTCGAGAACCCTCATGCCAACCCCTAAAATCCGCTCGACCGCGGGCGCTCTTGCCGGTGCGGCCGCAGCCCTGTGGGTCACACCTGCCTATCCTCACGCCGTCTGCGGCAATCGCATCTTTCCTTCAACACAGGCGATCGACGATCCCGGCGTCACCGATGAACTCACCCTGCCCGCGGTCAATTGGCTGCCGAAGAACTCCGACGGCGTGCAGGAACTCGATATCGGCGGCGAATGGGCGAAGACCATCTTCCCCAATTTCGCCATTTCGGTGGGCGGCGGCTCAACCTGGCTGCACCCCGGCGGCTTCGGCTGGGACTCTGTGGAGACCGAGGCGAAATATCAGTTCATGTGTATTCCTCAACTCGAGTTCATGGCCTCGGCCGGTTTCAGCGTCGAGTGGGGCGGAAGCGCAACAGGCTCGCAGGTCGGCGAGCCCAACTTGTACTCGCCGGTGCTCGATGTCGGCCTGGGCTTCGGCGCCCTGCCCACGAGCATGAACTTCCTGCGGCCTTTCGCGGTCACTGCGGAGTTCAGCACGACGACGCCGGGACAGGCGGTGTGGGGCGAGGAGATATTCCCCACCACCTTCAACTGGGGCTTCTCGCTGCAATACAGCCTGCCCTATTACAACGCGAACGTCGGCGAGATTGGCAATGAGGTCTTCAAACACCTCATTCCGACCGTCGAGTTCGCTTTCTCCACGCCGACTGCCCACGCCGAGGACGGGACGTGGGGGACGACCGGAACGATCCAGCCAGGCGTTGTCTACATGGCGGACAAATGGCAGATCGCTGTTGAAGCCGTGATCCCGGTCAATGGGGCGAGCGGTCACGGCGCAGGCGTGGTCGCCAGCCTCGATCTCTTCCTCGACGACATCTTCCCCAACTCCATCGGCAAGCCAATCTTCTCGCAGACCCTGCCCATGTTCACAGGAGCCCGATAGTGACCCGCATTTCGATCAGCACTCTCGTTTCGCTCGCTTTTATTTGCGCGTCGACGATCGCCTTCGCCCACGCCCAGCTTGAAAAGGCGACGCCGCCCGTTGGCGGCACAGTCGCCTCAGCAAACGAAATTCGTCTCGACTTCAGCGAGGGCGTCGAGCCGAAATTTTCGAAGGTCTCGCTGACCGGTCCCGACGGCGCCGTGCCTCTCGGGGCGGCGATGACGGAATCCGGCAATCAGGCTGTCCTGATCGTACGGATCGTCAAACCCTTGTCGGCTGGCGCCTATAAAGTGCACTGGCAGGCCGTCTCGGTCGACACGCATCACACCCAGGGAACCTTTGAATTCACCGTGAAGCCATAACCGACGCCTCGAGGCCTACGGCAACAAAGGACAGACAATGAAGCATTCTCTTTTCACTTTGGCGCTGGCGCTCGCTCTCAGCGCCGCGCCCGCCTGGGCGCAGGAGTTCAAAGCCGGGGACATCGTGGTTCAAAAGCCGTGGGCGCGCGCGACCCCGAAAGGAGCCGAGGTGGGAAGCGGCTATTTGACGGTGCAAAACAAGGGCGCGGCGCCCGACCGCCTGACCGGAGGAACGGCGGACTTCGCCACCGTTGAAATCCATCAGATGTCGTCCGAGAACGGCGTGTCGCAGATGCGCGAACTCAAGGACGGGCTGAACGTTCCCGCCCATGGCTCGGTCGGGCTGTCGCCTGGCGGCTATCACTTGATGTTCACGCATCTCACCCATCCGCTGACCAAGGGCGAGAGCATCAAAGCGACGCTCAATTTCGAACACGCCGGCCCTGTCGAAGTCGAGTTCAGTGTCATGGGAATCGGCGCGACCGGGACTGGGGGCGCCGGGGGCGCCATGAAGGGCATGAAGATGTAAAGCCGCATGGGGCTGCCCTGCTGGAGCCGCCCGAATTGAGCCGCCCATGACCGCGCTCGCGCTCTGCCGCTTCGCCCATTTCCTGGCGGCCATGCTGGCGTTCGGCATGAGCGCCTATCTTTGGGCGTATGCGCCGGAACGGCTGAGGCTTGCGTTGTCGCCGATTATACGCCGACTTACACTGATCGCCAGCATTCTCGCGCTCATCACCGCGATTGCCTGGCTTGCGCTCGAGTCGGCCTCGATGGCCGACGAGTGGAGCGCCGCTGTCGATCCTGGTCAGATCGGCGCGGTGCTCACCGACACCGCCTTCGGCCATATGTGGGCGTTGCATCTCGCACTGGCGGCGACGCTGGTCGCCGTC
>DATDHT010000201.1:0-7133 GCA_036521435.1 Roseiarcus sp.
CTTGCCCGGCGGCGCGTTCCGGATGCTATCCCATGCCTGATGGTGACAAAGATCTTAGTGAGACTGGAGTTGGAGTTCGTGAAGCTGCGACGTCTTCTCCGCGTCGGCTCTCAATCACAAGACAAAGGGAAAACCCGGCGCGACTTCGAAAAGGGGAAAGCCCATGGCGTACGTGTGGGATACGCCGGAGACCCTTTGGTCTCGCTGCATCCCGTTGATTCATCATCTTTTCTTCAGCCGTGCCGCGCCAGAGCAGAAACCTTCCGCGACATTTTTATTTACGAATTTCAGAATCTATGCTATTCTGCGGCGTTTCCCGTTGGGGCGTCAAGCGCTCGGAAAGAGAGTTGAGATGGATCAGGAGACAGCGCTGACTTCCCGGCGCCGATTGGGCGCCCCACGGCAAGATGGCGCGGCGGAGTCGGATTTTCGCCGGATAAAGGGAAGGCTTGAGCTATGACGAAATCGCCGCCGAGGAGGGCGTGACGGCCACGCGAATCCGGCAGATCGTCTCCGAGGTGTTGCAGAAAAGGGCTGTCGACAGCGGCGCCGAGCACGCCAGCTGCAATTGGACCGCCTCGCGCCTTTGATGCAACTCGCGGCCGAAGCGGTCGCCGCCGGCGACATCACGGCGATCACGCCCTATTTGAAGGTGCTCGACCGGCTCGACCGCTATCAGACGGTCGCTAGCGCGAACCAGGCCCATGATGACGAGGCGCGCAAGAAGCTCATGGACAAGATCAACCGCATGGCCGCTAATTACGGCATCGATGAGGTCATGTGGGCGGCGGACCGGGAGCATTTGAAGAAGCAGGGCGCGATCGTCGACGACGAGCCGAGCCAAGCGGAGACGCCGGAAGGGCGGACGGACCTGGCCGAGGAGCAGCCGGAAGGGCAAAGCGAGGCGGTCAACTGGATGTCCGTCTGAGGACTCCGCCCGCAACCTGGCAGGCGAGTTCAGAGGGAGCCGGATTTTTTTATTTTTTTCGCTGTAACCCCTTGAAAAGCCTCGAATTGGCCAAAGAAAAACAAGCAAATGCAAGATTTTTTTCTTGCATGAACTTGCTTTTTCTTGCAGCCGACTCGCGTCCTGGTTGAACCCATGGGGGTCCGCGCGGCCCGACGCCGGCGACGGATACACGACGGGCGAATTGCGGCGGAAGAGAAATCCCCCTATGCCGGGACCCCGACTCTGTCAGGACGACCGCCCTCATGAAAGCCCCTCGTCGGTATTTCGATCCGCTGGCGATCGGGGCCCCGCGCCCGCTCGTTGAACTTCCCTCGCGGCTCGAGCGCATGATCCATTTCATACCGCCGCACAATGAAAAGATGCGCGCGAAGGCGGCCGAGCTCGTCGGCCAGGTCGACGTCGTGCTCGGCAATCTCGAGGACGCGATTCCGATCGAAGCCAAGCTTGCGGCCCGGGACGGCTTGATCGCGATGGCGAAGGCGACCGACTTCGGCGCGACCGGACTTTGGGCGCGCGTCAACGCGCTCAATTCGCCCTGGTTCATCGACGATATGACCCGGCTGGTCGGCGAGATCGGCGACAAGCTCGACGTGGTGATGGCGCCCAAGATCGAAGGCGACTGGGACATTCATTTCCTCGACCAGTATCTGGCGCTGCTCGAGGCGCGCAACGGTCTCAAGCGCCCCATTCTGGTGCACGCGATTTTGGAGACCGCCCAAGGCGTCAACAATGTCGAGGCGATCGCCGCCGCTTCACCCCGCATGCAGGGCATGAGCCTCGGCCCGGCCGACCTCGCGGCGTCACGCGCGATGAAGACAACCCGCGTCGGCGGCGGCCACCCCGACTACCGGGTGCTTGCCGACGCAACTGAGGACAACGCCGACCGCGCGAGCGCTCAGCAGGATCCATGGCACTACACCATCGCACGCATGGTCGACGCCTGCGCTGCGAACGGAATCAAGCCGTTCTATGGGCCGTTCGGCGATTTCTCTGACCCGGCAGGCTGTGAGGCGCAATTCCGCAACGCCTTCCTTCTCGGCTGCGCGGGCGCCTGGACGCTTCATCCGAGCCAGATCGCAATCGCCAAGACCGTGTTCTCGCCGGACCCGGCGGAAGTCGCCTTCGCGCGCAAGATTTTGGCGGCCATGCCGGATGGATCGGGCGCAGCTATGATCGACGGCAAGATGCAGGACGATGCGACCTGGAAACAGGCGCGTGTCATCGTCGATCTCGCGCGGCAGGTGGCGGCGAGAGATCCGCACTACGCGACGCTCTATGACTTTTGATCGACTTTTGGCCTGGCGCGGCGCCGCCAACGGCCCAATTTTTGCTTTCGCAGAGCGGCAGTTACACCGAGAGATCAGTGGGCAAACCCTGTTCTCTTGGATCGACAAACGGTTCCTGTTGTCGCAATATAACGGTTTGACCGTGGGGTCAGGGAGATCGGAGGCTATGCAGAGTCGGAACGCGAAATTCGGGATTGGACAGGTCGTCAAACATCGGTTCTACGCATTCCGAGGGGTGATCTTCGATGTCGACCCGATCTTCGCCAACACTGAGGAATGGTGGCGTTCGATACCAACTGAGGTGCGTCCCGCTAAAGAGCAGCCGTTCTATCACCTCTATGCCGAGAATGAGGACAGCCAGTATGTCGCCTATGTCTCTGAGCAGAACCTGATGTCGGACGAATCCGGAGAGCCAGTTCGGCACCCGCAGGTGCGCCAAGCCTTCGATCGGACCGATGACGGCAGGTATTGCGCCCGCGGCCGCTCGCGCCTGAGCTGAAACGCAGGCAACCCTTGACGCGAGCCTTCAAAACAAAACAAAAACCTGAGCCGCGCAGTCTTTTCCTGTGCCCGGGGCCCCCGCCATTACGAGAGGCCTGAACCGCCGGGTTACTTCGCCGGCGCGGCGGGAGCAGGAGCAGCGGGCGCGACAGGAGCCGGCGCCGCCGGGGCCCCACTTTGTTGCTGCTCAAGCGCTTTGCGCTGTTCTTCCGCCTTCTTCTGCAATTGCTGCTGCAACGCCGTGCGCTGCTGTTCCAGCACCTTGGGATCGGTCGGCTTACCGTCGAACGCCGTGCCCAACTCTTTCAACGGAATGTTGAACGTCAGCTCCCGCCCGGACGAATCGCCGCCGGGGACACGCATGACGACGGCCATATTCTGGCCTTTCTTCAACAGTTCGACAGTTTTTGCGCCAATGTCGAGTTCCGCCGAGCAAGCACTCTGGAAACACATGTCGTACTTGCCCTCGAGCGGCTCGTTCTTATCAATGATGACACGAAAGCCGGGCTTCAACAGCATGCCGATCGGCAGGATCAAGAACCGCAGCTTGCGCCTCTCTTCGCCGGCCACGTCAAACAAGTTGATACTGATCATCGGCGGCTGATCGGCCGAGGTCGAAAAGTCGCGCATCGTGGCGCAAGCTTCTTTGCCGCTGGCCGGCTCTTTGGCGCAGAACTTGGCCCATTGCGGCTCGGGCGATACGAGATCGACCTTTGAGGGCGGCGCCGGCTGCCCGGGCGCTGCCTGGCCCGGCGCCGCCGGGGCTCCTGGGACAGCCGGCTTGGGCGTCTGCTGCGCAGACGCCGCCCCAGCGACCGCGAAGCTCACTGCGAGGGCCGCTGCGCTTGCGCGCATGACTTGGAATCTCATCAATCGTCCTTTCGAACTGTTACGCGGAATCGTCTTGCGCTTCGCCCTTCGTCAGAACAGCGCCAATCGGCGCCCGCAATTCGCGTCGGCAAGCCTCCGGGCGATCTCATGACACAAGGCGCGGTGAGTGCGATGCGGATCGGCGCCCTCTTTCCATATTCGACGCGATATTCCAATAGCAATTTCAAACTTTGGACCAAGCGCGGCCGGAAAAAGCCACCCAACGGCGCAAGCTGGGCTAAAGGCGCGCCGTCCATTGGGAATCCGCCGACCCCCGATGATAGAAGAGAGGCGATGATCGGCCGAACGATTCTCTCCTTCCTCGGCGCTGCGCTCGCGCTCGCGGGCGCGGGCGCGCCGACCATCGCCGGCGGCGTCGGTCCGCCAACGGGCGCGATTGCCATGCACGGCGAGCCGGCCTTGCCGCCCGACTTCGCCCATCTGCCCTACGTGAACCCGCAAGCTCCCAAGGGGGGAGCGCTCAATCTGGCTTATCTCGGCGCCTTCGACAGCCTGAACCCTTACAACGTCAAGGCCCTGTCGACGGCGCAGGGGCTCATCGGCAACGTCTACCAGTCGCTCATGACACGCTCCGCCGACGAGCCGTTCACGCTCTACGGCCTCATCGCCAAGAGCATCGAAACCAACCCGGCGCGCGATAAGGTGGTCTTTCATCTCGATCCGGCCGCCCACTTTTCGGACGGATCGCCGATCACTTCGGCTGATGTCGTGTTCACCTTCAACCTGCTCAAGGCCAAGGGCCGCCCACAGCAGCGCGCCGCCTTTTCGCTGGTCAAGAGCATCGACGCCCGAGATGACCGGACCGTAGCGTATGACCTTTCCGGCGCCAACGACCGCGAGCTGCCGCTGACGCTTGCGATCATGCCGGTCTTGTCGCGCGCCCACATCGACGCCGAGCATTTCGAGGACCAGACGCTGCAGATACCGGTCGGGTCAGGTCCGTATCGGGTCGCGGAGGTCAAGCCCGGGGAGCGACTGGTGCTCGAGCGCGACCCCAATTACTGGGCGAAAGACCTGCCGGTCTCGCGCGGTCTCTACAATTTCGATCGGATCCGCATCGATTATTACCGCGACGCGACGGCGATGTTCGAAGCCTTCAAGGCCGGGCTGATCGATTTCCGGGTCGAGGACGACGCCAATCGGTGGCGCAACGGTTACGATTTTCCCGCCGCGCGGGACGGGCGCGTCATCAAGGCCGCCATTCCGAGCGGCCTGCCGAAGGGCGTTTCCGGCTTCGCCTTCAACACCCGCCGCGGGCCGTTCGCTGACGCCCGCGTGCGCGAGGCGCTGGCGTCGATGTTCGACTTCGAGTGGATCAACGCCAATCTGTTCGCTGGCGCCTATAAGCGGTCAGAAGGGTTCTTCGACGACAGCGAGCTGTCGTCGATCGGCCGGGCGGCGTCGGAGCGGGAGCGGGCTTTGCTCGAGCCCTATCCCGGCGCGGTGCGCGACGACGTCATGGAAGGCCGCTGGCGCGCCCCGATCTCGGATGGTTCGGGCCGCGACCGCGCGATCGCCAAAAACGCGCTCGAGGAGCTTGCCGCCGCCGGCTATTCGCTTCGCGAGGGCCGCCTCGTGGACGCGCATGGCGCCCCGCTCGCCTTCGAGATCCTGGTGAGGAACCGCGACGAGGAGCGCCTGGCGCTCGCTTACGCGCGCAATCTTGCCCGCATCGGGGTCATTGCCAACGTGCGGCTGGTGGACGAAGTGCAGTTCCAGCGCCGCCGCACAAGTTTCGACTTCGACATGATGATCGGCTCCTGGATCGCCTCGCCCTCGCCCGGCAACGAGCAGCGCGGCCGCTGGAGCTCGGCGGCCGCCAACGCCGAAGGCGCCTACAACATCAGCGGCGTCCGCTCGCCTGCCATCGACGCGATGATCGCCGCGATCCTGGCGGCTGAGACCAATGACGACTTCGTCGCCGCGGTTCGCGCGCTCGACCGGCTGCTCATCTCCGGCTTCTACATCGTGCCGCTCTATTACGCCCCGGAGCAGTGGATCGCCTATTCAGCGAAGCTCGGCCGACCAGACAAAACGCCTTTGTTCGGCGTCGAGCTCCCGACCTGGTGGCGTAAGGAGCCTTGAAGTCTTTCCGCGCGGGGAGCGGGTTCGCTTCCTTTGCGCCGTTCGACCGCGACCCGGCCGATCCGTTTGGATTTCCTTGGCTCCGGCCGCTTTGGTTTGAAAATCCCCGCTTTTTGGAGGTTGGATTTCCTTGGATTTCCTTGGATTCTCTCGTCCGAAACGAGACTTTTCAATGCGTTACACGGGATTTTCCGCAGAAATTTTTTCCTTTCGCTTTTCCCTCACATTGGCAGCGCTGGGACGTGATACACCAGTCTTGACAGGTTGACGCGCAGAAATGTCCATAGGGCAACCTACTCTGTTTTCTGGTTTTCTGCAAGAAACCGTCGTTTCGGCTCGTCGCCTTGCAGGAATAGGCGCCTCAGGCGTCCCCCGACGCCCGGCCGCAGAACCAGATCCGCGTTCCTGGCTTCTCAGCTTCGCTCCGTTCGGCGAGCTTCCGCCACTGGTCACGCTCGCGGCGCAGATCGTCCATTTCCTTCCGCAACCCGTCGCGGTTCGCCGTCACCTCGGCGAGGTTTTGGCGCAGTCCTACCACCTCATCCTCAAGCATCGGGAGCTTTAAGGTCAATTCGTCTCTTGCGTCTCTCGTCGATTCCGCTGCGTCATCCCGAAGTCCCGGGTCGGTGATGGCGCGGCTTCGGATCGACGCCAGCGTAGGCGCGGTCCGAGCTGATCTTTGTTGCCGCAGACTAGTGATCATCACGAAGTGTCTCCCTTTGGCAATTGGAGCGGGCGCCAACGAGTCTTGGAGCTTCGATGCCCGGCCATGCCGAGCCCGGCGAAGCCGATCAGCATCATCACCCAGGTCGACGCCTCGGGTGTGGTGGGCGCTTCCCCTCCGAGGTCCATCGAAAACGAAGAGCCCTCGAACCGGTAGAGATCAGTCGGCAGCCAAGGCGCGTCCGACGGCGCGCCGGACAGCCGGGACCACGAATGGGAGCCATTTTCGTCGACCGTGCGCTCCGACACGACAACCCAATTCGTCAGCGACCCGGAGGCGTCCGGCTCCAGGCGCTCGACCACGACCATGCCGCCCACGCCCATCGCATGGCCGCCTGAGTCCGCGGTCTTCCTCGTGGAAATGTCCGCATTGTTCGAGGTCAGCATTTCGCTTTGCCCAACGGCATACCTTCCGAAAGCAGGGCTGCAATTCACGACGCACTTGAGCGCCCAATCGCGGCCAGAGAGCGGCAGCATCGGTACACGCTCGAGCCCATTGTTGGGCAAAAGCGAATCAGCGAAGCCGTAGGACGAGGCGCTGATCTCGCGCGCTCGTGCGTCCGCCTCCGTCACGAACGCGGCAAGAGCCGCGATGGCCGCAAGGGCAAGCGCCAGTGTGGATAGGATGCCCGATCGGGGGTCGCCGACACCCGCGCGGCCGAGATGGTCAGGATTCT
>DATDHT010000202.1:0-13987 GCA_036521435.1 Roseiarcus sp.
CGACAAACGGCCGTTGCGCGAACGGCTGGAGGAGCTTGCGCGCGAGACGCAGGCGATGGCCGGGCCGAATCCGCGTGATGTGACCAAAGAAGAAATCGACGAGCTTTGGGGCCACTGATCTTCATTGACACGTCCGTATTCGTATCGATTCTCGCTTCCGAAGGCGATCGGGCTCGCTTCGAAGCCGAAATCGAGATCGCAGATCGTCGGATAACGTCCGGCGTCGTTCGCCTCGAAACAGCGATGGTGTTAGCGTCGAAAGTTGATATCTCGCCTCGCGACGCCGAGGGGCAGTTCGAAAAGTTCCTCTGGCGTGCGGACGTAGAGGAAATCGCAGTCGATAAGGTGGTCGCGCATCGAGCCATCGAATGTTTCCAGAAATTTGGAAGGGGTCGACACCCTGCTCGACTGAATTTTGCTGACTGTCTTTCCTACGCCTGCGCCAAAACGCATGGCGCGAAGCTGCTGTATAAGGGCGACGACTTTGCGCAGACGGACGTCAATAAGGACTGAGCGGGCGCCCCGTCTCATCTCGAGGCGCCAGGCATGACGGCTTCGAACGCGTCCGTGGGCCCTCTCGTCGAATCGCATCCCGCCAAGAGGCCGCAGCGCGTCACGCTCAGAGGGCGTTGGATCACGCTCACGCCCCTTGACCCGCAGGCGCACGCGGAGGCGCTCTATGAAGGCTCGAACGGGGACCCGGCGCGCGAAAGCGTGTGGGCCTATCTGTTCGACGGGCCATATGCAGGACTCGACGAATTTCGGGCCAATCTCGAGGCCAAGGCCCGCTCCGCCGATCCGCTGATCTTCAGCGTGATCGACAACGCCTCTGGGCGAGCGGTCGGTTACCAGACCTTGATGCGCATCGACGCCGCCGATCGCGTGATCGAGGTCGGCAACGTCATGTACACGCCGGTGATGCAGAGGACGGCCGGGGCGACCGAGGCGCAATATCTGTTCGCGCGTCATGTGTTCGAGGAGCTTGGCTATCGCCGCTACGAGTGGAAGTGCCATGCGCTCAATGCTCCGTCGAGGCGCGCCGCGGAGCGCTTCGGCTTCACCTTCGAGGGGATTTTCCGCCAGCACATGATCGTCAAGGGCCGCAACCGCGACACAGCCTGGTTTGCGATGCTCGACAGCGAGTGGCCGGCCCGCAAGGCGGCCTACGAGCGCTGGCTCGCTCCAGACAATTTCGATTCGGACGGACAACAAAAGGTTGCGCTCTCGACCTTGATGCCGAAGGGAAACGAATGATGCCGACGATCGCAGAAAAGCGCGCCCGCTTCGCCGAGCTGCATGCGGCGCCGGGCTGTTTTGTCATTCCCAATCCGTTCGACATCGGCTCGGCCAAATATCTGGCCTCGCTCGGCTTCCCGGCGCTCGCCAGCACCAGCGCCGGCATGGCCTTCGCGGCAGGAAAGGGCGATGGCGCCGTCGACCGGGCTTTCGTGCTGACCCATCTCCGCGACCTTGCCGAAGCGACGGATCTGCCGCTCAATGCCGATTTCGAGGCCGGCTTCGCCCGCGACGCCGACGGCGTCCACGAGAGCGCGCGGCTTTGCGTCGGCGCCGGCGTCTCGGGCTTTTCGATCGAAGATTACACCGGCAACCCCGGCGCGCCTCTCTACAGCGTCACTGAAGCGGTCGACCGGCTGCGCGCGGCGCGCGCGGCGATCAGCGCCAGCGGCGAAAAGGTCCTGCTGACCGCGCGCAGCGAGGCGATCCTGCGCCAAGCGGGCGGCCTCGCCGAGGCGCTGCGCCGCCTTCCCCTTTACGCGGAAGCCGGCGCTGACGTGCTCTACGTGCCATTGGTCAAGACCTCGGAGGAAGTGGCCGAGGTGGTGCGTGTCGCGGGCAAGCTGCCGGTCAACGTGCTTGCCGGCTGGCCGGGGTTCACCAAACGCCAGCTCGAAGATCTCGGCGTCAAACGGATCAGCGTCGGCGGATCGCTCGCGCGCGCCGCCTGGGGCGGGTTCATGCGGGCCGCGAAGGACATTGCGGAAAACGGCCGGTTCGACGCCTTCGCCGATCTGCCAGGGATGAACGACATCACGGGCGCGTTCGTGGATAAGGGCTGAAGCAATTTGCGCTTGGCTGCAAGCCGATTTAACATATTCTGTACGTTTATAACGATCTTGCCGTGAGGGCCCGTACGGGGCCATTTTTGAAGCGCGAAACTAAACGGGGTCCTAACGCACTGAAAACATTGGGGGGCGCCGGTAAAATGGCGGTTAGGCGGCCGCGGCCCTTCAAGGACAAGTCTCCTAAACGCCCGCCGGCCGTCTCAGATCGAGCGTCAGCGGAAACTCGGAATGCGGCGTCTCGGGCGCCGGCTCATAGGCCCCGGGCGTGTGGCCGCGGGCCTCGAAGCGCGCAAGGCGGCGCGCTTCCGCTTCGTTGCTGTTGACCGGAAACGTGTCGTAGCTGCGCCCGCCCGGATGGGCCACGTGATAGACGCAGCCGCCGAGCGCGCGTCCGTTCCAGGAATCGAAAATGTCGAACACCAAGGGCGCGTGGACGGGGACGGTCGGGTGCATCGCCGTCGCCGGTTTCCAGGCTTTGTAGCGCACACCGCCGACCGCGACGCCATTCGTCGCCGTCTTCGCCAACGGAACGCGGCGGCCGTTGCAGGCGACGACATAGCGATCGGGATCGGATGTCGCGAGCTTCACCTGCAGCCGTTCGGTCGAAGAGTCAGTGTAGCGCGCCGTTCCGCCGATCGCGCCGGTTTCGCCGAGCACATGCCAGGGCTCCAGCGCCTGGCGCAGTTCGAGCTGGACGCCCTCGTATTCGACCTCGCCGCAGAACGGGAAGCGGAACTCGGCCTGCGCTTCGTACCAGTCGGATCGGAAAGGAAGCCCGTGCGCCTTGAGATCGGCGAGGACGCCGAGAAAATCCTCCCACACGAAATGCGGCAGCATGAACCGGTCGTGCAGCGACGCGCCCCACCGCGGCAGCGGCCCATCCAAAGGATCGCGCCACAGCCGGGAGAGAATCGCCCGGATCAAGAGCTGCTGAGCGAGGCTCATGCGGGCGTCCGGCGGCATCTCGAAGCTGCGAAACTCGACGAGGCCAAGCCGGCCCGTCGCCCCATCAGGCGAATAAAGCTTGTCGATGCAGATTTCCGCCCGATGCGTGTTGCCGGTCACGTCGGTGAGCAGGTTGCGCATGAGCCGATCGAGCAACCACGGCCGTGGCGCGGCGCCGTCTCCCGGCTTCGGGATTTGCGCGAGCGCGATCTCCAGCTCGTAAAGAGCGTCGTGCCGCGCTTCGTCGATACGGGGCGCCTGGCTGGTCGGCCCGATGAAGAGGCCCGAGAAGAAGTAGCTCAAGCTTGGGCGCCGCAACCAATAGGTGATGAGGCTCTTGAGCAGGTCGGGGCGCCGGAGGAACGGACTGTCGAGCGGCGTCTGCCCGCCGACGACAACGTGATTGCCCCCGCCGGTTCCCGCATGCTTGCCGTCGATCATGAACTTGTCGGCGCCGAGGCGGGAAAGCCGCGCCTCCTCGTAGACCGCTTCGGTGGTGGAGACGCATTCGCGCCAGCTCGCCGCCGGATGGATGTTGACTTCGATCACGCCAGGATCGGGCGCGACGCGAATGACGTTCATGCGCGGATCGACCGGAGGCGGATAGCCTTCGATCTGCACCGGAAGCCCGACTGTCTCAGCGGCCGCTTCAGCGGCGGCGACCAGTTCGAGATAGTCCTCCAGCCGCTCGACCGGAGGCAGGAACACGCACAGGCACCCGTCGCGCGGCTCGACCGTCACCGCGGTGCGAACGGCGCCGTCGATGTCGCCGAGGCGCTGCTCGACCCGCGACTGAGCCGATCCCTCCGCCGCGGCGAACGAGGCGACCCGCTGGGCATGCTCCCGCGCATCGTGGAAATCCGGCAAAGGCCCGCGCGGCTCGGTCGGATCGGCTTCGACGACATAGGGAAACGCGGATGGCGGAACATGAGGAAGGGCGCCGAGCGGCAGGCGGTAGCCGACCGGGCTGTCGCCCGGGACCAGATGAAGCGCGCCGCGGCGGGTCTTCCATTTCTCGCTGCGCCAGCGAATTCCATCGGCCTTCGCCTGCCAGCGCTGGACGGGCAGGACATAGCCCGAAGGCTCGGTCAGCCCGCGCGAGAAAACGCGAGCGATCCGATGGCGCTCCTCGGGGTCCTTGAGCTCAGAATTCTCCGGCGAGACGTTCGCCGGCAGATTAGCCTCCTTGACGAGCCATTCGGCAGGATCCTCGTAAGCCGGCGTGACATGGTCGGACGCAATGCCGAGCTCGGACGCGATCGCATCTAGCAGCGCCTCAGCCGCCTCCTTGCTTGCGCCGGTTTGCTGGCCTTCCGCGGCGATGCGCTCTGGATTCCGCCAGATCGGCTTGAAGTCGCGCCGCCAGTAGAGCGAAAACGTCCAGCGCGGAAGGGACTCGCCCGGATACCATTTGCCCTGCCCGTAATGAAGGAATCCGCCCGGCGCGAACCGGTCGCGCAATCGGCGGATCAGGCGGTCGGCGAGCGCCCGCTTGGTCGGGCCGACCGCGTCTGCGTTCCACTCGCCAGATTCAAAGTCGTCGATCGAAACGAAGGTCGGCTCGCCGCCCATCGTCAGCCGCACGTCGTCGGCGAGGAGCTTCTGGTCGACGTCCTCGCCGAGAGCGTCCAGCGCCTTCCAGGCGTCTTCGGAAAACGGCTTGGTGATGCGCGGATGTTCGGCGACCCGCTCGACGCGCATGTCGAAATTGAAATCGACATTGGCGAAGCTCGCCACGCCGGAAATCGGCGCGGCGTTGCGATAGTGCGGCGTCGCCGCCAGCGGAATATGGCTTTCCGCCGCCAGCAGGCCCGAGGTCGGATCGAGCCCGATCCAACCGGCGCCGGGCAGATAGACCTCGGCCCAGGCGTGCAGATCGGTGAAGTCGTGGTCCGTGCCGGGGGCCCCGTCGAGCGAGACGAGATCGGGCTTAAGCTGGATGAGATAGCCGGACACGAACCGGGCGGCCAAGCCGAGATGGCGGAAAATCTGCACCAGAAGCCAGCTCGAATCGCGGCACGAGCCCGAACCGCGCTCGAACGTCTCCTCCGGGGTCTGCACCCCCGATTCCATGCGGATGAGATATTGAATTTCGCCCGCAAGGCGCCGGTTGAGATCGACCACGAAATCGACGGTGCGCTTGGGCGTCCGATCGATCCCGCTCAGAAAGGCCTGAAGCCGGGGTCCGGCATGCTCGGGCGTGCGATAGATGACGAGATCAGGCCGCAGGTCCTCGGGATATTCGAATGGCCAGGTCTCCGCGCTCTCCTCGACGAAAAAATCGAACGGGTTGTAGACCGTCATGTCGGCGACGACATCCACCTCGATCTTCAGCTCGTTGACGAGTTCCGGAAAGACGTAGCGCGCGAGCCAGTTGCCGTACGGATCCTGCTGATGGTTCACGAAATGGTTGGCGGGTGAAACCTTCAGCGAGTGCGAGATGACCCGGGTGCGGCTGTGGGGCGCGGGCCTGAGCCGGATGATCTGCGGGCCGAGCGAGACCGGGCGATCGTATTTGTAGTGCGTCTGGTGATGGATCGCGGCTCGGATCGACATGGGCGCCGGGGGTTTGTGACGGGTCGAAGACCCTTTCACAATCCGCTGCACCGCACAATCGGCGCGGCGACCCGGCCTACAGGGGCGCTGGCGGATCCTCCTCAAAGCCACAGGCCGAAAGCGCCTCCAACATGTGCGGCGGGACGGGCGCCTCGACCTCGATCGGCGGTTTCGATTTCGAAAGCGGCACGATCACCTTGCGCGCCAGCAGTTGGAGAGGCAGGTCCGCGCGCGCGCCATAGATCGGATCGCCAAAGATCGGCCAGCCCTGCGACGCGCAATGGACGCGCAATTGATGCGTGCGTCCGGTCTTGGGCTCGAGTTCCGCCCACGCGATCGGCGCGCCGCGCCATGTCCCCCGGCCCCTGACGCGCCAGAGCGTCAGCGCCTTTTGGCCATTGGGGTCGACCTTCATCCACCAGCCGATCTTGTCATCGAGGCGGCCGAGCGGCAGGTCGATCGTTCCCCCTTCACCGTCGGGCGAGCCCGCGACAATCGCCCAATAGGTCTTAGCGATCTTGCCCTGCTTGAAAAGAAGTCCCAATGTTTCCAGGGCCTTGTGATGGCGCCCGAGCACCAGGCAGCCCGCAGTGTCGCGGTCGAGCCGATGGGCAAGCGCGGGCCTGCGCGGCAGGCCGAAGCGCAGGGCGTCAAAATCATCCTCGAGGCTCGCGCCGCCTTTTGGCCCGGCATGGACGGCGATTCCGGCGGGCTTATCGAGGACGAGCATCAGCCCGTCGCGATAGAGGAGCCGCGCTCTTGTTTCTTCCGGCGTCATGGGAAGAAGTGGTATGGCAGCATCGGCCGCGCCCGCATAGGGCGGGCTCGAGGAGGGTTTGTGGCGTCGTCTGAAAACGAAAAAATGGGAAAATCAGGTCTGCTGGGCCGCTGGTTCCGCGGCGGCGAGGCGCTCGCGCCCGTCGAGGCGCCGCCCTCGATGGCTGCGAGCGAAGCCGAGCTGGTTGTCGAGCCGCCGTTCGCCGAATCCCCAGCGCCTCTGAGCGTCGCGCCGGCGCCGAAGCAAAGCTGGCTCCAGCGTCTCCGCTTAGGGCTCTCGCGCTCGTCGACGACGATCGCACGTGGCGTGACTGACATCTTCACCAAGCGCAAGCTTGACGCCGGCTCGCTCGACGATCTCGAGGACGTTCTCATTCAGGCCGACCTCGGCCTCGCTGCGGCCTCTCGTATTCGCGATGCGGTCGGCAACGGGCGCTATGAGCGTGGCGTCAGTCCGGATGAGGTGAAACAGATCCTCGCGGACGAGGTCGAGCGCGCGCTCGATCCCGTAGCGCGCCCGCTCGCGATCGATCCGGAGAAGCGCCCGTTCGTGATCCTCGTCGTCGGCGTCAACGGTTCGGGCAAGACGACGACCATCGGCAAGCTCGCCGCCAAATTCAGGGCCGAGGGCAAGGCGGTCCTGCTGGCTGCTGGCGACACCTTCCGCGCTGCTGCGGTCGAGCAGTTGCGTATCTGGGCGCGGCGCACGCTGTCCGCGCTCGTCGAGCGCGACCAGGGCGCCGATGCGGCGGGCTTAGCCTTCGACGCGCTGACACGCGCCCGCGAGCTCAACGTCGACGTCGTTCTGATGGACACTGCCGGGCGACTGCAGAACCGCACCGAGCTCATGAGCGAACTTGAGAAGATCATCCGGGTGATGCGCAAAGTCGACGCCGATGCGCCCCATGCGGTGCTCCTCGTGCTCGACGCCACCGTCGGGCAGAACGCGCTCAGCCAGGTCGAGATTTTTGGCCGCGTTGCAGGCGTCACCGGCCTTGTGATGACCAAGCTTGACGGCACCGCGCGCGGCGGCATTCTGGTTGCGATCGCCGAGAAGTTCGCGCTGCCGGTCCACTTCATCGGCGTCGGCGAGGGCGTCGACGACCTTGAACCCTTCACCGCGCGCGACTTCGCCGATGCGATCGCCGGGATCGACAGAGAGGCCGCATGACGGCGCCAACGCATGAGACGCCCGTGACTCAAACCGTAGCCCCGAGCCAACGCAAAGCGCTCAATCCGATCCTCAAGTTCGCGCTGGAGCTTGGGCCGCTGGCGCTGTTCTTCATCGTCTATTCGCGGGTCGGCATCTTCGCCGCGACCGGCATCCTGATGGCGAGCGTCCTGGTCACGCTCGTGGTCTCCTATGCGATGCTCAGGCGCTTTCCGATCATGCCGCTCATCACTGCGGTGATCGTGCTCATCTTCGGCTCGCTGACCCTCATCCTTCACGACGAGACGCTGATCAAGATCAAGCCGACTGCGCTCTACCTCCTGTTCGGCGCGGCTTTGTTCGTGGGTCTCTGGCTCAACAAGCCGCTCCTGAAAATCCTGTTCGACGGCGCGCTGCATGTCACCGACGAGGGGTGGCGCAAGCTCACCTGGCGCTGGGCGTTCTTCTTCCTGGCCCTGGCCGTCCTTAACGAGATCGTCTGGCGCACCCAGACCACCGACATGTGGGTCAAGTTCAAGACCTTCGGCTTCCTGCCCCTTACGCTTCTGTTCGCGCTCTCCCAGGCGCCGCTGATCATGAAGTACGAGACCAAGGACGAGGGTCCGGGGGACGAGCTTTAGCCGCCCATCCCAGCGCACATCCTGTCACAACCAGATCTTTTTGTTCTGATTTTCAGATTGAATCGATCGAGAGGGAAAGCTTCGTAAGCGTCCGGTCTCAGCCGCGTGCGCGAACGCGCGGCCCCGCCGCTTTACCCCAAAGCCCCAGCCGCCACGGGAGAGGCCTCGGGCTCGGCGCGCACGACCGGCGCTGATCCGGCTCTCAGCCCCACCAAATGGCAGATCGCGAACACCAGATCGGCGCGGTTCATGGTGTAGAAGTGCAGTTCCTTAACGCCGTGGTCGACGAGATCGATCACCTGCTCGGCGCACACGGCCGCCGCGACCAAGCGGCGTGTCGCTGGATCGTTCTCGAGGCCGTCAAACCGGTCGGCGAGCCATTGCGGCACGCTCGCCCCCGTTCGCCGGGCGAAATTAGCGGTCTGCTTGAAGTTCTGCACCGGAAAGATGCCTGGCACGATCGGAACGTCGAGCCCGGCGGCCGCGGCGACGTCTAGAAAGCGGAAATAGGCCGAATTATCGAAAAAGAACTGAGTGATCGCCCGTGTCGCGCCCGCGTCGACCTTCTGCCTGAGGATCTCGATGTCGTGCAGCAACGTCGAGCTTTGCGGATGGCGCTCCGGATAGGTCCCGACCGAGACCTCAAAGCCCATCTTTGCGGCGTCGGCGACCAGTTCGGCGGTTGATCGATAGCCGCCGGGAACGGTTTCGTAGGGCGCGTCGAAACCTGTCGGAGGGTCGCCGCGCAACGCCACGATGTGGCGCACGCCGGCGGAATGATAGTCACGAAGCGTCTCGCGAATTTCACCACACGAGGAGCCGACGCATGTCAGATGCGCTGCGGGCTCCATCGTCGTCTCGCGCACCATGCGCTCGACCAGGGCATGGGTGCGCTCACGCGTCGAGCCGCCGGCGCCGTAAGTGACCGAGACGAATGCGGGATTCAGAGGCTCGAGCCGCGTCGCCGCCTCCCATAAGTTCGCCTCCATGTCCGCGGTCTTGGGCGGGAAAAACTCGAAAGAGACGTGAACTTGCGCCCCGGCGCGGCTCAGGGGAAGGGGTTTCGCAGCCATCACGCAAACTCCGTGTCGCGCTTCAGGAAATCGTCGGAGATGACGCGCGGATCCTCGGCCATCCATAGTGCGACCGTCAGCTTGCCGGCTTCGCCCTTGGCCGGCGGAACACGCTCCACGCGGATGGCGGAAAGACCCGCCTCGGCGAAATAGCCCTCGACCTCGTCGACCGCGAAGCCGAGCCGACGGTGAGCGAACTCGTCGCGCAGGAATTCCTGGTCGTGGGCGTCAAAGTCAACAACCACAAGCCGGCCGCCCGGCGCCAGAGCCCGTGTGGCTTCGGCCAGCGCCCGGGCCGGATCGTCGAGGAAGTGCAGCACCTGGTGAACGACCACGAGATCGTAGGCGTTGCGCTCGACAGGAGGCGCGTAGATGTCGCCCTGCCGCAAGGACACATGCCGGAGGCCGGCCTGATCGATGCGGGCGCGCGCCAGCGCCAGCATGGCCGCGCTCTGGTCGACGCCGACGGCGCGGGCAGCGCGCGGGGCGAGGAGCTCCAACATGCGGCCTGTGCCCGTGCCGAGATCGAGCAGATTGCGAAACGGCTTCGCGCCGATCATGTCGATGAGCGCCGCTTCGACCCGCTCTTCCGGCGCGTGCAGCGCGCGGATCTGGTCCCAGTCGCCGGCGCGCGTGGCGAAATAGGCCGCGGCCTGCTTGCGGCGCGACTCGCGCGCAATGTCGAGGCGGACGCGGTCGGCGTTCACGATCGGATCGGCCGGATCGAGACGGCGCAGCCATTCGTGCGCCAGCGCCCCGCCGGGTTCTGCAAGGCGGAAGAAGGCCCAGGCGCCCTCGCGCTGCCGTGTGGCGAGCCCCGCCTCGACCAGCAGCCGGAGATGACGCGAGACGCGCGGCTGCGACTGGCCGAGAATGGCGACCAGCTCGCTCACGGTGAGTTCGGCGACTTCCAGGAGGCAGAGGATGCGCAGCCGCGTCTCCTCGCCGGCCGCTTCGAGGCCGGTAAGCAGAGCGCGGAATGCGAGCGGCGGCGCTCTTCGTTCATCAGACATAAGCATATCTTTATATCTATTTTGACGTAAGTCAAGTAGGCGCGGGAGAACCGCGATCGTCATTGCTTTGCGAGCGTGAGCCGAAGCAATCCAGGGATTGGAAAGCACGCTCCGGCCCCTGGATTGCTTCGTCGCTGCGCGCCTCCCAATGACGGGCGCCGCCGACCGAGGCCCGTTCTAGGCCCGGCGTCCCACAGCGCCGAGGGGCAAGCGCTCGAAGCCAATGAGCAGCGCCAAGGTCGCGGCAACGAGAATCATGGTCAACGCTGCCCCGAAGAAAATGTCGCCGCGATCCGTGAGCCCGAAGATCGCGACCGGCAGCGTCACCCAGCCTGGCGGATAGACCATGACCGTCGCGCCGAGTTCTCCCATCGAAAGGGCGAAGCGCAGAAAAGTCACCTGGAAACGGTCGCCGAGCCAGGCGGCGAGTTGGGGGATCGCGTCGCGCGATTCGACGCGCGTCTCATGCGGGCTATAAAGCGCGCCGGCGAATCCGTTGAGCCCGCAGACCCGTGCCGTAGGTCTTCAGTTCACGCGGCTCGACCAGACGGCATTCGGCGCCCATGTCCGTTTGCAGGAAGGCCTCGATCACTGCGCGCGCCTCGGCGCGGCGCGCGATCATGAGCAGGCCGCGCTGGACGATTGGGATCTTCGCGGAATCGGCGACCTCCAGCCAGACCTCGGCAGATCGCTTGGCGCGGCGCCAGCATTTCCCCGCCTGCTGGCCGGTGACCGTAATGAAGCCGAAGTTCCGGATCGAAGCGCCGTTGGCTTGCGCATCCCGGTCGACCACGACCACGCGCTTACCACGCCGAGCGGCGGCGAGCGCATGGGCTAGCCCGCAAATGCCTGCCCCGACGATCGCGACATCGTATGATTGCGACGTGGGCGTCACTCCTCGAACGGCGCTGTTGAGCTCGATCAGCGCAGACATTTTCGCTGGATGCTCGCGCGCCCTGAACGCTCACTAGAATCCGCTTCCATGACAGCCCGTCAACACTCTTTTGCTTTTGGATTGGCCGAACGGCGCGCTCTTGCGGCTGAGAGCGCCGTTTGCCATGGAAACGAGGCGCGTCGTGGCGGCGAACCGCCGCCGCCTCGATCAAGCGCCAAGGACCGTTTCCGCCGATGACCCGCAAACGCGACCGCCGCTCAAGGCCGCCTTCCTTCGGATCGCGCAATCCGCCGCCCGCTTCCGCGGCGCCGAGGAAAGGGCAGGGCGCCGAGGCTAAGCAGCCGCTTGCCCGCGCAGCCCCCCGCGATCGTACGGGCGAACGGCGGGAGGCGAAGGTTTCGCTCATCTATGGCTTTCACAGCGTCGGGGCGGCGCTCAAAGCCCCGCGGCGCGAGCTTATTCGTCTGTACGCCACAGCCGCGGCGGCCGAGCGGCTCGGCGACGAAATCGCCGCCCGCGGGGTCGAGATCAGGATCATGGCGCCTGAGGAGATTTCCGCACGCGCGCCCCGCGACGCGGTTCATCAGGGTTTATTGCTCGAGGCGCGGCCGCTCGCGCCAATCGACGTCGCAGATTTGCCCGCGAACGGCTTGGTGCTGGTTCTCGACCAGATCACGGACCCGCATAATGTCGGCGCGATTTTGCGGACTGGCGCCGCTTTCGCGGTCGACGCGCTGGTCACGACCGAGCGCCACTCGCCCGACTTCGCCGGTGCGCTGGCGAAGTCGGCATCCGGCGGGCTCGAGCATGTGCCGATTTGCAGCGTCACCAATCTGGCGCGGGCGCTCGCCGAGATGGGGGACATGGGCTATTGGCGAATCGGGCTCGATTCGGAGGCGTCGGATCAGCTCACAAATGAAACGATTTCGCGCCCGCTGGCGCTGGTTCTCGGCGCCGAGGACAAGGGCCTGCGACGGCTGACGCGCGAACGATGCGATCGTCTGGCGCGTCTCGACCTCCCCGGCGCGATCAAGAGCCTCAATGTCTCGAACGCCTGCGCCATTGCGCTCGCGCTCGTGCATGAGCGCATCTCCGTTCAGGCGTGAGTCGGGAGGGCCACGACTGCCGGCGCCTCATTTCAGCGCTATATCAGCCGGCACGACCTTGGCGTAGCTGAGATCGTAGGTCTTGTTGCGCAGCGGGTCGAGCGGAGTGCCTTCGGAGGCGTCGTAGATGCGCGGGCGGCCGGAAGCAGTCCCGTACGACGCCTGGGCGGGGGCGGGCGCGACGGCTGTGGTGTCGGCGAGAGTGGTGGAGGCCAAGGTCACTGTTCCATATTTGGCTTCACGCGCCTTCTCGTCTGCGAGCATGGCCGGCGAGAGGGGAGCGGAGGCGACGGGCCCCGTGCCCGTTCCCGGCGGGTCGTCGTTCGCAAACGCCAAGCCTTCCGCCGGCGCATCGTTGACGCCGGCGACGACAAAGCCCAATTCCTCGATCGTCTTCACGCCCGGAGCGGCAAGCGACGCCAGCGCCATATCCTTGGCGTTCCGGTCCGTGCCGATTTTGCTGAGACGGGCAAGAACGGAGGCCGATGCGAGCCCCCGCGCCGGCGCAGCGAGCGCGCCAAAGGGCGGCGAGGCGGAAACAGAGGCGCCAGGCCCTGAGTCTCCTTCCCCGGCCGCAAGGCTTTCTGTTTCTGGCGGCCAAACTTTGGCGCCAACGGCGTCGGCCTTCGTCTCCTTGATCGATTTGACGCCTGGCGCGCCGAGCAATGCAGCGTCTTTCGCGTTCCGGTCCGCGCCGATTTTGCCCAGCCGGGCGAGAACCGAGAGGGGAGCTTGTCCCTGTCCTGGCGCGACAAGGGCGCCAAACTGAGATGGATCGACCGCGTCGATCGAGCCGCGAATCGCGGGCCCGGTCACGTCCGGCGCGAGCTTGTCTTTGACGTCCTTTTCGATCTGGCGCCAGTGGGCGACATTTTTCTGATGCTGGTCCAACGTTTCCGCGAACGCATGTCCGCCGGTTCCGTCGGCGACAAAATAGAGGTCCTTGCTTCGCGCAGGCTTGGCGACTGCTTCCAGCGCCGCCTTGCCTGGGTTGGAAATAGGCCCCGGCGGCAGGCCGTCGATGATGTAGGTATTATAGGGCGTCGACTGATTGAGGTCGGCTCTCGTGATGCTGCGGCCGAGCGTACCCTTGCCCGAGACCAGGCCGTAGACGATGGTCGGATCGGAATCGAGCCGCATGTGCTTGTTCAGGCGATTGATGAACACGCCGGCGACGCGCGGCCGCTCATCGGGCTTGCCCGTCTCTTTCTCGACGATCGAGGCGAGGGTCACCATTTCCCAGGGCGACTTGATCGGCAAATCCGGAGAGCGCCCCTTCCAAATCTCATCGACCGTCTTCGCCTGAATCTTCGCCATGCGCGAGAGAATCGAGAGCCGCGTGTCGCCCCGTTCGAAATAATAGGTGTCGGGCATCAGCGAACCCTCGCGCGGGGTTTCTCTGACCTCGCCGGTCAAAACACTATCGTCGCGGAGCCGGTCGACAACCTGTTCGCTGGTGAGACCCTCGGGGATCGTGATCTTGTATCGAATCACGCGGTGCGCAAGGAGCTCATTTTCGATGTCGTTCATGCTCATCCCCGCCTTGAGGGCGTACTCGCCACGTTTCAGGGCGCCGCGATTGCCGTCGAGCACGGTGAGAAGGTTGAACCACATCGCGCTGTCGATAACACCCGCGCGCTCAAGCTGATCGGCGATGCCGGCGGCGTCATCCTCACGTGTGATCATGACCACCTTGTCCTCGGCGAGTGGCCCAGGGCTCCGCGCTTCCTTCATGAGCCAAACGAGC
>DATDHT010000203.1:0-3101 GCA_036521435.1 Roseiarcus sp.
TGCGCTACATCGGCCACCTGATCGGCGGCCGCAACTGGCTGGCCGGCGATCGGATGTCCTATGCCGACCTCGCGGCGGCGGCGCACCTGTCGTGCATTGACTATTTAGGCGACGCCCAGTGGGACGAGAGCGAAACCGCCAAGATCTGGTACGCGCGAATAAAATCGCGTCCGTCGTTCCGCCCCCTTCTGGCCGAACGTCTGCCGGGGATGATTCCGAGCGTCGCTTACGCCGATCTCGACTTCTGAAGTCCTTACGCGAGAGGGCGCGGGCGCTCGGCTTCGACGCCTGCAGGGTCACCTCCGCTGAGCCGCCGGCGCAGGCGCGCGAGCGTCTTGCCGCCTGGCTCGATGACGGCGCGCATGGCGACATGGCCTGGATGGCCGAGACCTTCGAGCGGCGCGTCGATCCTCGCAAGCTGATGCCCGACGCGAAGAGCGTCGTCATGCTTGGCCTCAATTACGGACCCTCGACCGATCCGCGACAGGCGCTCGAGCGGGGCGACGCAGGCGTCATTTCCGTTTACGCCCGCCATCGCGACTATCACGATGTCCTCAAGGGCAAGCTCAAGGAACTTGCCGCCTTCCTGGTCGCTGCGGCGCGGCCGGAAAAGGCGGACGTCAAGGTCTTCGTCGACACCGCGCCGCTGCTCGAAAAGCCGCTGGCGGCGCGCGCCGGGCTCGGCTGGCAAGGCAAGCACACCAATCTGGTGTCGCGCGAATTTGGCTCCTGGCTGTTCCTGGGCGCAATCCTCACCAACCTTGAGCTCAAGCCCGACGCGCCGGAAACGGACCATTGCGGACAATGCCGCGCGTGCCTCGACGCGTGTCCGACCGGCGCGTTTCCGGCGCCCTACCAGCTCGACGCGCGGCGCTGCATTTCCTATCTCCCCATCGAACACGAAGGCCCGATTCCCCGCGAGCTTCGGGCCGCGATGGGAAACCGCATCTATGGTTGCGACGACTGCCTTGCCGTCTGCCCGTGGAACAAGTTCGCCGCCCAAGGACGGGAAGCGAAACTTGCGGCGCGTGCCGACCTTGACGCCCCGCCGTTGGCCGAACTGGCGCGCCTCGACGACGCAGCCTTCCGGTCCTTTTTCGCAAGCGGCCCGATCAAGCGGATCGGTCGGGCGCGCTTCGTGCGCAATGTGATGATCGCAATTGGGAACTCGAAGGATCGCGCGCTCGCGGCTTTGGCTGCGGAGCGATTGGACGACGACAGCACCCTTGTCCGCGGAGCAGCCGTCTGGGCGCTGGCGCGACTGACGTCTCGAGAAGAGTTCTCATCCTTCGCAGCAGAACATCTGCGAAGGGAGACTGACGGGGCAATTATCGAGGAGTGGCGCGACGCTCTGGCCGCGCCGCTCTGACAATAATCGTTTCCGTCGCCGCCTCAGTGCGCGGGCGCGGGCTCAGTCTGGTGCTTGAGCCGCTCGATCTCGTCCTTGAGCTGAAGTTTCTTCCGCTTGAGTTCGTGAACCTTGACGTCGTCTGCCGCTGGATGGTTGGTTTCGGCCAGGATCGCTTCTTCAATGGTCTGGTGACGACGCACCAGTTCGCTGAGATGCGAATCAATCGACATGGGACAGCTCCCTCATGTTTTTAACGACCAAATTGTGACATATCCTGCGCGTGGCGCAAGCGGCAAAATGGTGACGAATTGTGAATTGCCCCACCATTTTGGGGGATGATCGGGTGCTTGAGGCATCGGCGCCTGAATATCATATACAAGAGGTTAAATTGGGGCGAGAGCACGACGCCAGAGCGAAAGGCGCGCATTTTGCGCACGACCGGGCGCCAGGCGTACAGACGGCGTTGAGGCCTCGGAACGGCTGGCGTAGAGTGGCGCAAGAATGGACGAGAACGGGCTCACGCCGGAGGACCACGCCGTGCTGGTCGCCCAAATCGAGCGGCTGCGCGAGGAGCACCGCGACCTCGACGCGGCGATCGAGGCCCTGCGAAACGCCGGCCAGCCCGACCAATTGCAATTGCAGCGGCTGAAGAAGCGCAAGCTCCTGTTGCGCGACAAGGTGTCACGGCTCGAGGATCAGCTCACGCCGGACATTATCGCGTGAGGAGCACCGGCGTCGGTCGTTGGCGCGCTCCGCTGACCGATGTCGCGCGCCAGCCATCCAGCGGAGCGCTTCGTGGCGCCCAACTTCGTGGGCGGCCTTCGTTCGGCCCCGAGGTTGATTTCAGACTGACTGAGACCCGGCATCGCAAAAACCCCCGGGTCTGAGCCCGGGGGAAGGCGCGGCGATCGAAGTCTTTTCAGTCTACGCCATGCTGGCGCGCTCTTTGCGACTTTTAAACGCAGCAAATCCGAGACCGGCAAAGCCAATCAGCATCATGGCCCAAGTGCCAGGCTCTGGGACCGCGCTGGGGCTTTGGGGTGCGAACTCCAAAGCTTCGATCTCGCCGCCCACGTTGAGGGTGCCGAGCGCGTTGGTCACGATGGAGAACGGGTCGGCAAACCCGCCAAGCGGAAACGCCGGGCCAGCAGGAATGGCCGCAGCGAAGCCTGAGGTGCCTTCGCCTGTCCCGGTCATCCCCGGCACTGGATTGCTGATCAGCGGCTGGTTGAAGATGTGGTTGGTCTGCGGGATATTCGCGCCACTCGTGTCTGTCCACTGGCTGTAGTCGGCAATGAAGTTGATCGGAATGGCGGCCGGAAGGCCAACCGCGCTGAACGACCAGTTTTCGCCCGGCTGCGATAGCGGGATGCCCCCGACAGTCTGAGTCTGAAGCACCACCCATTGCGCGCCGGTCGTCGCGAAGTCAGCCGCGTTTACGATGGTGAGAGTCAACGCGACATCGCCGCCATCGATCAACTGCGTACCGGGGGTGAAGGTCACGACGTTGTTCGACGTACCCGGTGAATTTTGGATGTTGAAGTTGTACGTCCCGTCGGCGGTGAAGAGCTGAGCATGCGCGGGCGCAGCCAGTCCAAGTAGCACTGCAGTCGTGAGGATGAGTTTTGTTTGCATGACGTTGTTCCCCTATTGCGCTAACGCAGGTGAAATCCGCACCATGGGACTTGTAGAATTCGTGGCGCGCCGCGGTCAATTGGCCCAAAGGTCTTAGGACTATTCGAGAAAAGCA
>DATDHT010000204.1:0-13488 GCA_036521435.1 Roseiarcus sp.
GACAGCTACGCCCGCGTGAAGGCGGAGGCCGATCTGGTGCTCGTCGAGGGCGCGGGCAGCGCAGCCGAGATCAACCTGCGCGAGGGCGACATCGCCAATATGGGCTTCGCGCGCGCCGCCGGGTGCCCGGTCGCGCTGGTCGGCGACATCGATCGCGGCGGCATATTCGCACAGATTCTCGGCGTCAAAGCGGCGCTTGCGCCTGAGGATGCTGCGACGATCGTCGGCTTCATCGTCAACAAGTTCCGCGGCGACGCGAACCTGTTCCTCAGCGGTATGATGGCGCTCGAAGCGCATACGCACTGGCAAGCTTTCGGCCTGCTGCCGTTCTTCACCGATGCGGCGCGCCTGCCGGCGGAAGACGCGTTCGGCCTCGGCGACTTAAAGTCGCCAGCCGACGGCGCGGTGACCATCGCCGTGCCAATGCTGGCGCGCATCGCCAATTTTGACGACTTCGATCCACTGCGCATGGAGCCCTCCGTACGGCTCGTGTTTGTACGCCCCGGCGAGCCGCTGCCGGTCGCCAACCTCGTCATCCTGCCCGGCAGCAAGGCGACAATCGCCGATCTCAAATTCTTTCGAGAGCAAGGTTGGGATATCGACCTCCTCGCCCATGCCCGGCGCGGCGGGCGCATTCTCGGCATCTGCGGCGGCTACCAGATGCTGGGCAAAAGCGTGTCAGACCCGGAAGGCATCGAGGGGCCGTCGGGTGAGATCGAGGGTCTGAATCTGCTGGATGTCGCGACCGTGCTGACGGGTGAGAAGGCCCTGAGCCAGGTCGAAGGCGCGTGCCTCACGAATGGCGCGCCGTTCCGGGGCTACGAGATGCATGTCGGCGAAACGGACGGCCCCGATTGCGCGCGTCCGCTCTTGCGCTTCACCAACGGGCGGTCCGACGGCGCAATGTCTCAGAGCGGCCAGATCGCTGGCGCATATGTGCATGGATTGTTCGCCGATGATCGCCAGCGCTCGGCCTGGCTCGCGGCGCTCGGAACGACCACGGGAATCAGCTACGAGCCCACGATCGAGCGCACGCTCGACGCGCTCGCCGACCATTGCGAGGCGCATCTCGACTGCGACGCGCTGCTCGCCGCTGCGCGCTAGGGCAAATTGCATTTGGCTCGAACCGCGATCGTCATTGCGAGCCATAGGGCGTCGAAGACGCCCGTCCTTCCGGACGGGCTTACGGCGACGCAATCCAGGGGAACGAAGCGCCCTCCTTCCTTCTGGATCGCCGCGTCGCTTCGCTCCTCGCGATGACGATCCATCAATATGCAGCCTGCTTAGGGCGGCCCTCTACGTTCCGTCGCCAGGCTCGGCCGCGTGATGCCTGTGCCTCGCATGTTTGGTCTGTTCCTCGCCCCGCGACGGCGTAGCCGCTGTCGTCGAGCCGTTCGCGCACTTCGCTTCCAAGGCGCTGGTTTCCTTGGCGCCGCGCAAGGTCACGCTTGTCACCGTCTCCGTCCCTACGAGCAGGGATCCTGTGCTCGTCCACGATCCGTCCTGATTGGGCTTCCACTCTGCACAGCTAAGCGCAAGCGACTTGCCATGAACCTCGACGGTATCTTGCTTGGCGTCTTCTTTGGCGTCTTGCGCCGCAGCCGCGCCCAGCATGGCGAGGAAGAGCCCTAACAGCACTGCGACTCGAAGCATTAGAGTTGCCTTAGTCCAAAAGAGACACCGTCCGTATCGAAGCACCGGGAGAAGGCGGAGTCGAGGGGGCGCCAATTGAGGTTTGACCTTAAGGAGCGTTCCGGACACCCTCGCTCTCAGCGCTCTTGACCAACGCGTCCGCGTCGTCCGGCAGCAAGAAGCGCTTGGCGACGAGATCATCGGCCGCCTTCTTGAACGCCGCGAGATAGACGTCCTTCGAAGGATACCGCTCCTCTAATGAAAGCCGCGGGTCGCCAGTGGCGATACGCTCGGCTTTCGTGGCGGCGAAGGGAATAAAGCTGCCTTGCAAATTGCACATGCCGTTCTCGAAGCGGTCCTTGCGACCCAGATTCCAGCCTGTGTATGTGCCAATTGGCGTCTGCAAGAAGACGGAGCGAATTCCAGCCAGGTCGTTGCCGTCGGCGTCGACCTGCATCTCGAGAATCCCGTAGCTTCCCGATCCGACTTGCGGCGGCTCGCGCGTGATGACTCCGCTTGAATCTTCAGGACGATAGAGCGGACCGAAATCGAGAACGTGAAGAGTGTCGTAGATTCTAAGAGGCGAAACTGCGGGTCTATCCACCTCGCCATAAAAATTTGCCGGGATCTCGGGAAACCGAACCCTGTCCGGGGGGACAAGCGTGCCGTCGGCGATGCTCGGCTTCGCGCTCGGCGGCGGCTCGATGCCGTCGCGCACCCATGCGGCGAATGCGGTCATGAGCGCGCGCATGGTCCAGACTTGCGGGTTCGGGTTCGGCTGCTGCTGACAATTGCCGAATGGCGCATGCGCGGCGAGCGGCAGCGGCGCCGCCCCATGCTGGGTGCTGGCCATGATGTAGGTGCGGACGTTGGCCGGGTCGGCGACGTCGGTGCGGCCGAGCGGATCGGTCAGGCCGAGCGACTGGCGCGCTTCCCACATCTCGAGCGCGGTCGCGACATGGAAAAGCTTCGGACAGGTGTCGCTCGCGTCGCACCGGTCAAACAAGCCCTCCGTTCGTTGAGTTAGAGGATCAGTCTGGCGCGCATAGGTGAACGGAAAATCGTAAGCCGGATAAAGGTGGTCGGTCTGCTCGCCCCAGGCCCGCACCGGCTGGCCAAAACGCACATTGAGCGGCATGAGGCCGCCGCCAATATGCGGAAAGGCGCCATCGAACACGCGGCGCCCCGTCTCGTCGCGGTTGAAGCCGAGCGCGAGCAGGCTGCGGATCATCCGCCCGCTCTGTGAGCTGCCTTCGATGATCGCGAGATTGTCAGGACGATAGACCGGGTTGACGGCGCCCGCATCGTCCTGCTCGGAATTGCGCAAGAAGGCGCCAAGGTCGCGCGCGGCGGCGAACCCGAGGCCCCCGACCGTCGGATCCTTGGCGCGGTAAATCAATTCGTACAGACGTCCCGGTTTGAATCCATCGCGATAGCAGAGATGCTTTTCGTCAGGGCTCGCAGTCGCGCCCTGATCGCAGGTTCCAAAGCTCCAGGCCGAGTTCGGAATCGGCTCCCGCGGATCCTGCTCGCGCGCCCGCACGGTCAGCGTCGGCAGGAATCCGTCCGCGAACGGCGCGGAATTGTCGAGATTCGCGGTCGGATAGCTGTCATAACTGTCGACTGGATAGTTCTGGATCTGCTGGCTGAGGCTGATCGGCACGCTCGTCGTCGGGAGGGGCGTAATGATCTCGGAGCGTACGGTTCCGGTGATTGCTGACCCGTCGTGGTTACGCGCCACGATCGGCGGCATCCCGATGCGGCCCATGCCCGGACGCACGTCCATTTCCCATCCGAACCATACCATCGTGTAGCCGGCCCGCATAAGCCAGCCGTCGCCGGAAGACGACAGCGCGTTCCGCTCGGCGACGCCCCCCGCAACGCCTGTATTGAAGGAGGCAGGCGCAAGCTTGTTGCCGCGATTGTTGACTTCGAAGAACAGGATTCGATTGCCGCGCGCCATGTCGGCAGGCTTCAGGAGTTCAATATTCGTCACATATTCGACCATGCCGCGTTCGTTGCGCGGCGCGAGATTGATGTCCTGAATCCCGGAGTTGGCGGGATCGGCGGGATCGAGCTCGCCCGTGAGTTGGCCTGTCAGACGCTCGTAAGCGCCAATGTCGCCGAAGGACTGGCCGCCGAAGGCCGGCTCGCTTTTGATGATTTCGATATGCGTGATCCGCGCGCTTGCCGCCGCGATCATGGACGCAAGGCCGGCCAAGCCAATCGCAAAGCGCCCGAACCAAGGCTTCATCATTGTCTCCCGATAGGGGCGTTTCCAAAGCAGAGAATAACCAACGCGCCGAGCATCGTCACCGCTGCAGAAATTTATATACGTACTAGAAATGTTATTACGCAGCAATTGGGCCTATCGGTTTTCTCCGAGCGCGCCGCGGTGGAAGTGACTCGCTAAATGGGCGGCAAGCCTCTGAAATGGCTCGAAACGGACTCGCTAATCGCGGCCCCTCCTCGATCACCCCCAGAGCACCGATGCGAAGGCTAGGGTCGCAGCCTGAATTGCGCACGCCCGCCAATAAAGCCCAAGCGCCTGTCGAATGTCGGCAGCGTCCGCCTCGCGTCGACCGCTCCCCATAAACGCGTCGTCGACCAGCGTCTCTCCATAGACGCGCGGTCCGGCGAGCTTGAGGCCGAGCGCGCCAGCCATCGCCGCCTCGGGCCAGCCTGCGTTGGGCGAGCGATGACGCCTCGCATCGCGCCATATTGCGCGCGCCGCGTTCCGCGCCGAGGCGCCTGGGGTGAGCAAGGCGCCGAGAATGAGCCACAGCGCGGCGAGACGCGACGCCGGCAGATTGACGAGGTCGTCCAGCCGCGCCGCGGCCCAGCCAAAGGCTTTGTATCGTTCGTCCCGATGGCCGATCATGCTGTCGGCGGTGTTGATCGCCTTGTAGAGGGCGCCGCCGACGAGGCCGCCGAGCGCTGTCCATAGGATCGGAGCAGCGACGCCGTCGGAAAAATTCTCCGCCAGGCTCTCGATCGCCGCGCGCGCGACGCCCGCCTCGTCCAGCACATCCGGATTGCGACCGACGATGTTCGCGACGGCGCGGCGGCCCTCTTCGAGACCCGCGTCAAGTCCTTCGGCCACCGCGCCAACGTGGCGCGCAAGGCTGCGCTGCGCCGGCAGGCTTGCTGCCAGAAGGGCAAGCGCGGCAAAGCCGAGCGCTCCCGCCGAGGCGCACAGGCGGGTCGCCGCCCAGGCGGCAAGCGCGACCGGCGCGAGATAGAGGCAAAGCGCGACCACGCCGGCCGCCCGGCGCCTGGCAAAGCTTGCGTCGCCGCGATTGAGGATCGGCTCCATCCACGCGAGCCAGCGACCCATCCAAGTGACGGGATGGCCAATCGCGCGATAGAGAGGCGCCGGATAGCCGATCAGCGCCTCGACGATCAGGGCGGCGAGCGCGAGCGGCAGCGTCAGTGGGAACGACATGACAGCGGGATTTGACCGGACCGCGGACTTCGGAACGTTCACCTATCACGGCGGCGCCCTCGAAGTCGCCCGGCGGCTCGCGCCCGGGGCGCCCGAGCCCTGGATCGATCTCTCAACCGGCATCAATCCGCACGCCTATCCCCTGCCCGATCTTGAGCCCGACACCTGGTCGCGCTTACCCGAGAGTGGAGCGCTTGAGAGGCTCGAGGCCACCGCCGCACAGCGTTACGGCGTGGACCCTGCCCGCACGGTCGCGGGACCCGGCTCGCAGGCTCTCATCCAAGCGCTTTCTCGCATCTTGCAGCGCGGCGCGGTCGGCGCGCTGGGGCCAACCTATGGTGGTTTCGCAGCCGCCTTCGCGGCAGCGGGCGCAAGCGTCGTCGAAGCGAAGCGGCTCGAGGACATGAACGGGCTCGACGTCGCCATCGTCGTCAACCCAAACAACCCGGATGGGCGGATCATTCCGCGCGGCGACCTTTTAGCCTTACATGAGCGGCTTGCCGCCCGCGGCGGCGTGCTTATCGTTGACGAAGCCTTTGCCGATTTCGCGCCTCTTGCTCTTGAGTCTACGCGGGGCCCATCCCGACGCGTCTCCTCCCCCCTTGGGGGGGAGGATCAAGGAGGGGGGTCGCGCCGACCTACGAGCCATGAGCGTGGCGCCACGTTCGCTAGTCTCCTCGACCTGCGCGACCCTCCACCCCTACCCGCCCCCACAAGAGGGGGCGGGTGCGCTAACGTCATCGATTCCGCCGAAATGCGGCAGGCTCTGGAGCCCGAGGAGAGCCTCGCGCCCATGTTGCCCGCAAGCGGCGCGGTCGTGCTGCGCTCCTTCGGCAAGGCCTATGGGCTCGCGGGACTTCGTCTCGGTTTCGCGCTCGCCTCGCCAGACATCGTCCCGTCATTGCGGGCCGCCCTTGGCCCGTGGCCCGTCAGCGGGCCCGCAATCGCGATCGGGATTGGCGGCCTTGCCGATTCCGATTGGCTGGAAAAAATGCGCGCGCGCCTCGACCAAGACAAAGCGCGCCTTGACGCCCTCCTGCGAGAGGCCGGCTGGCGAATCGTCGGCGGCACTTGCTTGTTTCGGCTCGCCGCGCATGAAGACGCGCGCGGCGCCTTCGAGCGGCTGCTCGCCGCCGGAATCCTCGCCCGCCCCTTCGCGGACATGCCGGATCGCTTGCGATTCGGGATTCCGGGCGACGAGAACGCATGGGAACGGCTCGCCAAGGCGCTGGGAGGGTGAGCCGAATCGCTCCTCGCGCCGCCCGCTTGCCTTCTCCTACGCGCCGCATAAAAGGCGCGCATGGCCCACCGTGCGCCGCGAGTCTTCACGATTCCCTCCGGGACGCCATTTCTGCCGACACTGAGCCGTGCGCTCCTGGACGGTGTGCTTATCGACGGGTTCCCTGGCGCGGGCGGCCCTATGGCGCTGGCGGGCGCCACGATCTACGTGCCGACTCAACGCGCCGCTCAGACGCTCGCCAAAGCGCTGCTCGCGGCAAGCGGCGGGCGCAGCCTCCTGTTGCCGCGCATCGCGCCGCTCGGCGCCTTCGAGCCGGACGAGACGGCGACACTTTTCGACCCCGAGGGGGAGGAACTCCCCCGCGCCGCCGTTCCTCCCGCGGTCGGCGCCCTGACGCGCCGCCATACGCTCGCGATCCTCACCCGCGCCTGGGGAAAGGCTTTGAAAGGCGCCATTCGCCAGGCCGACGCCGACGGACGGCTCGTCTTCGACCCCGCCGAGCCTGCGTTGGTGGCAGCGACGCCCGCGCAGGCTTACGCGCTCGCTGGCGATCTGGCCGCGCTGATCGATGACATGATCATCGAGGGCGCGCCGTCGACGAGGCTCGAAACGCTGGCGCCCGACCTTTATGATTCCTATTGGCGCATCACCCTCGATTTTCTCAAGATCGCCTTCGCCCGTTGGCCCGAATGGCTGGCAGAGCACGGCCTCATCGATCGGGCCAAGCGGATCGCGCTCATCATCGACGAAGAAATCGAAGCGCTCGATAGCCCGCGGCGCGGTCCAACCATTATCGCCGGCTCGACCGGCGCCAATCGCGCAACCGCCCGCCTGATCGCGGCGATCGCCCGCGCGCCTCAGGGCGCTGTCGTGCTGCCCGATCTCGACCTCAATCTCGACGATCGAACCTGGGCGATGATCGGCCGCAGGGACGACGGCTCTCAAGGGCTTGCGGGCCATCCCCAGGCGCTGCTGCACCAGCTGATTGGCGCGATCGGAATTGAGCGCGAGGATGTCACGACGCTCGGCGCGCCCACGCCTCAGCTTGCGGCGCGCTCAGTCTTCCTGAGCGAGGCGCTCCGTCCCGCCGAGTCGACCGATTTATGGCGTGAACGGGGGTGGAATTTGTCGCCGCTGGCTCTCGCCACAGCGCTTCAAGGCGTCACGATCGTCGTCGCCGACAACGAGAACGAAGAGGCCCTGGCGCTGGCGATCGCCATGCGCGAGACGCTCGAAACGGCGGGCAAGACTGCCGCTCTCGTCACGCCCGACCCCTCGATCGCGCGCCGCGTCTCGGCCGAACTTGCCCGATGGGGCGTGGAGGTCGAGGATTCGGCCGGACGGACATTGGGACAGAGCCCCGCGGGCCTGCTGGCCAGGCTCATCCTTGAGGCCGCGATCGCGTTCACGCCGCGCTCGTTCCTGGCGCTCTTTGCGCATCCAGCCGTCCGCCTTGGCCGCTCGCTCAGCCGAGTCGAAGCCGCCGCGCGGGCGTTGGAGCTCGCCATCTTTCGCGCAATCCCGCTTGCGTCGCTCGATGATCTCGAAAGTGCGTTCGCGGCTGCCCACTCGGCGGCCGATGACAGGCACGCGCATCCTGCAATTCGTCGAATCGGTAAGGCCGACCGGAGGGCGGCAGAGGCGCTCGCACGCGATGTCGTAAGCGCGCTCGCGCCCTTGCGCGCCCTCGGGCCATCCCCTTCCTTGCGCGACTGTCTCACTCAACATCGGGCTGCGATCGCCGCCACAACTGCGGGACCGGACAGCTCAATGGAAGACGTGCACGGGTTCGAGCAATTGATGCAGCTCATGGAGGAATGGAGCGAGGCGGCGGCCGATACGTTCCCGACTGCGCTCAACGAATACGCGGCTTTGTTCGACGACGCGTTGGCTGCGACGCGCGCGCCGCCGGCGAGAGGCGGGCATCCGCGCCTCATGATCCTCGGCCTCCTCGAAGCGCGTCTCTTGAGCTTCGATCGCGTGCTTGTCGCGGGCCTCGACGAAACGGCCTGGCCGCCCGCGGTCGAGACCGACGCCTTTCTCAACCGTCCGATGCGCGCCGCGCTGGGCCTGTCTGCGCCGGAGCGGCGTATCGGCCAGACGGCGCATGATTTCGTCAGCGCGCTCGGGACACGCGAGGCGATCCTCAGCCGGGCGAAGAAACGCGGCGGCCAGCCGACTGTCGCCTCTCGCTTTTTGCAGCGCATGGGGGCTGCGGCTGGCGCTGCGGCGATGAAGGAGCCGGAAGAGCGCGGCGAACTTTACCTCACGTTTGCGCGCGCGCTGGATCGACCGACCGATTTCCAACCGCAGCGAAGACCCGCGCCGCGTCCCGCGATCGAACTCCGACCGAAAGGGCTGAGCGTTACTCGAATCGAGACTTTGCGCCTCGATCCTTATGCGATCTACGCCGAATATATCCTCCGATTGAAGGCGCTCGAGGTTGTCGAGCGCGAGATTGGGCCGCGCGAAACAGGAATGGCCTGGCACGCCACGCTGCAGCAGTTTGTCGAGGCTTATCCGTCCGGCGTTCTCCCGCCAGGGGCGCGTGATCGTCTCCTTTCCATGGCGCGAACACGCTTTGCGGTGCTCAGCGACGATCCGGCTTTCGCGCTCCACTGGCCTAATATCGAAAAGGGCCTCGACTTCTTCCTCGCCTTCGAGCGCGATACACGGGCCTCGATCGCCCAAGCCTGGGTCGAGCGGCAGGGTGCGCTTGCCGTGCCGCTCGCAAGCGGGAGTTCCTTCACGCTCAGCGCGCGGGCGGACCGGATCGATGTTCTGCAATCGGGCGGCGCACGGCTCATCGACTACAAGAGCGGAGCGCTGCCGACCGCCGGGCAAGTCAAGGCGGGTTTTTCACCACAATTGACCCTGGAAGCGGCGATGCTGCGCCGGGATGGATTCGAGGCGCTGCCGCGACTCGAAGCTGAGGAGGCGATCTATCTCAAGCTTGGAGGCGCGGCGGGCGGAAAAGAAAAGCGCGCCGGCGGAAAGGGCGAGAATATTGGAAACCTGGCCGAGCAGCATTTCGCCGGACTTGAGACGCTGCTCAATGCCTTCGCCTCTAAGGACACGCCCTATCTGTCGCGCCCCTTCCCCAAATTCGTGCCCCGTTTCTCGGACTACGACCATCTCGCGCGGGTCAAGGAATGGTCGGCGACTGGAGGCGAGAGCGATTCGGGGGATGCGCCATGAGCCGCGCTCTCGCCGTTCCCGAATCCTTAAGGCAGCGGCAGGCCCGGGCCTCAGATCCGAAAACATCGGCTTGGGTCTCCGCCAACGCCGGCAGCGGCAAGACGCATGTCCTCACACAGCGCGTGCTGCGGCTCTTGCTCGCCGGAACGCCGCCGGCGCAGATCCTGTGTCTTGCGTATACGAAGGCAGCGGCCGCCAACATGGCCGACCGCGTGTTCAGCAAACTCGCGCAATGGACGAGCCTCAGCGACGGCGCGCTGACGAAAGCGATCGTCGAGAGCGGCGCGGATGCTCCGGGTCCGCACGACCTCATCTTCGCGCGGCAATTGTTCGCGCGCACCATCGAAACCCCCGGCGGCCTCAAGATTCAGACATTGCACGCCTTCGCCGAGCGCCTGCTGCGCCTCTTTCCGTTCGAGGCTAATGTCCCGGCCCATTTCAATGTTCTCGACGAAAGCGACTCGAAGCGGCTGCTCCTCGAGGCGCGCGACGCGGCGCTCGTCGAACTCGGCGGCTCGAGCGAGAGCGCGAACGCGCTCATCCTGGTGGCGCGCGAATCAGGCCCGACCATATTCGACGAGCTTCTCATGGAGGCGCTCGGTCGCGCCGAGATCTTCGCAGGCTACGATGACGTGCTTGCCTATGGCGCCGCCCTCCGCGCTCCTCTCGGTCTTGCACCCGGCGCGACGGTCGAGAGCGTCGAAGCGGAGATGCTCGGCGGCGACGTCGGGTGCATGCGACGCGAAAAGTGGGCGCAGGCCCTCGAGGCCGGCAAGAAACAAGACCAAAACATTGCCGAGACCCTTCGCGCAGCAAACGAAGATCGCGCGAGCCAAGTTCGTGTCCAGGCGCTGCTCATGGCGTTGTTCAAGGAAGATGGCGAAGGCGATCCCCACGGGGGCGAGAACGGCGGGGTAACGACCAAGAACTTGCGCGAAAAGTTCCCGGCGCTCGAGGAGGATTTGCGCCGCGAGCAGGACCGCCTGCTCCCGTTGCGCCAGCGCAGGCGCGCTGCGATGACGCTTGAGCGCAGCGCCGCCTTGTTCGTCGTCGCCCGATCGATTTTGGCGGCCTTTGCTCGGACGAAGGCCGAGCGCGGCGCACTCGATTTCAACGATCAGATCGCCCGTGCGCTCACACTGGTGACGCGATCGAGCGCCGCGTGGGTGTTGCACAAGCTCGACTACGGGCTGGATCACCTGCTGCTCGATGAAGCCCAGGATGCGTCTCTGCCGCAATGGGGAATTCTTGCGGCGCTGAGCGCCGAGTTTTTCGTCGGCGCAGGCGCACGGCCCAAAAACCGAACCGTCTTCGCAGTTGGCGACGAGAAGCAATCGATCTTCGCTTTCCAGGGCGCGGCGCCGCAGATGTTCGCGGAAATGAAGGGCGCGTTCGAAAAGCGTCATCGCGACGCCGAGCGGCCGTTCGCCGAAGTCCCGCTAACCTTCTCGTTCCGGTCGTCGCAAACGATTCTCGACGCCGTCGACCGGACTTTCCGGACTGAGCTGGCCTGGCGTGGCGTCGCCGCCGCGGGAGAGCCGCCGCCAAAACATGACGCAATTCGCAGTCACTTGAAAGGCGTGGTCGAGCTGTGGCCGCCGATCATTCCGATCCCGGTTCCCGTGCCCGAAGACTGGGGCGTGCTCGAACAGCCGGCACAGGACGACCCTCCGGTGGTCCTCGCCAAGCGGATCGCTGAGGTGATCAAGGGCTGGCTGAAACCGACCTCGCTCGAGCGGGTGGTCGATCCCGCGTTCAGTGAAATCAGGCGCATCCGCGAAAGCGATGTCATGATCCTGGTTCGCAGCCGCAATGCCTTTTTCGAGGCGATGATCCGGGCGCTCAAGGCCGCGGATGTGAAGACTGCCGGCGCCGATCGGCTCAAGCTTAAAGACCACATCGCGGTGATGGATCTCATCGCCGTCGGCCGCGCGGCGCTGTTGCCGGACGATGATCTGACGCTGGCCTGCGCGCTCAAATCACCGCTCATGGGTTTTGACGACGACGCGCTCATGACAATTGCGGCGCGGCGGAGCGGTTCGCTCGCCGAGGCCCTCGCAGCCGCGAACGAAGGGGTCGCCGCCGAAGCCTCGAGCCGGCTCGAAGGGTGGCGCGCGCGGGCCAAGGCGCTTTCACCTTTTGCTTTTTATGCGTTGCTGCTCGGGCAGGACGGCGGCCGGCGGGCGCTGGTCGGGCGGCTCGGGCCGGAAGCCGCCGACCCGATCGACGAATTTTTGGCTCTGGCTCTGGCGCATGAACAGCGCGAGGCGTCGTCGCTGCACAATTTTCTCGCCCAAGTCGAAACGATCGACGTCGAGATCAAGCGCGACATGGAGGTCGAGACAGAGGGCGTGCGCGTATTGACTGTCCATGCGAGCAAGGGACTCGAGGCGCCGATCGTCTTTCTGCCCGACGCATGCGGCGGTCCCGACGCGCGGCACGAACCGAAGCTCATGCGGCTTTCGTCGCCGCGGCCGGGCGATCCGCCGGTCCTGGCCTGGGCCAAGAAGTCGGCAGAGGACGCCGATGCGGTCGCCGCTGCGCGGGCCAAGGCGCGAGAGGCTCAGGCGGGCGAACATCGCCGTCTCCTCTACGTCGCCATGACCCGGGCAGCTCAGCGCCTTATCGTCGCAGGCTACGAGACATCCAAACGCCGGCCGTCCGATTGCTGGTACGATCTCGCCCATTCGGGCCTTGCCGACGCGCTCGTCGAAGCGCCCGCGCCGTTTCGCGGGGGCGAAAAGATCCTGCGATTTGGAGAGGGCTTTCAGGCTGAAGATTTGGGCGAAACCGCGGCCGCCCGCGCTCCCGATTCCCTGCCGGGCTGGCTCGCCGCCAATGCCGCGCCCGAGACGGCGCCTCCCGCGCTCAACCCTTCGCGCGCCGGCGGCGTCAGCGGGGGCGACCGCGTGCGGGCCTTAGAGGGACGGCTTGCCCATGCTCTGCTCGAGATGCTGCCCAATCTCACGCGGCAACGACGCCCTGCCGCGGCCGCGGCCTACCTCGATGCCCGGGGCGGCGGGCTTGTCGAATCAGCTCGGATCGCGCTCGCCTCCAAGGTCCTGGCGGCGATCGACGCGCCAGAGCTGAGCGATGTTTTTACCCCCGATTCCCACAGTGAAATCGCGGTGGCCGGATTGCTGTCTCGGCCAGGCCGCCCTGACCTGGCCTATAGCGGCCGTCTCGATCGGCTTGTCGCAACCGACCAGGGTGTATTGATCGTCGACTTCAAACTGGGCGAAAAACCCGAGCGCCCGACAGTGGCCCATGTCGCTCAACTTGCGCTCTATCGCGTCGCTTTGCAGCCGCTCTACGGTGGCGCGAAGATCCGAGCGGCGCTCGTCTATCTCGACGGCCCGACGCTCTCGGAGATCAGCGACGACGAGCTCGACGCCGCTCTCAGCGTCGTCGTCGAAACGACCTAAGCGCGCCAGGATAACCGACCTCAATCCCAGCTTTTGACTGCAATTCCGCTGGGGAGTGATGTCTTGATTGCCTTGATGAGGTCGCATTTGCTGGCCAAGGGTTGCGCGTGATGACGAGCGGAACGCGTCAGGGCGGGCGCCCGACATTTTTATGTTTTGGTCTTGGGAAGCTTAGGCGGGGACCGCGGCGCGGTTCCGTCTGCGCGGTCGCAGGGTTCAGTCTCGCTATGCTGCTGGCGGGAGGGGACTTGGTCGCCCAGGCGCAGAAAATCCCCTACGGAATGGTGCCTTACGGCCGTCCGGTCTATAAAAACGGCAAGCGTATATTGTGGCATGGCGGCTGGCGGGGCAGCACGCTCCGCCGATACGCCCGTCAGTCTGGCGCGCCGGCTGCCGCCAAACCCCTCCTCGCGCTCGCGCCGGAGCCGGCCCAACCAGCGGTTGCAAAGGCGTTCACGGTCCTGGCAGACCCCGGCGACCTCAGGGCAAGCCGGATGGCCAGGGATTTCGCGACGGTCATGAGCGCGGATGGCGCGCCGGGACGCGCC
>DATDHT010000205.1:0-14513 GCA_036521435.1 Roseiarcus sp.
AGAGGATGTGATTCATGTCAAATTACGATCTTTCACCGTTCTACCGTTCCACCGTCGGTTTCGATCGCCTCTTCTCGATGCTCGACAGAGTCGCTGGAGGCGAGCAGGACGCGCCGACCTACCCGCCTTACAACATCGAGCGCACCGGCGAGAACGCTTACCGCATCACGCTCGCAGTGGCCGGCTTCGGCGAGAATGAGCTGTCGGTTGAGACCCGCGAGAACACGCTGACCGTGCGCGGATCCAAGGAGACCGTCCAGCAGGACCAGAAGCGCGACTTGCTCTATCAGGGCATCGCCGCCCGCGCCTTCGAGCGCCGCTTCCAGCTCGCCGACCACGTCGTCGTGACCGGCGCCGCGAGCGAGAACGGTCTCCTGCACGTTGACCTCGTCCGTGAGGTCCCCGAGGCGCAGAAGCCGCGCACGATTGCGATCAACAAGGGCGCCAAGACCATCGAAGCCGTTAAGGCGCCTGCCGCCAAGGCTGCTTAAGCCGAGCAGATCCCGCACTGGAAAATTAGGGCGTCCCGGTCGGGGCGCCCTTTTTCGTCTATTGGAACAGCGGCGGGGGAACGATGCTCACCTTCGGTTTGTCGCTCGCCTCGCTGGACAAGCCTTGAGTCGTGGTGGCGGAGGCCTGGGGCTCGTTGCCGGCGTTGGTCGAAAGGGAGTCGATCCGCGGCTGGCCGGAATCATGGGGCTCGGTCGGCTCGGGCCCCGTCGAGCCTGATCCGTCCACTTTCGCCGTTTCGCGCGGAGCGGGGGGCGGCAGGGGCGGGTTGATGGTCGCCTTGCGTTCCCTCGACGCGGACTTCAGCTTGGCCTTGGTCCCGGCCCGCGTTTCCCCGACGCTGTAAGGGCTGACGGCCGCGGGCATATGGACGTTCGCTGGACCGCCGTAAGCCGATCCCGCCGTTGCGTCTACTGCGGGCTGCCCGGCGAAGCCCGGGCCCAGCGGCGGTCCGAAGCCACCGGGTTGAGGCTCGCCAAACTCTTCGTCGCGGGCGGCGAGCGCGGGTCCCCAATTTCGGCCCGGGGCGGGAAAGCGCTCAAGGACTTGTCCGCTTCTGGCGTCGATGATGAGACGCTGATGGCCCGCGGGGCCGGCGCTGACGTCAGCGAGATAGACTCCCGGGCGGCGCATAAGCGGCGCCGTCAGCACATATCCCTGCGCCTCGAGACTCTGTTCGATGTCGCGGGGGAACGGCGCTCCCCAAGGCCGCATCCATTGGGCCATCGCGGTGGGAGCGAAGGCGACGGCCATCAGCGCGCCAAGCGCTGACGCCGCCAAGCAACGACCGAGCGCTCCGTTCAATTTGATCGTCATTCTGATCGCTCCAAGGTATCGTCTAAGGCGATCCTGAGGCGCGGAATGCGGCGCGGTTACGGCGTCGCCGCGGCCGAGTCCGTAACCTCAGCGCAAATGCTCATGAGCCGATCAATTTCTCTTGATTCGGTTTCGAACGAGGCCACCAACCTGACCAGCGCTTCGCCATCTCGAGGGGCGCGCTCCGGCGCCAGCGATCGGGTGCTCCACTCGTGGAACACTGCCCCGGCGGCGCGCCATAGCTCGACCATTGCTTTCGGCGCCACGACAAAGACCTCGTTGGCCTCCGTCGGCCATGCGAGGCGCACGCCCGGCGTCCCCGCAACACCGCGAGCGAGCCGACGCGCCGAGGCGTTCGCTCGTTCGGCCAGCCGCAACCAGAGTCCATCAGTGAGGTAAGCTTCCATTTGCGCGCCAAGGAAGCGCCCCTTAGAGACGGTCTGACCGCCCCGCTTGCGCTGAAACGCGAAATTCGCCGCCCGTGCAGAATCGAAAAACAGGACGGCTTCGCAAGCAAGCGCGCCATTCTTCGTCGCGCCAAGCGTCAGAATGTCGACCCCGGCGCGCCAAGTCATGTCGGCCGGCGTCGCCTTGGCCGAAATGAGCGCGTTGGCGAAGCGCGCGCCATCCATATGCACGCTGATCCCGTTGCGGTGAGCGATCGAGCTGAGCTCCGAAACCTCGCTCACGCCGTAGATCGTCCCCGCTTCAGTCGCCTGGGAGAGCGACAGCGCGCCCGGTTGCGCCGACTTGACCAGCCCGCGCGGAAACCTCTCCAGGGTCTCACGCAGACCTTCGGATGTGATCTTGCCGCCTTCTCCCCCGATCCCAACCAGCTTTGCGCCGGCGGTGAAGAGCTCAGGAGCGCCACACTCGTCGTCGTGGATATGCGCTTCGTCGTGACAGAAAATGGCGTCCCAGGGATTGGCGAGCGCGGAAAGCGCCAGAGCGTTCGCCGCCGTGCCCGTCGCTACCAGAAAAGCGGCGACTTTGGTCTCAAATACCTCGCCGAGAAGCTCTTGCGATCGCGCGGTATATTCGTCGGCCCCGTAGGCGGGCGCGTTGACACGCGACGACGCCACGATCGCATCCAGAATCTGAGGCGCCACGCCGGCGCCGTTATCACTGGCGAAATTCATGCTTGCTCCGTTCGATTTGAGCCGACAATCTGCGTCAGATTTCGCCGCCCTGGCAATTCGCGCTCGCACTGGAGTCAAGCGGCAAAAAATTTTGGCGCGCCGCTTGTGTTGGCGGTCCATTTCTGTCATGGTCGAAAAATAGGACAGTTGTGCTGACCATTTTGAGGCGACGAGGCTGAGGCTTCGGCGCCGACAGAAGAGCAGGGCTCAAGCGTTGTCGGATCGAACGACGAAGACGGATCGAATAAAATCCGACGCGTGACGCTCTTGAGCTGCGCGTGAGCAGCCGCCTTTGTCCACTATACGCCTCAAAATCTGCAATATAACGGTCGCACAAGGTGCGCGACCGCCCGGGAGCGGAAAGATGAACGCCACAACTCGAGCGACGTTCGATGAGTTGCGCGACGGGTTCGCGAAGGCCAACCCAGGCCGGGACCCGCTGACGCCGCCAGCGCAAGGGCTATACGATCCCTCCAAAGAGCATGACTCGTGCGGCGTTGGCTTCGTGGCCGACATGAAGAACCGCAAGTCGCACGATATCCTCGAAAAGGGCCTGCAGATTCTGGTCAACCTCGACCACCGAGGCGCGGTGGGCGCAGATCCCTCGCTCGGCGACGGCTGCGGCGTGCTGACCCAAATCCCGCATGCGTTCTTCGCGCCGGAATGCGCCAAGCTTGGCTTCGACCTGCCGGCGCAGGGCCATTACGCGATCGGCCAGTTTTTTATGCCGCGGGGAAACGACGCCCGCAAGCAGGTGCAAGCGATCGTCGAAGAGGTCGTTGCGGCCGAGGGCCTCACCGTGCTCGGCTGGCGCGACGTGCCCGTCGACAATTCCGCGCTTGGCGAACGCGTCAAGGCGGTCGAGCCGGTGATGCAGCAGATTTTCATCGGACGCCCGACCGGACTCGGCAGCGAAGACGATTTTGAGCGGCGACTCTATGTCGTGCGCAAGGTCGTCTCCAACCAAGTGGTCGCGATCGGGACGCCGGAAGTCCTCGAATATTACCCGGTCTCGATGTCCGCTCGCACCATTGTCTACAAGGGCATGGTGCTGGCGCCCCAGCTCGCGCCGTATTATCGCGACCTCGTGGACCCGCGTTACGAAACCGCCCTGGCGCTGGTCCATCAACGGTTTGCGACCAACACGTTTCCATCCTGGCGTCTTGCGCACCCTTATCGGACAGTCGCGCACAACGGCGAAATCAACACGTTGCGGGGCAACGTCAACTGGATGGCGGCGCGTCAGGCAAGCGTCAACTCGGAACTCTTCGGCGCCGACATCTCGAAGCTGTGGCCGATTTCTTATGAAGGCCAGTCGGACACCGCCTGCTTCGACAATGCGCTCGAGTTCCTCGTTCAGGGGGGTTATTCGCTCAGCCACGCGATGATGACGCTCATTCCGGAGGCCTGGGCCGGAAATCCGCTGATGGACGAGGAGCGACGGGCTTTCTACGAATATCATGCCGCGTTGATGGAGCCGTGGGACGGCCCTGCCGCGATGGCGTTCACGGACGGGCGCCAGATCGGCGCGACTCTTGATCGCAATGGCCTGAGGCCCGCGCGCTATTTCGTCACCGACGACGACCTCGTCGTTTTGGCGTCGGAAATGGGCGTGCTGCCGGTGCCCGAAGAAAGCATCATAGCCAAGTGGCGCCTGCAGCCGGGAAAGATGCTGCTGGTGGATCTCGAGCAGCACCGCATCGTCTCGGATACGGAAATCAAGCAGACGCTGTCGCGCGCCCAACCGTACAGCGCTTGGCTTCGCGAGGGCCAGATCGTTCTTGAGGACCTCAACCCGGTTGAGCCGCGCACGTTACGCACCGACGTGCCGCTGCTCGATCGCCAGCAGGCTTTCGGTTACACCCAGGAAGACCTGACGATCCTGCTCGCGCCGATGGCGTCGACCGGCCAGGAGGCGGTCGGTTCGATGGGCACGGACACGCCAATCTCTGCTCTATCGTCGAAATCAAAGCTGCTCTACACCTACTTCAAGCAGAACTTTGCACAGGTGACCAACCCGCCGATCGACCCGATCCGCGAAGAGCTGGTGATGAGCCTCGTCTCCTTCATTGGACCGCGGCCGAACCTGTTTGACCTTGACGGCGCAGCGAGGCGCAAGCGCCTTGAAGTACGCCAGCCAATCCTGACCAACGAGGACCTCGAGAAGATCCGCAGCATTGGTCATTTGGAGGATTCGTTCGACACCAGAACCCTCGACATCACTTACCCGGTGAAGAAGCGCGCAGCCGGCATGGGCGAGGCGCTCAAGCGGCTTTGCGAACGTGCAGAATCTGCGGTGCACGGCCGCTACAACATCATCATCCTTTCCGACCGCATGGTCGGTCCGGATCGAATCCCGATTCCCGCCCTTCTGGCGACCGCGGCCGTTCATCATCATCTTATTCGCAAGGGACTTCGAACGTCCGTCGGCCTCGTCGTCGAAACCGGAGAAGCGCGCGAAATCCATCACTTCGCTTGTCTGGCGGGCTATGGCGCTGAAGCCATCAATCCCTATCTCGCGTTCGAAACCCTGACAGCTATGGCGAAGGATTTGCCGGAGCCGATCAGCGGCTGTGAGGCGGTCAAGCGCTTCATCAAGTCGATCGACAAGGGCCTTCTCAAGGTCATGTCGAAAATGGGCATTTCGACCTACCAGTCATATTGCGGCGCGCAGATTGTCGATGCGGTCGGCCTCTCGCGTGCGTTCATTGACGAATTCTTTTTCGGCACTGCAACCTCGATCGAGGGCGCGGGCTTGGCCGAAATCGCGCAGGAGACCCAGCGTCGCCATGCGGATGCATTCGGCATGTCCCCCATCCTGAGCACTGCGCTCGAAGTCGGCGGCGAGTACGCTTATCGGGTGCGCGGAGAGACCCACAGTTGGACACCGGAGACGGTCTCCCTGCTGCAGCACGCCGTCCGCGGCAACGCACGCGAACGCTATGACGCCTTTGCCAAACTGCTCAACGAGCAGAGCGCGCAATTGTTGACGATTCGTGGCCTCTTCCGAATCAAGACCGCGGAGGAGGACGCGCGAACGTCTGTGCCGATCGACGAAGTTGAGCCGGCCGTTTCGATCGTCAAGCGCTTTTCGACTGGGGCGATGTCGTATGGTTCGATTTCGCGCGAGGCGCACACCACGCTCGCCATCGCCATGAACCGGATCGGCGGCAAGTCAAACACCGGCGAAGGCGGTGAGGAGTCCGACCGCTACAAGCGGATGGCCAATGGCGACTCGATGCGCAGCGCGATCAAGCAGGTCGCCTCCGGGCGCTTCGGCGTGACGGCGGAATACCTCGTCAACTCCGACATGATGCAAATCAAGATGGCGCAAGGCGCAAAGCCTGGCGAAGGCGGACAATTGCCCGGCCATAAGGTCGATGCGGTGATCGCCAAGGTGCGCCACTCCACCCAGGGCGTAGGCCTCATCTCACCGCCCCCGCACCACGACATCTATTCGATCGAGGACTTGAAGCAGCTCGTCTACGACCTGAAGAACGTCAATCCACAGGCCCTTGTTTCAGTGAAACTGGTGTCGGAGGTCGGCGTCGGCACGGTCGCAGCCGGCGTCGCGAAGTGCAGGGCCGACCACGTCACGATCTCTGGCTTCGAGGGCGGCACCGGCGCCTCTCCGTTGACCTCGATCAAACATGCCGGAAGCCCATGGGAGATCGGTCTCGCGGAGACACATCAGACCCTGGTGATGAACGGCCTCAGATCCCGCATCGCAGTGCAAGTCGACGGCGGCGTGCGCACCGGCCGCGACGTGGTGATCGGGGCGCTTCTGGGCGCGGATGAGTTCGGTTTCGCCACCGCGCCGCTGATCGCCGCCGGCTGCATCATGATGCGCAAGTGCCACCTGAACACTTGCCCGGTCGGCGTCGCGACGCAAGACCCGGTTCTGCGCAAGCGCTTTGCCGGTAAGCCGGAGCATGTCATCAACTATTTCTTCTTCGTCGCCGAAGAGGTGCGCGCGCTGATGGCCGAACTTGGCTACCGCACGTTCGATGAGATGGTCGGCCAGCGGCAAATGCTGGACCAGAACAGGCTCAACGAGCACGCCAAGTCGCACGGGCTCGACTTTTCGAACCTGTTCTTCAAGCCGACTCCCTGGCCGGAGGACACCATTCACCATAGCGTCGCTCAGGATCACGGGCTCGAGGCTGTGCTCGACCGGCGCCTCATCGCCGAGACAAAAGACGCTATCGAACGCGGCAAGCATGTGCGTCTCGACCTTTCCATTCGCAATTCAGATCGGTCGACCGGGGCCATGTTGTCGGGCGTCATCGCAAGACGACACGGGAACGCCGGACTGCGTTATGAAGCCATCCACGTCAAATTCAAAGGCACCGCGGGGCAAAGCTTCGGGGCCTTCCTCGCCAAAGGCGTGACGCTCGAGCTCGAGGGACAGGCGAACGACTATGTCGGCAAGGGATTGTCGGGCGGGCGCATCGTTGTCTACCCGCCGCAGGAGGCGAGAAAGCTGACGGCGGAAACCTCGATCATCGTCGGCAACACCGTTCTTTATGGCGCGACCGCCGGCGAATGCTATTTCCGCGGCGTGGCGGGCGAGCGCTTCGGGGTGCGCAATTCCGGCGCGATCGCGGTCGTCGAGGGCACGGGCGATCATGGCTGCGAATATATGACCGGCGGTGTCGTCGTGGTCATCGGTGAGACGGGGCGCAACTTCGCTGCGGGCATGTCAGGCGGCATCGCCTACGTCCTCGACGAGGGCGGCACGTTCGCCGAGCGTTGCAATTTGGCAATGGTGGAGCTCAATCCCATCGCTGCCGAGGAAGAGGTCATGCAGCGGCACCTGCATTCCGGCGGCGATCTCGAGCACCACGGCAGAGTCGACGTGATGCGCGACATGAGCCGATTTGACGCCGAGCGCCTGCATCAGCTGATCGTCAACCACGCGCGCTACACCGGTTCGACTCGCGCACGGCGCCTCCTTGAGGACTGGGAGGCCTATTTGCCAAAATTCCGCAAGGTGATGCCGGTCGAATATCGGCGCGCGCTGGCTGAACTCGCAGCGCAGAGCGGGCCGCCGATGCTTGTCGCTGGGGAGTAGATTATCGGGCGGTAGGCTTCGCCGATCGTCGTTCGAACTCCCCGCTTGCGGCCGACCGTCGGTCGGAACAGCAGCCCAAGGTCGAACCGGCAAAGTTCTTGCAAGATAAAGTTGGCGCGTTATTGAAGCGGACCGGGGCTCCGCGCGCGATATCGGCGGCGGCGACACGGCTCTAGGGTGCCAAGATGGGCAAGGTCACGGGGTTTTTGGAGATCGATCGCGCGGACCGGCGTTATGCGCCGGCCTCCGACCGAATTCGCCACTATCGCGAGTTTATGCTGCCGTTGAGCGAGGAGGCGACGCGCAATCAGGCGTCGCGCTGCATGAATTGCGGTATCCCCTATTGTCACATCGGCTGCCCGGTCAACAACCAGATCCCCGACTGGAATGACCTCGCCTACCGCGGCGACTGGGCCGAAGCCGCGCGCAATCTGCTCTCGACCAACAACTTCCCGGAAGTCACCGGGCGCGTGTGTCCCGCGCCGTGCGAAGCGTCCTGCACCCTGAACATCCAGGACTCGCCGGTCACGATCAAGACCATCGAATGCGCGATTATCGATCGCGCATTTTCTGAAGGCTGGATCAAACCGGAGCCCTCTGCCCGCAAGACGGATAAGAAGATTGCGGTTGTGGGTTCTGGTCCAGCGGGTCTCGCTTGCGCCCAGCAACTCGCGCGTGCGGGCCACGACGTTCATGTCTATGAGAAGAACGGCAAAGCCGGCGGCCTATTGCGCTACGGGATCCCCGATTTCAAGCTTGAGAAGCGTCACATCGACCGGCGGATCAAGCAGATGGAGGCCGAGGGCGTCACGTTCCACTACGACGCTCACATCGGCGTGACGGTGATGGGGCAAAGCCTCGTCGAAGAGTACGAGGCGATTGCGCTTGCGGGCGGATCCGAGACATCTCGCGATCTGACCGTCCCCGGCCGCGACCTCGACGGCGTTCATTTCGCCATGGAGTTCCTGCCGCAGCAGAACCGTCGTGTTTCCAACGAGCCGATCGGCACGAACGCGTCGATCGTCGCCGCCGGCAAGCGGGTCGTGGTCATCGGCGGCGGCGACACCGGCTCGGACTGCATCGGAACCTCGATCCGCCAGGGCGCTCTCAAGGTGACCCAGCTCGAGATCATGCCCATGCCGCCGAAGCAAGAGGATAAGATGCTGACCTGGCCGAACTGGCCGTTGAAGCTTCGCACCTCCTCGAGCCACGAAGAGGGCGCGGAGCGCGACTTTGCAGTGAATACGGTCGCCTTCGAGGGCGATCACGGCGCCGTCACCGGCCTTCAGTGCGTGCGCATCGACGAGAAGATGAAACCGATCGCGGGTACAGAGTTCACTTTGCCGGCCGACCTCGTGCTCCTCGCGATGGGCTTCGTGTCGCCGGTCCAGGACGGCCTTCTTGCCGAACTTGGCGTGTCGCTGGATCCACGCGGCAACGTGCTCGCGGATACGAAGAAATACGCCTCCTCGAAATCCAAGGTCTTTGCTTGCGGCGACATGCGTCGCGGCCAGTCGCTCGTCGTCTGGGCGATCCGAGAGGGCCGACAATGCGCGGCGGCGATCGACGAGGCCCTAATGGGCTCGACGGTCTTGCCGAGGTAGCGGTAGACTGCGGCTGCCTTCGGTTTGAAGTAAAGCGGCGCCATCACCGGATCCCTGAGCGCGTCGGGGCGGGGCGACCGAGGGATAAGCCCCACGAGGGCGGCTCTCGATCGCCGCGTCGCTCGTTGCGATGGCCCTCCGTCAGATCGCGAACCGACCTGGGCGCCTCACGCGGGAATGCGCTCCTCGTTTGGCGAGGGCTCGCGAAGCACGTACCCGCGGCCCCAGACTGTCTCGATATAGTTTCGCCCGCTCGACGCCGTCGCCAGTTTCTTGCGCAATTTGCAAATGAAAACGTCGATGATCTTGAGTTCCGGCTCGTCCATGCCGCCATAGAGATGGTTGAGAAACATCTCCTTAGTCAGGGTTGTGCCCTTGCGCAGCGAGAGCAGTTCCAGCATTTGATACTCTTTGCCGGTCAGATGCACACGCGCTCCATCGACTTCAACCGTCTTCTGATCGAGGTTGACGGTGAGGTCGCCGGTGATGATGACCGACTGCGCATGTCCTTTGGAACGACGGACGATGGCGTGGATCCGGGCGACGAGTTCGTCCTTGTGGAAAGGCTTGGTCAGATAGTCGTCGGCGCCATGTCCAAGTCCTTTGACCTTGTCCTCGATCCCGGCCATCCCGGACAGGATCAGAATGGGCGTCTTTATCTTGGTGACCCGGAGCGAGCGCAGCACCTCGTAGCCAGACATGTCTGGCAGGTTGAGATCGAGCAAAATGATGTCGTAATCATATAGCTTGCCGAGGTCGATGCCCTCCTCGCCGAGATCCGTGACGTAGACGTTGAAGTTCTCCGACTTCAACATCAATTCAATGCTTTGTGCGGTGGCCGTATCGTCTTCGATCAAAAGTACCCGCATGTTAGGCTCCCCGCCTCGCCCGTCGCTTCATGACCGCGGTTATGTACGTCGCGCTCGTGCCCAAGCCTCGCTGGCGCGACCTTGGGCCGATTCGAATTGAACACTGACCGCCATTGGTTAACAAACCCTGATTCATTTGCGCAAGCCCCCTGACCCAGTGCCGAAGGACATTAGTAACAATTTGATAAGAAACAGTATTTGGCCTAGTTAAAAATTAATGTATCGCATCAACAACCGGATCTAACAGATTCTTTGGACTCACGGATCGGCGACTCGGTTAAAGACTCTCTTGCGCCGTGAAATAGGCCGAAAGGTTCAATCGGTCCTTCCCGTCCCGCCTCTCTCGGATTGTTAACGACTCGAGTAAATGAATTGCTAACGCCCGAAACTGCGTGCCGCCTGCGGCGCTTGTCCCGAGCGAATACCGGCCGTCGACAGCCAAGCCGACAGAGCTCCGCTTTCCTCTAACGTAAGAAAGCAGAAACCTTCGTCATGCATCGTCCAGCCGTCTCGTAGTCGTGACCAGAGGATCGTGACGTCCTCTCGCGCTGAAGTTGCTAAGGAGTCTGCCAGAATGAAGTCGCGGGACACGCTGATCCGTCTGAAGCGCTTTCAACTTGATGAGAAGCGCCGCCGTGTTGGGCAGATCGAGATGATGCTGGCCGAGTTCACCCGCATGATCGGCGACCTCGATCGCGAGATCGCCAACGAAGAGAAGCGGGCCGGGATCGCCGACCCCACCCACTTCGCTTATCCAACCTACGCCCGGGCGACGTCGGTCAGACGCGACAATCTCAAGAGCTCGATCGCCGAGCTTCTGGGTCAGATCGAGGAGGCCAAGGCCGCGCAGGAAGAAGCCGAGGCCGAGTTCCTCAAATTCGAGACGCTGGAGGTGCGTGACAAAACCAACGATCGCTTGGCCGAAGCCGTAGCGCGGGCCTGACGCAGACCGTTCACTTCCGGGGGCGAACCAGGGCCCTCTCGACGAGGGCCGTTTCGCAATACTCGGTGATGCGAACCGCCTTCCCGTCCCGCATCTCGAATATCCAGCAGTAACGGTTGGGATAGGCCGCACCGCGCCTCGTCACGCTGAGATTTCGACCCTCCACCGCGACCAAGTTCCCTTCCGCGATGAAGCGTGCGGCCTCGACGGTGTTCGGGCCGTCGAACTGCTCTGCCAAAGGGCGGAGCAGTTCGCCGATGACGCTGCTTTTCCCGCGAAAGGTTTCTGACCATTCGGTCGACCCGATGATCGACCATTCAAACGCTATCAGCCAGCAGGCCGACGAACGGACGGCCATTCCCCTTCGCCGTTTCACGGAACGCGTGTTCGAGAACCTCTTTCCCCGTCGGTATTTGCTTTCCTCTCCTCTCATGTTCGACGTTACTCGCGTTGCGGCGTGAGGGCCAATGCTCTAAGGCTGTCGCGGCGCGGAAGCGCCTCGCGGCTTCGTTCGGCAAGCGGCGAGCCGAGAGGCTGCTCGGCCATCAAATGGAAGCTTGGCGCTCGCGGGGGAAGTTTGATGCTGATCGGAGTTCCGGCCGAAACAGATCCCGCTGAAATGCGCGTTGCAGCGACCCCGGAGACAGTCAAGAAATTCGCTGGACTTGGGGCAGATGTCTCAGTCGAACACGGAGCGGGCGCGAACGCCGGATTTCCGGACGCCGAGTACCAATCCGCAGGGGCGCGGCTCGTCTCGGCGGAAGAAGCGCTCCGCGCCGATCTCGTGCTGAAGGTTCGCCGGCCGAACGGCGACGAAATTCCGCGCCTCAAATCGGATGCGGTCGTCGTCGCGACGATGGACCCCTACGAACACCGCGAGGCGATCGAGGCGATGGCGGAGACCGGGGTGGCGGCGTTTGCCATGGAGCTTCTCCCACGCATCACCCGCGCCCAGTCGATGGACGTGCTGTCGAGCCAGGCGAACCTCGCTGGCTATCGCGCGGTGATCGACGCCGCAGCCGAATATGGTCGAGCCTTGCCGATGATGATGACCCCCGCGGGCACTGTCACGGCGGCGAGGCTGTTCGTCATGGGCGTCGGGGTCGCCGGCCTGCAGGCGATCGCCACCGGCCGGCGCCTCGGCGCCGTGGTCACGGCGACCGACGTGCGTCCGGCGACCAAAGAGCAGGTCGAGTCCCTTGGAGCGAAATTCGTCGCTGTCGAAGACGAGGAATTCAAGCAGGCCGAAACGGCGGGCGGCTACGCGAAGGAAATGTCGGATGCCTACAAGGCGAAGCAGGCCGATCTCATCGCCTCGCATATCGCCAAGCAGGACATCGTCGTCACCACCGCGCTGATTCCCGGTCGTCCGGCGCCACGTCTCGTCACCGCCGACATGGTCAAGTCGATGCGCGCCGGCTCGGTGGTCGTCGATCTTGCCGTCGAGCGCGGCGGAAATTGTGAGCTCTCACGCCCTGGCGAATTAGCGGTTAGCGACAACGGCGTCAAAATCGTAGGCTATTCCAGCGTCACGCGAATCCCATCCTCTGCCTCGGCGCTCTATGCGCGTAACCTTTACGCCTTTGCCGAAACGCTGATCGACAAGGCGAACAAGTCGCTCGCCGTCAACTGGGACGATGAACTGGTGAAGGCGACATGCCTCACTCGCGGCGGGGCGGTTGTTCACCCAAACTTCATGCCGCAATAGACGCTTGCGCGCTGTCAGCGCCGGAGAACCCGATGGACAACATTGACGCCGCGATTGAAAAACTCCGAGCCGCCGCCGAGGCCGCGCGGCAGGCCGCTCAGGTGGCGCAAGCCTATAGCGACCAGCTGGCAGCCGCTGGCCACGCCGCCTCTGGCGGAGCGATCGATCCGTTCGTGTTCAGGCTGGCGATTTTCGCCCTGGCGGTCTTTGTCGGCTATTATGTCGTCTGGTCGGTGACACCGGCGCTGCATACGCCGCTGATGTCCGAGACAAACGCCATTTCCTCGGTCATCGTTGTCGGCGCCCTCTTGTCGGTCGGGGTCGCGGCTGTCGACAGCGGATCGGGATTCGCCCGCTTTGTCGGCTTTATCGCGCTCATCCTTGCATCGATAAACATCTTCGGCGGGTTTCTCGTCACCGAGCGCATGCTGGCGATGTACAAGAAGAGGGGCTGACGTCGGTGAACGCCAATCTCGCGGCTCTGCTCTACCTCGTCTCCGGCATTCTGTTCATTCTCGCGCTGCGCGGTCTCTCTTCGCCGGCTACCTCGCGCCAGGGCAACCGCTTTGGCATGATCGGCATGGGCGTCGCGGTCTTGACGACGCTGGCGGTTCGTCCGCCGTCGAGTGCGTTCTCCTGGCTTCTCATCATTCTCGGCATCGCCATCGGCGGCGGCATCGGCGCATGGCGCGCCCGCACCATCGCTATGACCGCGATGCCTCAGCTGGTGGCGATGTTCCATTCGCTGGTCGGCTTGGCCGCGGTGCTGGTCGCGGCCGGCGCGTTCTACGCGCCCGAGGCCTTCGGCATCGAGGAGGGCGACATCATTCACCCGGGCAGCATCATCGAGATGTCGCTCGGGCTCGCGATCGGCGCGGTGACGTTCACAGGCTCGATCATCGCCTTCCTGAAGCTCGACGGACGGATGTCCGGCGCGCCGATCCTTTTGCCGCAACGCCACCTTATCAATGGCGGCCTCGGCGTGGCGCTCGTGCTCTTGATCGCGCTCTTCTACGCCACGCAGGCGGCGGCGTTCTTCTGGCTTATCGCGCTCGTATCGTTCGCGCTCGGCATCCTGCTCATTGTTCCGATCGGCGGCGCGGACATGCCGGTCGTGATCTCGATGCTCAATTCCTATTCCGGCTGGGCGGCTGCGGGCATCGGCTTCACGCTCGGCAATTTGGCGCTCATCATCACCGGCGCGCTGGTCGGCTCCTCGGGCGCGATCTTGTCCTACATCATGTGCAAGGGTATGAACCGGTCTTTCATATCGGTCATCCTCGGCGGGTGGGGCGGCGAGGTCGCGAGCGCAGCGGGCGCAAAGGAAACCCGTCCGGTCAAGCAGGGCTCGGCCGACGACGCGGCCTTCATGATGAAGAATGCGTCGAAGGTGATTGTCGTTCCGGGCTATGGCATGGCGGTCGCGCAGGCGCAGCATTCGCTGCGTGAGATGGGAGAAATGCTCAAGAAGAACGGCGTCGAGGTCAAATATGCGATCCATCCCGTCGCCGGCCGCATGCCCGGTCACATGAATGTGCTGCTCGCCGAAGCCAACGTTCCCTACGACGAAGTGTTCGAGCTTGAGGACATCAACAGCGAGTTCCCGCAAGCCGATGTTGCTTACGTCATCGGCGCGAATGACGTCACCAATCCCGCCGCCAACACCGACCCGAAGTCGCCCATCTACGGCATGCCGATTCTCGATGTCGACAAAGCGAAGACGGTCTTGTTCGTCAAGCGCGGCATGGGCTCGGGTTACGCCGGCGTCGAAAATGAACTATTTTTCCGCGACAACACGCTAATGCTGTTTGGCGATGCGAAAAAGATGACCGATGCGATCGTGAAGGCGC
>DATDHT010000206.1:0-16668 GCA_036521435.1 Roseiarcus sp.
CTGCCGCTGGCGGCGCTCGGCGACATCCTGGGCTACCGGCGCGTCTATTGGTGGGGGCTTGCGCTCTTCACTGCCGCATCGCTCGCCTGCGCACTGGCGCCGAATTTCGCCGTGCTCACCCTCGCACGCGTGGTTCAGGGCTTGGGCGCCGCGGGAATCATGAGCGTCAACATTGCGCTCATCCGCTTCGTCTATCCGCACGCGCGGCTTGGCCAGGGGGTCGGCAACCTGGCGGTGGTGGTCGCCGTTTGCTCGGCCGGCAGCCCGAGCGTCGCGGCGGCGATCCTGTCGGTCGCCTGCTGGCATTGGCTGTTTCTGATCAACGCGCCGATCGGGATCATTGCGCTCGTGATGGCGGCGCGGACTCTGCCGGCGACGCCGCAATCGGCCGGCCGGCTCGATCTTCCGAGCGTCATTCTCAACGTGTTTACTTTCGGGCTCGTCATCGCCGGCGTGAACCGCATCGGCCAGGGCGGGTCCCCCTGGCCGGCGCTGATCGAGATCGCGGTCGGCGTCGCATTCGGCGTGGCGCTCGTCTTGCGGCAACTGAAACTCCCCGCGCCGCTGCTGCCGGTCGATCTTCTGCGCCGGCCGGTGTTCGCGCTTTCGCTCGCGACGTCTATCGCCTCATTTGGGGCGCAAGCGCTGGCGATCGTGTCATTGCCGTTTTACTTTGAAGAGCGTCTCGGCCTCTCGGCGTCGGCCTCCGGATTGCTGCTCACGCCCTGGCCGCTCGCGACGGCTTTGATCGCGCCGATTGCCGGACGCCTGGCCGACCGGATGATCCCCGGCCTTCTTGGCAGCATCGGTCTTCTGGTGATGGGCTCAGGACTGGTTCTCGTCGCCATCGGGATTGGGGATTCCACGCCGGTCTCGCTCGCCTGGCGCCTCGCGATCTGCGGCCTGGGCTTCGGGTTTTTCCAGTCGCCCAACAATCGGGTGATCATCGGCAGCGCGCCGCGCGAGCGAAGCGGCGGCGCGGCCGGCCTGCAATCCTCCGGACGGCTGATCGGCCAGTCGTTCGGGACGGCGCTGGTGGCGGTTGCGCTTGGACAGGCGCCGAGGCACGCGACGGAGATTGCGCTCTGGGGCGCTGCGGCGCTGACCCTGGCCGGCGCGATCACCAGCGGCTTGCGCAGGGCCGGTTGAGGCGACGCTCCTCTTTGCGTCCAGCGTTACGACGCCCGGGCCCCGCCCCGATTCCAGCCCCGCCCGCGATCGCCAAACGCTTCGTAACCTTGTTCCGTCACGGCGACCGTGTCCTCCAGCTTGACGAAGCCGCGACGCGGGTCCGCGATCCGCGTCTCGATCGAAATGACCATGCCGGGCTCAAGCGGGCGGTCGGCGTCGTAGGCCGGATAAGCGATGGGGCCGTGACTCGTCAGACGCGGCGCCTCATGGCTGATGAGGCCCATCCCGTGGGCCACGAATTCGATCGAGTTCGCGCGCGACGACCGCCCCAGCACTTCGTCCGCGCTGGCGTAGATGTCGGCGCCCTTCACGCCCGCCCGGATCGGCTTCCGCGCGGCCATCTGGATTTCGTCCACCTCGCCGAGCAGGTCTTCGAGTTCGCTGTCGGGTTCGCCCTGGATCGCCATCCGACACAGGTCGCCGATATAGCCTTTGTAGTTGCCGCCGGAATCGAGCGACAGGATATCGCCTTCCCCCCACACTTGGTCCGAAGGCGCGCGATTGAGGCTCGTCCCTGCGGTAAGGAGACAATATTCGAAGGTCAGGCCTCGGCTCACCTCCTCCCGGCGAAGCGCTTCGACAAGTTCGATTTTCGTCGCGCCCGGCCCGTGCGAGGTCATCACGGCCAGCATGGAATCGATCACGAGGTCCGAGGCCGCGCGCAGCAGATCCAGCTCTTCTCGCGTCTTGCGGGCGCGAAGACGTTCGAGCGGAAAATGGGCTTCGGCGAATGTGACCTCCGGCAGCTCGCGAGCCATGAGTTCCGCCGCGTCCGCAGGCAGGAACCCGCGCTCGACTCCGACACGCTTCACCTTGGGAGCGAGCTTTCGCAGATGATCAACGACGCGCTGCGCGGAATCCAGGGTCGCGCCTGCGGTCTGGAAGGACGGGGTCCAGAACTTCCCGAGATCCTTCTCATAGGACTCCATTCCGTGCCCGACATAACTCGACTGATCTGGACGGCCTTTGACATAGACGAGAAAGGGCAAATAGCGGCTCACGCCAATCGCATCGAAATGTTCGAAAAAGAAGAAGCGGTAGCCGCCCAGGAGATATTGGATGTTGTGCTTCGAACAGATTACCACCGCGTCCATGCCGGCCTCGTCGAGGAGCGCGTCCAGTCGGGCGCTATCAAATGGCGGCGACGTGGGTTCAGCCTTCGCGAACGACCGTGCTGTGGGGTTTTCCGTCATCGTTTCCTCCCAGGCTTATCTCGCGAGATCAAAGTTGCCGCCTCAATGTAGCTTAAGCAAGTCGAACTCGCCATGCCCCGTGCGCTTGCCAAGAGCGCCACGAATCCGTGATCATCGCGAAACCACCGCTTAACCCAAGCAAAGGCAGATCCCATGCTTTCCGTCGACGCCAAAGGCGTCTTTCCCATCGCGCCCACGCCATTTCTCGCCGACGGCGCCATCGACATGAGCAGCGTCGACCGCATGATCGACCATTATGTCGCTGCCGGCGCCGACGGTTGCACCATTCTTGGCATCATGGGCGAAGCGCCGAAGCTCGATCATGGCGAGGCGATCGGCCTCATTGCCCGCTGCGTTGCGCGTGCGCCCAAACTGCCGTTCATCGTCGGCGTCTCCGCGCCGGGATTCGCGGCGATGCGTGGCCTGGCGCACGCCGCCATGGCCAAGGGCGGGGCGGGCGTGATGATCGCCCCGCCGCCGTCGCTGCGCACCGACGATCAGATCGTGACCTATTACGCGCAGGCGGTCGAGGCGATCGGACCGGACATTCCCTTCGTCATTCAGGATTATCCGCTGACGCTCAGCGTCATCATGACGCCAAACGTCATCCGGCGGATCATCACCGACAATCCGTCCTGCGTCATGCTGAAGCACGAAGACTGGCCGGGCCTGGAAAAGATTTCGGCGCTCCGGCGATTCGAGAAGGAGGGCAAGCTGCGTCGCGTTCCGATCCTGACCGGCAACGGCGGCCTGTTCCTCGATTTCGAGATGGAGCGCGGAGTCGATGGCGCGATGACCGGCTACGCGTTCCCGGAAATGCTGATCGACGTGGTGCGCCTATCCCGCGAAGGGCGGCGCGAGGATGCGCACGACCTTTTCGACGCCCACTTGCCCCTCGCCCGCTATGAGCAGCAGCAGGGCGTTGGCCTCGCCGTGCGCAAATATGTGATGATGAAGCGGGGCATTCTTAGCTCCGACGCGCAGCGAAAGCCGGGCGCTACTCTTAGCGCGACGGCGATGGCGGAGGTGGACTATCTCCTCACGCGCCTCGCCCGCCGCGACAAGCGCGCCGCCGCGCGGGTCGCAGCTTAGGGCATGCCGCGTTCAGGCGGAACCGTCATCGCGAGGAGCGAAGCGACGCGGCGATCCAGGGATCGTCAAGCGCCCTACGTTCCTCTGGATCGCTTCGCTTGCGCTCGCGATGACGGTGCTTTGCCGTCTAGGCGCCGCTACTTTCCGAGGTGCGTCTCGAAGAACGACGCGATCTCGCCGAACGCTTCCTTGCTCTCGGGCATTGTGTCGTCGAACTCGTATTGCGCGTGCGACATGCCTTCGTAGACCTGAAGCGTTGCCTCCACCCCGGCTCTCCGCAGCTTGCGATGCACGCGAACCGTGTTGCTCAAAAGGAGGTCGCGCGTGCCGGTGGTCAGTATGGTCGGCGGGAACCCGTGCATGTCGCCGTAGACCGGCGAGATCAGCGGATCCTTGAGGTCGTGTCCGTGCGCGTAAATGACGGTGGCGGCGTCGCAGAATCCGTCGCGAGAAACGAGAATGTTGTCGACCTTCTCGTTCGTATAGAAGCTGTCGCCGGTCTTGGTCGCATCCGACATCGGCGTGCCCGAGCCGAGAGCCCCGGGCAGGGGCAAGCCCTGCTCGCGCGCCCGCAGGACGAGCTGGAGTGTCAGGGCGCCGCCTGCGGAGGTGCCGAATACGCCGATGTTTTTGGCGGGCATGTCCTTGAGCAGCGCCTTGTAGACCGCGACGCCGTCATCGACGGCCGCTGGAAAATAGGCGTCCGGCGGCATCCGATAGTCGACGGAAATCACCTTGTAGTGTCCGTCTCCGGCCATGATGATCCCTTCAGGCGTGCCGGATTCCCCGGGGAACAGCACATAACAGCCGCCGTGAAGGTGGATGAGAACCTTGTCCTTGTTTTCCGGCGGGATGTCGTCGGGCGTCAGGATGTAAACGGGAACGCCGCCGATGGTCGACTTCTCGGACTTGACATGCAGGCGCTCGAGCATTGCGGGAATGCCTTTGACCGTGTCCGCCGCCTGACCGTTGGCGAAGGCGCGCGCTTCTTCGCCGGTCTTCCACAGCTTGTTCCAGTCGTGATTGAGCGGCGCGCCCTCGAACGCCTGCAATGCAGGGCTGATGTCCGCCGTCGGCGCCGGCAACGCCTTTGCGGGAACGTCGAGCGGGGCGAGATCGGTCGCCATCGCGACCGCTGGAAACGATAGCAGTGCCCCGCAAGCGAGCGTGCTCAAAAGCCTCATGACGTCTTCCTCCTGAATATGTTTCTCGACCCACCGCGGTCATTGATGGAGCGGCTGTCCGCAGACGAAACGCCAGCCATCAACAGGCAAGCCACTGGAAGACGCTTCCGAGCATCCCGCAACCAGCGGAAGGCAAGATCTACTTATCTTCACAGTAACTGCCGAGAACAAACATCCTTCAGGAGCGTTTCTGGGTCAAGCCCTTTCGCCCCAAGGTGATCGGACGCTATCTCAATACATAATTAACACATGATTATTTGTGTGCTAATTTATATTGTTCTTAAGGCCACCTCCCCCGAATCTGTGGTGAGGAGGACTTGAGGCGGCGAGCACGAACCCCCATCTCGCCGCCTCGCCACGAGCGCGCGACATCGCGGCGAAGGCGAGAGCGACTCGGGTCGCGTAGGCGATGGCCAGGCCATCGCCCACGTTTGCTTACCCGTTCCGTCAGGCCGCCGCGCGATTGACCTCGTTCTCTGCAAGCGTGGTCAGCTTCTCGTCCGCGGCTTTCTCTTCAGCGAGATTTTGCTGCAGGACTTGGGCGCAGTCCGGCCGGCCCAGGGTTTTCGCCCATGCGATCAACGTGCCGTAGCGGGTCATCTCGTAATGCTCGACCGCTTGCGCCGAGGCGATGAGAGCGGCGTCCAACACACTCTTGTCCTCGATTTCACCGCCGACCTCATCGGCTTCCTCGATAATGCCGTCGATGGCGGGGCAATCGACCTGCTTCGCCTCCGCTCCATGCATCTGGAACACCTGCTCGACGCGCTTCACGTGGTTCTTGGTCTGCCCAAGATGGGCTTCAAACGCCGACTTGAGTTCGGGCGAGGTCGCCTTGGCGATCATATCGGGCAGCGCGCCGACGATACGCTTCTCGGCATAGTAGATGTCCTGCAACTGATGCACGAAGAGGTCGTCCATCGACTGAATGTCCTTGGAAAACAGACCCATGATTGCGGCTCCTTACGAGGTTCGAGGATGGCGGCTGCGATCATGTCCACGTCGCAGCGGACGCCACGCGCAGGTCCGCGCGTGGCGCCGAATTTGGCTTTCTTGAGCAGTTTTAGCGTGATACTTGGCAGGTCAGAACTGCTGCCATTGTTCGCCCTGCCAATAGCCACGGCCGGGGTGCTCTCTCCAGGCGTAGTTCGCGCCATTGTCCGCCTGCCAGTTGTATGGATGAACCACAACGTTGGCGCCTGTCGGATAGTCATACCGCTCGACCGAATGCCAGCAGGTCGTGCCGGCCTGATCGCAGACGATGGCCGACGAAGGGCCATAACCCTCAACCGAGACCGGCGCTGAACCTCTCGGCGCGCCCGGAGCCGTTGCTTGAGCGGCGGCGGGCATCGCGGTGACGAGCGCAGAAACAGCCGTGGCCGATAGTGCGGCGATCAAAAAACATTTCATCCGGAACTCCTTGGGTTGGATCCCGATCCGTTGGATCATGCCGCCCAACGCTGCGTTTCTGGCCTTTGTTCCGGGCGCCCGCGCCTATTCTTTGCCGACGCCCTGTCGACTGAAATTGAGCGCCGAACAGGGTCTGAAGTTGTCGCCGTGAACCGCCGGCCAGCGCGACCTTACAGCTGGGGCATGAGACGCTGCGTTGCTCTCGCTGCAAGATCGGCAAGGCGCAACGGCAAAACACTCTCCAATGACGAGCGCTCGACACTCACGCTAGGCGGTAACTGAGCGCCAGAGCCCTCAGAACAAGGACCCCTGCTCCTTCGGGTCCTTGTCCGATCTGGCGCGTCTGCGGGGAAGCAGCGCGGGCGGCGTCATGGGCGGGCCGACACGACCCCCGGCTATGGCGCCGATCTTTCCGTCAGCGAACTCGATCTCCAGGCGCTGGGCGTGCCTGACTTCGTCCGCGCGCCACAGCGGCTTTTGCGTCTCATCCCGCACGAGCGCGAAGCCACGAGACAACACGCCGCGATAACTCATCGCGCCGAGCAATTGGCCTACGGAAAAGAGCTGGGCGCGCCGAGCCTGCAGGCGTTCGTCGTAGGCGCGCGTCATGCGCGCGGCGAGGCGCGTAAGCGCCGCCGACTGTTCGCCGCGCCGCCTGGCCAGCAGCGCCGCTTCGCGGACGAAGGTCCGGCTCACGGCCTCCGCCGACCGGCGCGGCCGTTCGATGAGAAGCCGGCGCGCTCTCGCCAAACGCCCGCTCAAGCCCCTCAACCGTTCACGTAAGCCCGCGAGATGGGCGCGCGGCGAATGGCGCGCGAGTTGGCGCGCCAGACCCGCTGTCTTAAGTGCGCGCTGGTCGATCGCTCCGCGCATGCGCTGAGCAAGCGTCTCCGACGCGCGGTCGAGACGCTGGCGCGGCCCGGCGACAATCGCGTCGCCCCCCGGAAGCGCGCGAGCGAGCGCGCGCAGATCGGAGCGGAGGCGGTGGGAGAAGCGCAGGATCGCGCCGCGGCGGCGCGCCTCGAGTTCGGCGATCGTCGCGAGGAGTTCGGCGCGGACGGGCACTGCGAATTCGGCCGCAGCGGTCGGCGTCGGCGCGCGCAGGTCCGCCGCGTGATCGATGAGGGTCCAGTCGGTCTCGTGGCCGACGGCGGCGATCAGCGGAATCACGCTGCGCGCGACGGCGCGCACCACCGCCTCATCGTTGAAGCTCATGAGGTCTTCGAGCGAGCCGCCGCCGCGCGCGACGATCAGCACGTCGGGCCGCGGCGCTCTTCCGTCTATGGCCAGAGCGTTGAAGCCGTCGATCGCCGCCGCGACCTCGGCCGCGGAGGTCTCGCCCTGGACACGCACCGGCCAGACGATGACTCGGACAGGAAAGCGATCGGCGAGGCGATGCAGAATGTCGCGAATGACGGCGCCGGTCGGCGAGGTCACCACCCCGACAATTCTCGGCAGGAACGGCGCCTTGCGCTTGCGCGCGGCGTCGAACAGCCCCTCCTCGGCGAGCTTCCGGCGCCGCGCCTCGAGGAGCGCCATCAGCGCGCCGACCCCGGCGAGCTCGAGCGTTTCGATCACGATCTGGTAGGTCGACTTGCCGGGGAAAGTGGTCAGTCGCCCGGTCGCGACGACTTCGAGCCCCTCCTCGGGCTTGAGCCGCATGCGCTGGAGCGTAGTGCGCCAAACGACGGCGTCGAGCCGCGCGTTGGCGTCCTTCAGGCAAAAATAGGCGTGGCCCGACGCCTGGCGGCCGCGGTAGCCGGAAATCTCGCCCCTGACGCGCACATAGCCGAAGCGGTCTTCGATGGCGCGCTTGAGCGCGTTCGCGAGTTCGCTAACGGTGATTTCGGGCGCATTGGTGGGGCGGGCGTCCGCGTCTGCCATCGCCTCATTATGCCCGATCCGGCCTGCTGAAGCCACATGGCGGGAAGACGGGGCCGAGCCTCTGGCATCGGGCGTCGAAACCACGTAGAAGGCCCGGCGCGGCTTCGGGGACGCATGCCTTGTTCACGCCGCGATGTCGGTCTCTAACCGCGATCGCTCGATATCGACGGCGCGTGGGAATTCCAGGCTCTCGATGGACGAGGACGATTGACGAGATGAAGGCGGCCAAACCACGCATGCGAAGCGCTTTCGGACAGGGCGGATTTCTGGCGTCGGTCGGCGCCCTGGCCGCGCTCGCGGCCTCGGTCGTCGCGTTCACCAGTGACGTTGCGCTGGCGCAAAACGCCGAGTGCGCCCGTTTGCAGCAAGCAATCGCCGCCCGCCGCGGCTCGAGCGGTTCGCAGGGCGCGGTTGACCGACAACGCGCCGAACTTGGGCGCACCAGCGCCTACGCGCGCTCGCTCGGCTGCGAGAACCACAGGTTTCTGATGTTCGGCTCAGATCCGCCCCCACAATGTGGCGACCTCAATGGCCAAATCGCGCGCATGCAAGCGAATCTGGCAGACCTTCAGGCGCGCGCGGGCGGCGGGGCCGGCGATCTTGTCGCCCGCTACAACGCCGAATGTGGCCGGGCGCAGCCGTCAAGGCCCGGCAACGTGTTCGAGGCTCTGTTCGGCGGCTTAGCCAGGCTCGGGGCTCCCCAAGACCAGGAGCCGCAGACGGACGCTCGATTCGAGGACCACGGCGATCAGCCGCGCCAGTCGGCCCCATCGGGCGACAAGGGCGTTCAGGCGCATTCCGGCTCCTATGCGGTTTGCGTGCGGACCTGCGACGGCAGCTTCTTCCCCGTTTCCTATTCGGGCGCCGGAAGCCGGGCCGACAGCCTGGAGGACGTCTGCAGAGCGTTGTGCCCCAACGCCGACGTGGCGCTGTATTCATTTCCATTCGGCGGGACAGTCGACGAGGCCGCCTCGCCGACGGGCGAGCCTTATGCAAATCTGCCCAACGCCGGCAAATTCGAGAAAGCTTACGATCCGAATTGCTCATGCCGACGCAAGGGGCAAAGCTGGGCTGAAGCGCTCGCCGACGCGGAAGCGCGGTACGGCCACGAGAAGCGCGACATTCTGGTGACGCCAGAGAAGTCGGCGGAGATGGCCCGGCCGATCATCGATCCTAAGGCCAAGCCGACCACGGATTCGAAGGGCAAGCCAATCGCGCCAACCGCCTCCGTGGTCGCCGGGCCGGGCGCGACGCCTGTAGTTGGGCCAGGCGCGAACCCAGGGGCGCCTTCCCTCGACACGGCGACCGCGCCTGTCCTCGACGCCAACGGCGCCGACACCAAGCTCAGCGCCGCGGCCGCCACAGTCAGCCGCGAAGGGTCCGGCATTGCTGGCGACAACATGGAAGGCGCGAAGAGCTTCAGCGTGAAACAGGGGCACACGGTGGAAGTGACCGGGTCCGACGGAGTCAAGCACTCGGTGCGGATAGTCGGGCCACCGCTTTAGAGCGGCCAATCAGCGGCAGGAGAAGAGCGAGCTCCGGCCCCGCCTCCAGGCCGGTCAAGGCCAGACGCAAGGGGTGAAACAGCGCTCGGCCCTTGCGACCGGTCGCCTCCTTGAGCCGCGCCGTCCACGCGCCCCATGTCGACTGATCCCACGGGTCCTCGGGGGCGCATGAGGCGGCGAGATTCAGATAGTCGGCGTCCTCGACGATCGGCGCGACCTCGCCCTCCGTCACTTGCCGCCAGATCGCCGCATCGTCGAGGCGCGAAAGGTTGCCCCGAACCGCTAACCACAGGGGCTCGGCGTTCACTCCGGCGACGCCTAGCGCGGCCAAACGGTCGGCGACGGCGGCGTATGGCGCCCGATGCAGCATGCGCGCGGAAAGCGCCTCGAGCTCAGCTTCGTCAAATCGGGCCGCGCCGTGGGAGAGTTGGGCGAGATCGATGAGGTCCGCCAGTTCGGCGAGCGAGGCGACCGGACGCACCGCCTCGGCCGACCCCACCAGCACCGCGAGCGCCGCGACGGCGAGCGACTCGATGCCTTTCGTGCGCAACGCGCCGATCGACAGCGCGCCAGAGCGCTTGGACAGTCCTCCGCCGCCAGCGTCGGTCAGGAGGTTGTGGTGGCCGAAGCTCGGCGCTGCGCCCGCGAGGGCTTCGAAAATCTGGATTTGCACAGCGGTATTGGTGACGTGATCCTCTCCGCGAATGACGTGCGTCACGCCGAAATCGATGTCGTCAACCACCGAGGGCAGCGTGTAGAGATAGGTTCCATCCTCGCGGCGGAGGACAGGATCGGAGAGCGACGCGCAATCGATGTGGCTTTCGCCGCGCACCATGTCGTTCCAGCGCACGGTCGTCGGTTCGAGCCGAAAACGCCAATGCGGCTTGCGGCCTGAGGCTTCGAGCGTGGCCCGCTCGTCCGCCGACAAGCGCAAAGCGGCCCGATCATAGATCGGGGGAAGCCCGCGCGCCTGCTGTCGCTTGCGGCGCCGGTCGAGTTCCTCGGCGGTCTCATAGGCCGGGTAAAGACGACCCAGTTCCTTGAGCCTCGCGGCGGCCTCGTCGTAGGCCGCCATCCGCTCGGATTGGCGGCGCATGACATCCGGCCGGATTCCAAGCCATTCCAGATCCGCCTCGATCGCGTCGGCGTATTCCGTCCTCGAGCGCTCGAGATCCGTGTCGTCGAAGCGCAGGATGAACGTGCCCCCGCGGCGGCGGACGAAGAGCCAGTTCAAGAGAGCGGTGCGGGCGTTGCCGATATGGATGCGGCCGGTCGGCGAAGGCGCGAACCGGACCACGGGAAGAGGGGCCATTCGCCTTCATAGAAGCGTCGTGCGGGCGCGGCAATATGGTGTGACAAGGCCTTGTGATTCGGGTAGTCTGAGCCCATGACTATAGGCGCCCTGGCGGCGGGGATTTGCGCTACCAGCGCGGGGATGCATGGGCTCAGCGTCGCGCTCGCCACGCTGCGGTGCAGGCGGCGGCCGGGCGGATCGCTGCCTCCGCCCAAGGATGCTCCGAGCGTAACAATCGTCCAGCCCTTGTGTGGCGTCGAGACGTTCTCGCGCGAAACGCTACGGTCCATTTTTGCGCTCGATTATCCAAGCTATGAGATCATCTTCTGCCTCGCCAGCGCCGATGATCCGATCACCCCCCTGGTGCGAAACGCGATCGCGGCCAATCCCGGGCGCGCAGCGCGCCTGCTGGTCGGCGATGACCGGATCAGCGCCAATCCCAAACTCAACAATGTCGTCAAGGGATGGAAGGCGGCGCGGCACGATTGGGTGATAATGGCCGATTCCAATGTGTTGATGCCAGCCGACTACATTCAGCGCCTGCTCGCGCGCTGGCGCTCCAACACCGGCATCGTCTGCGCTCCCCCGATCGGCTCTCGACCCGAGTCGTTCGGCGCCGAGATCGAGTGCGCTTTTCTCAACACCTATCAGGCCCGCTGGCAGTATGCGGGCGAATCCTGCGGCTACGGGTTCGCCCAGGGCAAGACCATGCTGTGGCGTCGGGAGATTCTGGAGGCGGGCGGAAGCATTGAAGCTTTGGGAGCGGAGATCGCGGAAGATGCGGCGGCGACGAAGCTTATCCGAGCGCAAGGGTTCAACGCCCATCTCGTCGACCGGCCATTCCAGCAGCCGCTGGGCCGGCGACGTCTGCGCGACGTCTGGTCGCGGCAGCTTCGCTGGGCGCGGCTCCGGCGCGCGACCTTTCCGTTCTTTTTCGCTCCTGAAATTCTGACGACCAGCCTTATTACCTTCATCGCCGCAGCGATCGCCGCTCCCGACTTCGGCATGAACCCGGTTGTCGGTTTCGTGCTGGCCGCCGCTTTCTGTTATGGCGCAGAGGCTATCCTCGCCTTCGCCGCCGGCTGGCCCTTGTCGTGGCGCAGTCCCGCGGCCTGGCTCGTGCGGGACGTCTTGCTGCCGTTCCTGTGGGCGCGCGGCTGGTCCGGCCGCAACGTCGTCTGGCGTGGCAACGCCATGGATGTCGACGACGGGGTGTTCCTGCAAGCCGAGTCAGAACCGCGGCCACAGATCTGACTAGCCACGTTTGGCATGTTCTGCCGACGTTTCCGTCAAAATTTCGCTCTACTGATTCGCTATCGCTTCGGGCAGCGCCAAGGACCGAGCGGACGATTCGAGAACGAGTCGTCGACAGCCTCGAGGCTAGAAGCTTCAAAATACCTTGACGCGGGGAGGTCGAGATGCGGTTGCAAACCGACGACGTGCGTCTGCGCGTCTTGAACGCGATCCACTGGGATTTGGCCGTCCCTAGAGACCGGCTCAACGTCGATGTTGAGAACGGCTGGGTGACGGTTTCCGGACTGGTTGACCTGCCCTATCAAAGAAGCTGCGCCGAGTCCGACGCGAAGAGCGTTCCAGGCGTGGTCGGCGTCACCAACCGGATCCGTCTAACGGGAACCGCGCAACGGCATCATTGATCCGCGGGTCACGGGCGGCGCGCGCGACGATGGCGGCTCAGACCGACTTCAACATTCCCCCGTCGACGTAATACGTCGAACCGACGGAATAGCTCGCACGGTCCGAGCAGAGGAAGACGAAGAAGTTCGCCAGTTCCTGCGGCGTCGCGAATCGCTTGATCGGCGCGTGCTCGCGCGCGACGCTGTCGAGATAAGCCTGCCAGTCGCCGCCCTTGTCGGCGGTGAGCTGCTTTGCGGTCTTGACCCAATCGGGCGTCAGGATGAGGCCAGGATTGACGCAATCGACACGAATATTGTCGCCGATGAGTTCGGTCGATAGCGTCTTCGAGAACATCATCAACGCGGCCTTGGTCACGTTGTAAATCGGCTCGTACCAAAGGGGCTGGGCGGCGCAGATCGAGGCGTTGTGCAGGATGACGCCGCCGCCGCGCTCCTTCATCATGGGCGCGAGGCCGCGCGCGAGCCTCACCGCCGCCATCACATGCAGGTCCCAGTAGGCCTGCCATTTCTCGTCGGGCGCCTGCATCACCGTTTCGTTGCTGCCGGTGCCGGCGTTGTTGATGAGAATGTGGGCGCCGCCGAAGAGCCGCTTGACGTCGTCGATCAGATCGTCCGCACCCTCGCGCTTGGCGACGTCGCAGGCCACCCCTTCAGCCCGGACGCCAAAGGATTTGGCGATGCGGCTCGCCTCGGTGCGCACCCGCTCGACGCCGCGCGCCGCTATGACAATGTCGACGCCCTCGGCTGCCAGGCCCTCGGCGATCGCAAGACCAATACCGACGCTGCCGCCTGTGATGACGGCGACTTTTCCTTTGAGCCCGAGATCCATCCCGCCCTCTCTCGCTTACTGACGTCGCCCTACCAACACGTATAGCCGCCGTCCGCAAGCACGATCGACCCAGTCAGGAGGCTCGCAGCGTCGGAAGCGAGAAAGAGAACCACAGCGGCGATCTCATCCGGCTCCCCCATGCGCGCCATCGGCGTACCGTCCATCCAGGCGTCGAACATCGGTTTGTTGGTCTTCCCGAGAGCGGTCATCGGCGTGTTGATATAAGTTGGCGCGACAGAGTTGACGCGAACGCCGCGCGCGCCCCATTCGGCCGCGAGCGATTTCGTCAGATGATGGACGGCCGCTTTTGACGCGTTGTAATAGGCTTGCGGCTGCGGCTTGTTGACGATGAACCCCGACATCGAGCCGATGTTGACGATCGAGCCCCGCCCCGCCGCCAGCATCGGCCTGCCGAACGCCCGGCAACACCAGAAGACGCCATTGAGGTTGACGTCGATGACGTTCAGCCAGTGCTCGTCGGTGACGTCTTCCGCAGGGGTTTCGGATCGCGCGATGCCGGCGTTGCAGACCAGGATGTCGATCCGACCCTTGTCCGCCATCACGCGCGACGCGGCGGCGTCGACCTGTTTCGAGTCGGTGACCTCCATCTCGATTGTGTCTGAGGCGTAGCCTTTGGCTTTCATCGCCGCTTGCGCTTGCCCCGCCACCTTCAGATCGCGGTCGGCGATGTAGACGTGAGCGCCCGCCTCGGACAGCGCTTCCACGCAGGCGAGGCCGATCCCCTGCCCGCCGCCGGTCACGACCGCGATGCGGCCTTTAAGATTGAAACGATCCAGGTACATGGGCGAAAAGTCTCCGCTGCGATGTGGTCAGCTCAACCAGTTGCCGCCGTCGACGTTGAGCGTCTGCGCGACGACGTAATCGCTGTCCGACGAGGCGAGGAATAGGGCGGCGCCGGCATGGTCGTCCGGCAATCCCATTCGGCCGAACGGCACCGCCTCCCCGACCAGGCGCTTCTTCTCGCCGAGCGGACGATGTTCGTATTTGGCGAACAGGGCGTCGACCTCAGCCCACATCGGCGTGTCGACGACGCCGGGCGCGATGCCGTTGACATTGATGCGGTGCTTGATCAGGTCGAGCCCGGCCGACTGGGTGAGGCTGATGACCGCGGCCTTGGAAGCGCAATAAACCGCCACCAGCGCTTCGCCGCGTCGTCCGGCCTGCGAGGCCATGTTGATGATCTTGCCGCCCTGACCGCGGGCAATCATGCGCCTGGCGACCGCCTGGAGGGTGAAGAACAGGCCTTTGACGTTGACGGCAAAAATCTTGTCGTAGCTGGCCTCGGTGACTTCGACGATCGGCGCCATGTCGAAGATGCCGGCGTTGTTGACGAGAATGTCGATGCCCCCCCATCGCTGAACCACGTTTTCAACCGCAGCCTCGATGGAGGCTATCTTCGTGACGTCGAGAGCGACAGCGACCGCCCTGTCGCCATGGCGTACAGCGGTCTCCTCAGCATGGCCTAAGGAAATGTCGGCGATCGCGACACGCGCGCCTTCAGCGACATAGCGTTCGGCGATCGCCGCCCCGATGCCCCGCGCGCCGCCAGTGACGAGCGCAACTTTGTCCTTGAGTTTCACTTTGTGTCGTCCCTGGCGTCGGTCGCTGACTGCGTTCTGGTTTCCTGCGTTCCGCTCAAGACTTGTCCGACAGATAGTCGGACAGAGTTGATCGCACCCCGCGCGCCCAGAGCGACGAGAGGGCGTTGGAGAACGCGCGGACATAGTTCGGATTGCCCGAGAGATCGCCGAAGATGTGGCGCAATTGGAGGAACGCCATCGGGTCGTTGCGCGCCGATTTCGCCGCCTCTTGCAACTGTCCCCAGGTGGGGTCGTTCGGCGCGATCGGCGTGCCACTCTCGGTCTCGCCGTAGCAATAGCGGCACCAGAGAGCCGACACGAGCGCCAGGCCCCGGAAGGACGCGCCCGCTTTCAGACGATCGGCGACAGCGGGAAGAATGAATTTCGGCTGGCGGTTCGAGCCGTCGAAGCAGAGGCGCTGAATGGTGTCGCCGATCTTCGGATTGGCGAAGCGACGCGCAATCAATTCGCGATAGTCGTCGAGACTGGTGTTGGGCGGGGGCGGAACGGCCGGCTGAATCTCGCTTTTGGTCAGCTTTTCGAGGAACGCACGGATCTCATCGTCCGCCATCGCTTCGTGAACGAAATGGATGTCGAGCAGCCCCGCTGGATAAGCAATCGCGGCGTGACCGCCATTGAGGATACGGATCTTCATCAATTCGTAGGGCGACACGTCCGAGGTGAACGTCACGCCGACCGTCTCCAGCGCCGGCCGCCCGGCTGGGAACTTGTCCTCCACCACCCATTGCCGGAACTCTTCACAAAAGACCGGCCAATTGTCCTCGAGACCGCACTTGTCGCGCAGAATGGCGCGTTCCCGGTCGGTCGTCGCGGGGGTGATGCGGTCGACCATGGAATTGGGAAAGGCGACGTTGGCCCGAATCCAGCGCGCCAGTTCGGGATCGGCAAGCTCGGCGAGACCGGCGACGGCGTTCTCGGTGACGTGACCATTGCCCGGAATGTTGTCGCAGGACATCACGGTGAAAGGCGCGGTCCCTGCGGCGCGGCGGCGCTTGAGTCCGGCCGCGATCAATCCGAAAGCCGTCTTCGGCGCCTCTGGGTGCTGTGAGTCGTAAATGATGTCGGGATGGGCGGGATCGAAGTGCTGCGTCGCCGGCGCGATGTAATAGCCACCCTCCGTGACGGTCAGCGAGACGATGCGAATGCCGGGCTCGGAGATCGCATCGAGAAAGGCCGCCGTATCGTAGGGTTTCACGAAATCGATCATCGAACCGGTGACGCGGATGTCTGTGGTATCCGCCTCCTGCTGAACTACGGTTGTCAGCCAGTCCTGCTCCTTGAGCTTTTCGCGGATCGTCACGTCCGCGTCGCGCACTCCAGCTCCGACGATCGCCCAGTCGTGGTCATGCCCGGTGTTGAACAGGTCGTCGAGATAGACCGCCTGATGCGCGCGGTGAAAATTGCCAACGCCAATGTGAACGATGCCAGCGCGAAGGTCCGAGCGTTGGTATTTCGGAGCCGCAACGCCTGCGGGCAAGCGCGCAAGCGCCGCCGCCGAGAGTTTGACGCTCATGATTCGAACCCACTCTTCAAGTCAACCAACTGAGGCGTTCGCCGCTCGGCCGCCGTCAGTTGATCCTCCTGCCGTCCTTGTCGAAACGATGCAGGTGAGCCTCTCGCGGGGTAACGAAAATGCTCTGGCCGGGGGTTAGCGGCGCCTCGCCCTCTAGGCGCAAGGTCAGCTGCCCCATACCGTCCGCCTCAGCGTGGACGAAAGTGTCGGAGCCAAGGTGCTCGGCGAGACGCACCTTCGCCGGCCACTCGCCGGCGGTGGTCGATATATCGGCATGTTCGGGGCGAATGCCGATC
>DATDHT010000207.1:0-4205 GCA_036521435.1 Roseiarcus sp.
GACCGGTAGCCTTGCGCTTTGGCCGCGTCGAGAACTGCTTCAATCCGGCTTCGGAGTCGAGCGGCCGTCTCCGGCTTTACTTGCCAAATTGGCTTGAGAACCGCCAGGACCGCCGCAGTGTCGATCTCGTCTACTGGAAGGGCGCGAAGCGGCGCGGCGAGGTCAGCTAACGAGGCGCGCCATTGAGCCCTGTGCTTTTCATTGCGCCATTCACTTTCCTTCGCCTTCACAAGCGCGTCCGATATGGCTCCGAAAGTCGGAATCCCGGCGCTGATCAGTGCGGCTTGCCGCTTTGCAACGATAGGGTTTTGGCCTGCGTCTAGCAGTCTACGCGCTTCGTGCGCCTTGCTTCGCGCTTCAGCGAGCGAGACCACATTCGCGGATCCAAGGCCAGCTTCAGTAACTCGTCCGGCGTAAGTGAAGCGGTAAACCCACTTTCTTGCACCGCTTCGCGAGACAACGAGATACAGCCCGTGGCCATCGCCATACCGCCCCGGCTTGGTCGTTGCAGCCCCGCGCGCCGTGAGCTTTGCTTTTCCGATCGCCATTCTCGCCATCCAGTCTTACAATTGGTCTTACAATAAGACGCGGATTATAGCGGACGGGTGTGGACGCGGAAAGACTGGATACAAATCAACCAACTAGAAAATAAGAGCAATTGGGGACGATCTAGGATGGCCTCGAACAATAGGTGATCGGTCTCTCACTCCGACCAACAACTCAACGACTTGGAGCTGTCACAGGTGCGACGCAGGGTGTATGGTGCCTGGATCGATTGGCCGGCTTCGGTCAAATCGAGCGCTTGGCCCGCGACTCGGCGGAGAGCAACCGTTCCACGAGAGAGTAGCGCAACGCGTTGACGCAGGGCATGGTCCCCTCCAGCGCACCCTCGGGAGGGCCAGCGCGCCGACGAGGGAGCGATTCATGAACGTATTGGTCATCGACGTCGGCGGCACCCACGTCAAAATCCTTGCGACCGGCCAGAGCGACAAACGGGAGTTCGCTTCTGGTCCAAAAATGACGGCTGAACAGATGGTCTCCGGCGTTCGGCAGTTTGCCGATGGGTGGACGTATGACGTGGTGTCAGTCGGCTATCCTGGCCCGGTCCTGCATGATCGGCCAGTCGCCGACCCGAAGAATCTGGGGGCCGGCTGGATGGGCTTCGACTTCAGGAAGGCGTTCGGGCGGCCGGTCAAAATCATCAACGACGCCGCAATGCAGGCGCTCGGCGGCTATAGAAGCGGGAAGATGCTGTTCCTCGGGTTGGGAACCGGGCTTGGCTCGACTTTGATCGTGGACGGAGTCGTGGAGCCGATGGAGCTCGGTCATCTGCCCTACAAGAAGTCCACCTATGAGGACTATGTCGGCGAGCGGGGGCTGGAGCGGCTGGGCAAGAAAAAATGGCGCAGGAAAGTCTTTGACGTCGTCGATCGACTGGTCGCCGCGCTCGAACCCAACGATATTGTGCTTGGCGGCGGTAACGCCAAGATACTCAACGAGCTGCCGCCAGGGTGCAGGCTGGGGGACAACGCGAATGCGTTCCGAGGCGGGTTTCTCATGTGGGAGAGCGCCCCGAAATCCGAATTGCCGTCAGTCCAATTGGGCCCTCCGGTTGCTACGAAGTTGCGCACGAAGGTAAGGTCAAAGCAACCCTAGCGCGATTGGGCCACTCACTCGTCTGAAGGAAACGCACATGCAGCTTGGAATGGTCGGACTCGGACGGATGGGCGCCAACATGGTGCGCAGGCTCCTCACAAACGGCCATGAATGCGTGGTCTTCGACATGTCTCCCAAGGCCGTCGAGGAATTGGTGGATGAAAAAGCGCTCGGCGCCGCCTCGCTTGCTGACCTCGCCAAGAAGCTTGAGAAGCCGCGCGCGGTCTGGCTCATGGTCCCCGCCGCGGGCGTCGACAAGACCATCGCCGATCTCTTGCCGGCGCTCGAAGCTGGCGACACGATCATTGACGGCGGCAATTCCTACTATGTCGACGATATCCGCCGCGCCCATGAACTCATGTCGAAAAGCATCAACTATGTCGACGTCGGCACCAGCGGCGGCGTCTGGGGGCTTGAGCGTGGCTATTGCATGATGATCGGAGGTCCCGATCACGAAGTGCAGCGTCTCGATCCGATCTTCAAGACGCTCGCGCCCGGCGCGGGTTCGATTTCGAGAACCCCGGGCCGCAAGGGCGAGCCGACGCAGGCCGAGCTCGGCTATCTCCATTGCGGACCGAACGGAGCGGGACATTTCGTCAAGATGGTCCACAACGGAATCGAGTACGGCATCATGGCCGCCTATGCGGAAGGGTTGGACATTTTGCGCGCTGCGAATGTCGGTGAGAAGTCGCACGCCATCGACGCCGAGACGACGCCGCTCCGCAATCCCGACCATTACAAATATGAGATCAATCTGCCGGACGTCGCCGAGGTCTGGCGGCGCGGCAGTGTGATAGCCTCGTGGCTCCTCGACCTGACGGCGACGGCGTTGTCCGAAGATTCCGCCCTGGCCAAGTTCGCCGGGCGCGTGTCCGACTCCGGCGAAGGCCGGTGGACGATCAAAGCGGCTATCGACGAGGGCGTGCCGGTGCCGGTCCTGACGACGGCGCTTTACGAGCGGTTTTTTTCGCGCGGCGAAGCCGACTATCAGAACAAACTCCTCTCGGCGATGCGCTTCCAGTTCGGCGGTCACCTCGAAAAGCCGGTCGGCAAATAGCCAAAACGACCGACGCGAGCCCGCACTCCGGCCGGTGAACAACGCCTGCGCCCTTGCATCCGGAATCAAAACCGATGCTAAGATGCGCCGACCATGAGTGGGGGCGAACAACAAAAGGGGACCCTCTCTGCTGAGCACACGCGGCTCGCGGAGGGATCAGCCGCAGCCGCCGGGGGCGACTGGAAACTCGTCGGCCCCTACATCGCCGACCGGGCCTGGGGCACGGTGCGCGAGGACTACAGCGCCGACGGCGACGCCTGGCGCTACTTTCCCTTCGATCACGCCCACTCGCGCGCCTACCGCTGGAGCGAAGACGGCCTGGCCGGTCTCTGCGACCGCGAGCAGCGCCTCTGTTTTGCTCTCTCGTTCTGGAACGGACGCGACCCGGTTCTCAAGGAGCGAATCTTCGGCCTCAGCGGGCCGGAGGGCAATCACGGCGAGGACGCTAAGGAATACTGGTGGTCTCTCGACGCGACGCCGACCTATTCCTGGCTGCGCTGGCGTAATCACTATCCGCAAGCCGAGTTCCCCTATGAGCGCCTGCGGCGGGAGAACGCGAAGCGCACCCGCGACGAGCCGGAATTCGAGCTTCTCGACACCGGCGTGTTCGACGATGATCGATATTGGCAAATCACAGCGGACTACGCCAAGGCGGTGCCGGATGACGTCCTCATCCGCATCCGCGCGCGCAACGCCGGGCCGGAGCCCGCGGAACTCCATATCCTGCCGACGCTCTGGTTCCGCAATCGCTGGTCGTGGGAGGACGGCGTTCCCAAACCTGTCATTCGCGACGCGTTTAGCGAGACGGGATCGGCAGTCATCGCAGAGGACGAGAAGCTCGGCGCATGGAAGCTCGCCGCCGGCCCCGATCCCGCAGGCCGCCGTCGCTTTTGTTCTGCGACAACGAAACCAACGTCCCGACAGTCTTTGGCGGGGCTGCTTCGACACCCTATCCGAAGGACGGCGTCAACGACCACGTCGTCAATGGCGCAGCGACGGTCAATCCTGAACGACGCGGGACGAAGATGGCCTGCTGGCATCACATCACGGTCGGAGCCGGCGAGACCGCCGAGATCCGGCTGCGGCTCACGCGCGACCTGCCCGGCAGGACGAGCGATCTCGGCGACGCCTTCACCCAAACGCAAGCCGACCGGAGACGCGAAGCCGACGAATATTACGCCGCGCTACGTCCGCAAGCGGCGAGCGACGAAGAAGCGATGGTGATGCGCCAGGCGTTGGCGGAAATGAGCTGGAGCCTGCAATTCTATAACTATGATATCCCGCGCTGGCTCAAGGGCGACCAGGTGCCCCCTCCTGAGGCGAGGAAATCTGGACGCAACTCGGGATGGCGCCACCACAGCAACCACCACATCGTCGCGATGCCGGATAAGTGGGAATACCCTTGGTATGCGTCGTGGGACCTTGCTTTTCACAGCGTCGTTCTCGCCCATACCGATCCGGCGATGGCGAAGAACCAGCTGCCGCTGCTGGC
>DATDHT010000208.1:0-8459 GCA_036521435.1 Roseiarcus sp.
CTTTTCGGTCGAAGCGCGGCGCCCGGCATGGCGGATGGCGTCGTGACCGTGCTTGGCGCCGTCAAGCGGCCTGAGCGCGAGGCCGGGACGCCGGCGCAGGAGGCGGTGGCGCTGAAAGAGGCCCTCGTGCAGGCGCTGGCCCAAATCGAGACGTTGGCCAGACGGGCCAATGGCGAGGCGGGCGACATGCTCGCCTTCCAGGCAGCGATGCTGTCCGATGACGAGTTGGCCCGGCCGGCCTTCGAATCGGTCTCAGCCGGCGAGTCAGCGTGCGCAGCGTGGGAGACCACAATGGCCGCCGAAATCTGCGGCTATCGCGCCGGCGAGGACGCCTATTTCTCCGCTCGTGCAGCCGATCTCGAGGATATCCGCGACCGTGTGCTCGGGCATTTGGCGCCCGGGGCGGACGGCGCGCCAATTCCTGGCGGCTCTGTGGTGGTCGCGGCCGACCTGCCTCTCTCGCGCTTTCTCGGCATCGACTGGGCGCAAGGCGGGGCCATTGTGTTGACGGAGGGCAGCCCGACCAGCCACGTCGCCATGCTCGCGCGCGCTCGCCGCGTGCCAATGATCGTGGGACTCGAGGCCGTTGCCGACTGGATGGCCGGCCGCGAGGCGCTGGTCGACGCCGCCAGCGGCGAAGTGGTGCTGGATCCGACGGAGGATACCCGCACCGCCTTCGCCGCCAGGGCTGGACGCGCAGAGGTCGCAGCCGCCGGCGCCGCGGTCTTCCGTCAGCGGCCGGCGATAACGAAGGACGGAACCACGATCTCCGTGAACCTCAACGCCGCCAGCGCCAACGAGCTCGAGGGGATCGATCCCGCCATTTGCGACGGTGTTGGCCTCGTGCGCACGGAACTGATGTTTTACGGCCCTGGCGGGCTGCCGGACGAGGACGCACAATACGAGGCCTATCGCCGCATCCTCGATTGGGCCCAGGGGCGTCCCGTCACCATACGGACGCTGGACGCCGGCGGCGACAAACCCATCGAAGGCGTGACGATGAGCGGCGAAAGCAATCCGTTCCTCGGCGTTCGAGGGATTCGATTGTCGTTGCGCCATCCCGCTCTGTTCCAAATCCAGCTTCGCGCTCTCGCGCGCGCGGCGGCGCATGGCGACCTGCGCGTCATGCTGCCCATGGTGACGGCGCCGGCGGAACTCGAGGCGGCTCGGAGGCACTTGGACGAGGCGATGGCGAGCCTCGCGCGCGACCGCATTGCCGCCGCGCGCCCGAAACTCGGCATCATGATCGAGGTGCCGGCCGCCGCTATCGCCGTCGACCTTTTCGACGCCGATTTCTTCTCGATAGGCTCCAACGACCTCACCCAATACGTCACTGCGGCGGGCCGGGATATCGGAGCGGTCGCCGATCTGGCCGACCCCCTGAACCCTGCGGTGCTGCGACTGATTGAGTCCATCGCCCGGCACGGGCGTCAGTCGGGACGCGGAGTCAGTCTTTGCGGCGATGCGGGCGGCGAACCTCGGGTGATCGGCGCATTGCTCCGCGCCGGCCTGCGCTCGCTGTCGGTCGCGCCTCAATCCGTTGCCGCGGCCAAGCAGGCGATCGCCGGCGTCGACTTGGGTGAGGCGACGCCATGAACGACGTCGTCCCGGGCGAAACGGTCGCTGACTACAAGCGCCTGCTCCAGACATTGTGCGACAACCGCCCTTCCGGCACGCGCGCGCGCCTCGCGGTTGCGCTTGGCGCCAACCGTTCCTTCGTGTCGCAATTGGTGAACCCGGCCTACGCGATGCCGATCCCGGCCCAGCATCTCGAAACCATTTTCGAGGTCTGTCACTTCTCGCCGGCCGATCGCGCCGCATTTCTCACCGTCTACGACAATGCGCATCCGGGCCGGCGTGAAACCGGCGAGCCGGCTGCGGGAATTCGGGTGATTAGCCTCACCGTGCCCGATTTGGGGAATGCGCGGCGAAATCAGGCGATCGATGCTTTGATCGCTGAATATAGTCGCCACGTGGTGCGGCTCGCGACTCTGCTGAAGGACTGAAGCCGGCGCGTTCGAACGTCCGCCAAGAGGGAGGAAATCGGAATGAAGAGGCTCATGAATGCAGTCGAGTCTATGCTCGACGAAAGCCTCGATGGCTTCGTGGCCGCGCACGCCGACATCGTCGAACTGGGAGCCGATCGGAAATTCGTCCGCCGCCGGGCGCTAAGCCCGGGCAAGGTCGCGCTGATATCCGGCGGGGGCTCCGGCCACGAGCCCCTGCATGCAGGCTTCGTCGGCCACGGTATGCTCGACGCAGCCTGCCCAGGCCAGGTGTTTACTTCCCCAACGCCCGACCAGATGGTCGCCGCCATCGAGGCGGTCGACACCGGCGCCGGCTCATTGTTGATCGTCAAGAACTACGAAGGCGACGTCATGAACTTCGAGATGGCGGGCGAACTCGCCGCCGCCGAAGGCCGGAAGATCATGTCAGTGGTGACGAATGACGACGTCGCGGTGCCCAACTCGACCTGGTCGACCGGCAGGCGCGGCGTTGCCGGCACGGTCGTGGTGGAGAAAATTGTCGGCGCCGGGGCTGAACAGTCGATGGGGCTCGCGGAATTGCAGGAGCTAGGCCGGAAGGTGAGCGCCCGCACGCGCTCGTTCGGCGTCGCCTTGACCCCGTGCACCGTGCCGGCCGCAGGCAAGCCGACGTTCGAACTTGCCGCCGACGAAATGGAGGTGGGAGTGGGCATCCACGGCGAACCTGGACGTCGGCGCAGCAAGCTGGCTTCGGCGGACGCCATCGCCGAGGACATGCTGGGCGCGATCCTCGGCGATCTCGCGCCCCCCGCGGGGAGCGAATGCCTTCTGCTGGTCAATGGTTTCGGCGGCACTCCACTGATGGAGCTCTACCTGATGGTCAACGCCGCCCGACGCATCCTCGCGGACCGCGGCCTCACAGTCGCCCGATACCTGACCGGCTCGCTGGTGACCTCCCTCGACATGGCTGGCTGCTCCCTGACAGTCAGCCTGCTCGACGAGCCCCTGATCCGGTTGTGGGACGCGCCGGTTAAGACGGCTGCGCTCTCCTGGTAGTATTGAGAAGCAGGCTGAACTGTCTACCCTCGCCCTCACCCTTACGCGTTCGGGCGCCAGCTCGTAAAGTTGACCGCTCCGACTAGCGCCACAATCGCAATGATGTCCGCACGCGGCGAGCCGCCCGTGAGACAGAAAAGGGGTTGTGGGCCGGCCCGCTTCATGGCCAACATGAGAGTGGCGCTTCGGCGTCCCGCCGGATTGTATTCACGTCGAAATCTTCAACGGCGGCGAGTCCTTGACGCCGGGGGTCGCCAGCGCGCTGACGGAAGAGTCCACATCGGCCGCCGGTTGACCTCGACGTCGGCGCCCTCGTTCCGTTCGCGCGTAGCGGGATAACCGCCCAGTGGAATTCGTTGGCCTAACCACAGCGTGCTGGAATTCGCCGAGGCGTGCGATATCCCGGTGCGCTGGGCATGCCGGACTGACGTCTGCCACAATTGTGAGAGCGGCCTCGTCCCTGCAACAACTGGAAAACCTGCGTCAGCAGCAGGCGTCTTCGCTTTGCTTACTTCGACACCTTTTGGATGGCGGCTCTATTGACTTTGGCGGTCACGTTCGCGGTATTGTTCATGAAGCGTTCTGTGGCTAAGAAGGGCGCTCGCATCGGTTCCGAATGAGGTCTAGCAGCGGCTTGTGCTCTTGATTCGGCCCGTCGCTCGATGCCGTGCCGGCAGAGCCCTGTGAGCCGCCGTTCTCCTTGAGGGAGAAAGGAGGCCCTAGTCGGACTTTTGTTCGCCCACGTCGGCCGCCGGCGCGAGAAAATAGGGCTCGACGGCGCCGGTCATTTTGATCACGAGCGGCTGGCCCCGGCGGTCGAGCGCCTTGCCCGCCGCCGCCCGAATCCACTGCTCGCTCACAGAATATTCCTCGACGTCGCGCCGCTCGACGCCGCGAAAGCGGACGCCGATGCCGCGCGCAAGCGCCGCTTCGTCATAGAACGGACTCGAGGGGTCGACGCTGAGCCGGTTCGGCGGAACATCGGTCATCGGGGATGAGCGCCGGGTGAGGACGTGGGGCGCGCGCGTGCGGCCGCAGCGATCAGCCGGCGAGCGCCTTGACCCGCTTGGTCAGGCGCGAGATTTTGCGGGAGGCGGCGTTCTTGTGCACGATGCCCTTTTGCGCCGCCCGGGCAAGCGTGGGTTCGGCCGCGCTCAACGCTTCGGCGGCCGCTTTCGGGTCCTTGGAGGCAATCGCCTCCTCGACCTTGCGAACGTAGGTGCGCATCTCGGTGCGGCGCGACTTGTTCACGGCGGTGCGGCGAATGGTCTGGCGGGCGGCTTTTTGAGCCGACTTGGTATTGGCCATCGAGTTTCGTTCCCTGCGGCGCCTCGGTTGGCGCCGCTCAAAAATAAACGGGCCGGGTTTTAAGGCCCAGCCTTGCTCGGGCCGGCTTATAGGCTGGACGGGTAGAAGGCGTCAACCGCCGTCCGCTTATTTCCATAGGAAGGCAAGCGGTCCTCCGGGCGCCGTCATGAGCCTCAGCGCCATCGCGCAACTGACCGTGATAATGAGGGGCCGCACAAGCTTCGCTCCCGCCTTGATCGCCGAGGCCGCGCCCAGGCGCGCACCGAGGAATGCGCCGGCGCCCATCGCCAGTCCCGCCGGAGCGACGATATGCCCGGCAAGGGCGTAGACGAATAGCGACCCGACATTGCTGCCGAAATTGCTCAGGCGCCCGGCGGCCATCGCCGGAATGAGGCTCAAGCCGACCAGGGCCACAAGCGCAATGAGATAGAAGGACCCGGCGCCGGGGCCGAACACGCCGTCATAGAAGCCGATCGCCGGCGCGAACGCCGAGACATAAATCATCGGCGACACCCGCCGCCGGCGCTGGCCCTCGCCGAGGTTCGGAGAGAGGGCGAAATAAAGCGCCACTGCGAGGAGGACGAACGGAAGCGCGAGGCTCAGAAGCTCGCGCGGGGCATAAGGCAGCGCCAGCGCCCCCAGTGCGGCGCCGATGCCAGCGGCAACTGCCGCCGGGGCCATATTCGCCTCGATCTTGCCAGCGCGCGCGAAGGCGAGCGTGGCCGAGCCGGTGCCAAAAACGCCGGCCAGTTTGTTGGTCGCGACCGCCGCCACTGGGTCGAGGCCGGCGAGCAGGAGGGCCGGCACGGTCAAAAGGCCGCCGCCTCCGGCGATTGCATCGACAAAGCCGGAGGCGAAGCCGACAAGCGCGAGGATGGTCAGCGTGGCGGGGGACATCGGGCGGAAGCCGAGCGCTAGCCTTGCGCCAGCCGCGGGGTGGACCCACGAAAGACGAATTTTGCTGCGCGCTTCTCGGCGAAGGCCGCCCGCCCCTCGGTGAAATCCGGCCCCAGCGCCGCCGTTTCGGTCAACGCGCGATAGGCCGGCGTCTCGCGGGTGAGGCCCGCGGCGATGGCGTCGACCGCGCGCTTCGCCCCCCGGATCGACATCTGGCTCATGTCCGCAAGCCCGCGGGCGTAACCAAGCACGGTCTCCTGCAACGCCGTCTCGACCCGCCGGTCGATGAGGCCAATCGCCAGCGCCTCATCGGTCTCGATCTTTCGCGCGGTGAACAAAAGGTCTTTGGCCCGAGACGGCCCGATGAGTTCGATCAGGCGGCGCGTCTCGGCATGGCCATAGACGAGGCCGAGCTTGGCCGGGGTGATCGCGAGATGCGCGTCCGCGGCGCAGAACCTCAGATCGCAGGCGAGCGCCAAGCCAAGCCCGGCCCCAATGGCGACGCCGCGGATGACGGCGATGGTCGGGCGGTCAAGGTCCATCAGCGCCTTGAGGCCGTTCTGCATCGCGTCGCCAAAGTCGCGCGTCGCCGCAGCGTCGCGGTAGATCTCGCCGAGTTCGACAATGTCGACGCCGGCGCTGAAATGCGCGCCATCGCCTTCGACGAGCGTCACCAGCAGATCTTCGCGCGCCTCAATCGCGGCGCGAATCGCTGGCAGCGCGCGCCACATCGCGCGGGTGATCGCGTTGCGACGTTCCGGACGGCTGAGCAGGATGCGAGCGAACGGCGGGTCAAAGCGCAGGGATATTTCCGTCATAAGGGCCTCAAGACGCCGGAGTCGCCGCTGTCACCAATAGCACTTTGCGGATTCCGAGTGGCGATGATGAAACCAGCAGTGGCGCCCTGTAAGAGGCATTGAGCGGTGATCGCCAACGGCCGCTTCCCGCGGCCGGAGCTCGGGCCGTACCGAGATCTTGATTGGCGTGATCAAAAAAGCTATTTTAGCTTGATGAAGAGAGCTAGTATTACCCAGACCAAAAACAGCCTGAGCGCTTTAATTGATGGCCTCAAGGGCGGCGAATCCGTGTTGATCGTCGACCGGGGGCGCCCGGTCGCGCGCCTAGAGCCGGTCACCGGGAACGAGGGTGGCGGGCAGAGCGGAAGATTGTCGCGGCTCATCCGTGACGGAGTGTTGCGGCCACGGCTGACGGTCCCGCCAGCGGCTGTTTTCACCTCTGCGCCCCCGAGCGCCGGTGCGTCGATTGTCGGCGCGCTCGTCGACGAGCGCCGGGAGGGTCGGTGAAATTCTGGGACGCTTCGGCGATTGTGCCGCTGTTGGTGGCCGAAACCACGACACGTCCCATACAGGCGCTCGCAAGACGAGATTCGGACATGCTCGTCTGGTGGGGATCGCAAGTGGAGTGCGTTTCGGCCCTGGCCCGTCTCGAGCGTGGCGCTTCGCTCGATGTGAAAAGCGCCGCGCTCGCCTTCGATCGGCTGAAGCAGCTTGCTGACGGTTGGCACGAGATAGAGCCCAGCGAGACTGTCCGCGAGAACGCGATCAGGTTTCTTCGCGTTCATCCATTGCGGGCGGCCGATGCGCTGCAGCTTGCCGCGGCTTTCCTGGCGGCTGAACGTCGTCCTTCGTCGCTCGAAGTTGTCACGCTCGATGAGCGTCTCGCAGATGCCGCGCGGAAGGAAGGTTTCGAGTTGATCGACGTTGCAGCGGCCTGACACTGTACCATCACTGGCGCTCAACCGCGTTGCGGGCTGCGGGCGCTAACTGAATTGCACATCCGTCCGGCCGCGGGGGGTTGCAGGCTGGAGCAAAACTCCGTCCTGTCGTAGCGTTGGGACGACACATTTTCCGGCGGGGTACGGAGAAGCGGCAGGATGACGGACACCGGAACTTATCCGCGCGACATGATCGGCTACGGGCGGACGCCTCCGTTCGCCGACTGGCCGAAACAGGCGCGCATCGCGGTGCAGTTCGTCGTCAACTACGAGGAGGGCGGCGAGAACAACGTCCTTCATGGCGACGCTGCGTCCGAAGCGTTCTTGTCGGAGATCGTCGGCGCCGCGCCCTGGCCGGGCATGCGCCACATGAATATGGAGTCGATCTACGAATACGGCTCCCGCGCCGGCTTCTGGCGGCTGCATCGCCTATTCACAGAGCGCTCGGTTCCCGTGACTGTGTATGCAGTGGCGATAGCGATGGCGCGCAATCGCCAGGCGGTCGCGGCGATGAACGAAGCCGCGTGGGAAATCGCCACCCATGGTCTCAAATGGGTCGATTATCGCGATACCCCGCCCGAGATCGAAGCGCTCCACATCGCCGAGGCGGTGCGCATTCATACGGAGGTGGCGGGCGTCCGGCCGCTCGGCTTCTACCAGGGTCGGTCTTCAATCAACACCATCCGTCTCGGCATGGAGGAGGGCGGGTTCGTCTATTGCGCCGACACCTATGCCGACGACTTGCCCTACTGGCTCGAGGGCCCGCGTGGCCCGCAGCTCATGACGCCCTACACGCTTGACGCCAATGACATGCGCTTCGCCACCCCGCAGGGTTTCAACACCGGCGATCACTTCTATACCTATCTCAAGGATTCGTTCGACACGCTCTATGCCGAAGGCGACGTCGCGCCGAAGATGATGTCGATCGGCCTGCACTGCCGCCTCGTCGGACGGCCCGGACGTGCGCTCGCGCTCGCGCGGTTCGTTGACTATGCGCTCGCCCACGATCGCGTCTGGATTCCGACCCGGCTCGACATCGCTCGTCACTGGATCGCCAAGCACCCGCCGCCGGGCGGCTGGAAGCCGTCTCAACTCGCCAGCGCGCTGTTCATTGAGCGCTTCGGCGGCGTTTATGAGCATTCGCCCTGGATCGCCGCGGCAGCCTATGGCGCTGGTCTCGCTAGCGGCGCGGATACGGCCGAGGGGTTGGCGAAGGCGCTTGCCGACGCAGCGGCGAAGGGGACAATGGAACAGAAGCGCGCGCTGATCGAAGCCCACCCTGATCTGGCCGGCAAGATCGCCCTCGCCAACACGCTGACCGCGGATTCGACGCGTGAGCAGACGAGCGCTGGGCTTGACCGGCTTTCGCCTGACGAACGGCGCCAATTTGGCGAGCTCAATGACGCCTATCGCGCAAGGTTCGGCTTTCCCTTCATCATGGCGGTCAAGGGCAGGAGCACCGCCGAGATTCTCGCCGC
>DATDHT010000209.1:0-5955 GCA_036521435.1 Roseiarcus sp.
GCACACCGATATCGAGATCGACGATCTGATCCACAATATCGACGCGGCGGCGCGGGTCGCGCTCGAGACAATGTCAGCCGAGACTGTTCAGTTGCGCGACGTCGCCCCGGTCGACAAGCGGAAGTTCGACAGCATCGAGCACTAGAATACAACTTCAGGTCGAGTTACTTGCAAGCATATCCAAGAAAACCAAAGGAAAAACGCTTGCATTTCTTTGAATGTCTTTGGCCAAATTGAGCTTTTTCAAAGGGTTGCGGCGGAAAAAAATAAAAAAATTAGCCCGCCGCCTAACTCGCCTTCTGGGTTGCGCTCAAGCCTTGTAGGGACCGCGCCTCAAGGCGGTGGCGCCGGCGCCGTGGGGGATGTTTCACGTCCTTCATCGCCCTTTTTCTATCGCCCTCTCGCGAGCGGGCTTTCGACCGAACGCTGACCGATCTCGCCTAGCGTTCCCGCAGTTTCGACCTTTCCCTCACCATATCCCGGAATCCAGAAAACCGCAATGAATCGTTCTCGATTTAGATTTTCGAAAATCCGCCGATCAGCGCCATTTGGGGACTGCCGAGGGGAGAAGCCTGCGACTTATCCCGTGCATAATTTGGCAGTGGTGAATCGTCGTTATGCCAATATTTTAGGGGATTAAGATATAGCATCCCCTTTAGCATGCTAGGTTTTGTCAGTAACAGAGGGGTTGCATTTTGAGTCCTAGCGCGCAGTTCATTTGCCCTTCTTACCTTCAAGGACTTCAAGGCGCTGTTGTAGGTCGCGCGCCTCATCCTCCACACGGCGGACCCGATCTTTTAGCTCTAAGAAGTCGACGATGGTGTCCATGCGGCGGTTGAGATCGCCCAGGCCGTCACTCAGCTCCCTCAAGACAGGCATGATCGTGTTTATATCCACTTTGTCAGGGATGTCGCTCATGCCCCTGTTATAAGCGACATGCTCTTCTGGCGGAACACTTGAAGGCCGGTCCAAATATCCAGAAAAATTGTTCGTCAGAGATGTGATCCAAGGCACGCCGCAGTCCCGGCGTGCGCGCACAACCTTGTGCAGAGTAGGGACTTCCAATGCGGGACAAAGCCCAGCAAACTGTAAGGGCCAGTTCGCGCATTAGACGCGATGTGTGGCAGCAGGGGTCCGAGCCATCATGCCGACCGATGGTTAAGCCGTTATCCATCACTACAAGGCCTCGATGATTGGCTGTCGGGGTATTGAGCAGTGAAAATGAAAAATCTCAGGTCCACCTCGCGTCGGCCGGAGCTTCTTCTCGACCTCATCGCTCTCGACCGCAATTCCCACGAGCCGCTTCACCGACAACTCTACCTTCGCCTGGTCGAACTGATCATGGACGGAAGCCTGCCCTTCGGCGGCCGGCTTCCGTCCTCACGCGCGCTGGCGCAAAAGATCAACGTGTCGCGCAATACCGTGGTGAGCGCTTACCAGCAGCTCGAAGTCGAGGGCTATGTTCAAGCCCAGCGCGGGTCTCAGACCTTTGTCGCGGCGGCGCCCAGTCGTTCGACCCCGCATCGAATCGAAGAACTGGCGGGCGCCAAGGATCCGTTGTCGAAGCGCGGACGCGAGATGATCTCGCAGCCGATGAATTTTTTCGGTCTGGCGCACCGGCGTTCGCTTCAACCCGGACTAGCCGACGTCACGCATTTTCCATTCGTCACCCTCCGGCGAATCATCGCGCATCGGCTTCAGGCGGGCGGCGATTACGTCTTCGGCTATCAGCACATTGCAGGCTATCCGCCCCTCAAATCGGCGATTGCCCGCTACCTCGCCGCGGCGCGAGGCGTACGCTGCGAGTCGGACCAGGTGGTGATCACCAATGGGGCTCAGCCCGCCTTCGATCTTCTGGCGCGCATCCTGACCGATCCGGGAGATTGCGTCTGGATGGAGGACCCAGGCTATCCCGCGGCCCAGTCCGCATTCGTGGCCGCCGGCGCGTCGATCATGCCCCTCCCCGTCAGCACGGAGGGTTGGGATCTCTCAGCCCCTCCAGGAGAGAGACTGCGGGCGATCTATGTGACGCCGTCGTGCCAAAGTCCGCTGGGCGTTACGATGCGCCTTGAGCAAAGGTTACGGTTGGCGGAGATCGCGCGGGCTCAAGACGCCTGGATCATCGAAGACGACTTCGATGGCGAATACCGTTTCTCAGGAAATTCCGTACCGGCGCTGCAAGGCGTCGCGGCGGACAGCCGGACCATCTATGTCGGCACCTTTTCCAAAACCATGTTTCCGTCTTTGCGCATTGGCTACGTCATTCTGCCGCTGAACATGGTTGCAAACATATCGCAGGCGATGTTTCTCACCGGGCAATACGCCTCAGGAATCCTGCAGGCGGCGCTCGCCGATTTCATCGAGGAAGGTCACTTCACCACGCACTTGGGCCGCATGCGCCGGCTCTACAACAAGCGCCGCGAAGACTTCATGGTCTCATGTCAGTCCGAACTCGGCGAATGGCTCGACCCGGCGTCGACGGATTCCGGCATTCAGTCGCTCTGGTATTGCCGCGCCGGCGTGGACGATGTCGCGATCACGCTGCGAGCACGCGAAAACGGCGTCGTTGTCACTCCGCTTTCCCTGCACTATCGCCAAAGCCCTCCGCGCCACGGACTGGTCCTGGGCTATACTGCGCTTGAGCAGCCCGCGCTTCAGGCGGAACTGAAGACGCTGCGCCGGATCTTCATCGATCTTGCGATCAAACATTGAGCAAGGCGTTGCTGGAGCTATGTGCAGATCCCCCTGACCCATCACGGCGGATCGGGAACGGACGATGAGATTTGTGCAAGGCGATCGGTGCCGGAATCACGCTGGCGCGATTGCATCGGGCCGGCGAACTGAGGGTATATGGCGCATGAACTTAAGAGACGACCGATGTCGTCTGGGCGGCGATAGAGGGAGCCGGTTTTTTTCAGCATGAGCAACTGGCGCCAGGGCGGCATCAGCATCCGCGAGGCTCGCCCTCGCGATCTTGACGCGATTGCAAGGCTTGAGAACGAATCGTTCGAGACAGACCGGGTTTCTCGGCGGTCCTTGCGAGAGTTCCTGCGCGCGCCCCATCGGCCGGTGATCGCGGCGACCATCGACGATGAATTGGCGGGCTACGTGTTGGTTTCGCTGCGCAAGGGCGCGCGGGCTTTGCGCATCTACTCGCTCGCGGTCGACGCGCGATTCACCCGTCGCGGCGTTGGCCGCGCGCTCTTGCAAGCCTGCGAGGCTTGCGGGCGTCGTCACCGTCGAACGGCCCTCACCCTGGAAGTGCGCTACGACAACGCGTCGGCGATCGCGCTCTACGAAAGCTGCGGCTTCCGCCAGTTTGGCGAGCACACGCATTACTACGCGGACGGGGCGACCGCTTTACGCTACGAAAAGCCATTGCCCCCCATCCGGCACGAAACGGGGAACAATCCCCCGCCTGAGCGTGTTCGACCGTTGCGCGGCGCATCACGCCCGCGCTAGGGGAAGAAAAAGAAGCGCGGAACTGAGTCGCGCCAACCTTGCCGAACTCTCGCGCCGAACTTCAGGGACCCCGTCCGCCCGTCATCATGCAAACGCTGTCGCGATTCTCCGCACGGCCCCAGAGGCGTGGGTCATGAACGGCTGGGTGATCCTCGTCGATCAGGCGCGCGACTTTCCCAACGCGGATACGCCCCACAAGGTCATTACGACCGGCGACTATCTGGCGCGTCCGAAGCTTTTCGCCGGACTCGGGCGTGCGAAGATCGTCAATCTGTCGCGCTCTTACAATTACCAGTCCAAGGGCTATTACGCCTCGCTACTCGCGGAAGCGCGCGGCCATCGGGTGATCCCGACGGTCGAGACAATGCTCGATCTGCGCGAGCTGAAGCTATACGAGCAGTCGCTGCCGGAATTGCAGGAGGCGCTGACCGCCGCCGCGACCAAGGCGCGCGCGAGCGAGGATACAACCTTCGACCTTCTGTTCTGCTTCGGCTTCGTCCAGGATCAGCGTTTCGAGGCCTTCGGCCGGCTCTTGTTCGACTGGTACCGCTGCCCGGCGATCGAAGTCACCATCACGCCTGGCAAACGCTGGAGGATCGATCGGCTGCGCGCCCGGCCGCTCGCCAAGCTCGGGCCGGAAGAGACGGAATTCTTTCGCACGAGCCTGCACCAGCACACCCAGCGCGATTGGCGGAACCCGCGCGGACGGCCGATCGCCCGCTATTCCCTGGCCGTGTTGCATGATCCACAAGACGAGCTTCCGCCCTCCTCTCCGGAGACGCTGAAATATTTCCAGCGGATCGCCGAGAAGCAATCGGTGGAGGTCGAACTCATCACGCGCAGGCAGCTCGCGGAATTGGCCGAATTCGACGCCCTTTTTATCCGCGCGACGACCTCGATCGACAATTTTACCTATCGCTTCGCCCAGCGCGCGCGAACCGAAGGCATGCCGGTCATCGACGACCCGCAATCCATGATCCGCTGCACCAACAAGGTTTACTTGCACGAGCTTCTCGAGGCGCACGGCGTGCCCGTGCCGTCGACATTGATGCTGGCCGACGACGGCGACCTCATCAAGGCCGAGCGCTTGCTCGGCTGGCCGATGGTGGTCAAGATTCCCGACGGCTCGTTCTCGCGCGGCGTGCACAAGGTCGAGACCAGCGAGGAGCTGAAACAGCTGTCCGACAAATTGTTCGAGGATACCGACCTCTTGTTGGCGCAGAAATTCATGCCGACCAAATTCGACTGGCGGGTCGGCGTCCTGGAAGGCGAGCCGCTCTTTGTCTGCCAGTATCAGATGGCGCGCGGCCATTGGCAGATCATCAAGCACGGACCGAACGGGGCGCGGGAAGGCGGATCGAAGACGCTTCCGATCTGTGAAGCGCCGCCGCGGGTTATCGAGGTGGCGCTCAAGGCCGCGCGCGCGATCGGTCCGGGCCTCTATGGCGTCGACATCAAGGAAACGGACGGCGCGATCGTCGTCATCGAGGTCAACGACAACCCGAACCTCGAACATGGCGTCGAGGACCAGATCGGCAAGGACGAGGTCTGGACGCGAATCCTGAGCTGGTTCATCAAGCGGATCGACGCCTGACGCGCTGCGCCGGGCCGACGGCGGCAGGCCTATTCCTGGGCCGAGACGCGCTCGCGGCCATCAGGGAAAAGACCGCCCGGTCGTGAAAACCGGCGCCGCGCGGCTTTGGCCGCGACTCAATTCTTTCAGCCCGTTAGGCGCCTTTTTCTGTCACTCCCTCCGGCTCATCGCCCAGCGGACCGGACGCTCATCCGCTCGATTTGGTTTTTCTTGGCGCGTATCCGTTTCGCTGCGAAAACCCCCGATTATGAGGGTTGCATTTCCTTGGATTTCCTTGGATTCTCTCGTACGAATCGTGACTTATCAAGAGGTTACGCGGGAAAACCTGCAGAAAATTTTTCCTTGGCGTTTTTCCCTCGTACGGTCAGGACGGAAGTACGGTCGAGAAAGCGGAAGGGCGCAATATTCATGGACCAAGCTTAACTTTATTTCTGGTTTTCTGCAATCGATTGTCGTCCAACTCCGCTCTGGGCCGCCTCGATCAAAAGCCAATCACTCGAAGCAGCGGCTCGGCGTCTCGGCTATAAGCCGACCTCCAGGGCGCGCCCCGCGCCTCATGGAGATCGCGGCTCGGGAGGAAAGTCATGAATCCGAACAAAGCGCTTTGGGAAAAGGGCGACTTCACCCGCATTGCCGAGAGCATGAGGGAAAGCGGGGAGGAACTCGTTCAGAAACTAGGCGTCGCGAGGGACATGAAGGTCCTCGATCTCGGCTGCGGCGACGGCACGACGGCGTTGCCGGAGGCCCGACTGGGCGCCGACGTGCTCGGGGTCGATATCGCCGCCAACCTGGTCGAGGCGGGGAACAGACGCGCGAAGGCCGAAGGCCTCACGAACTGCCGCTTTCAGGAAGGCGACGCATCCGACTTGCACGATCTCGAGGACGGCGCCTTTGATCTC
>DATDHT010000210.1:0-16432 GCA_036521435.1 Roseiarcus sp.
CTCAAGACCTTCTACAAGGAGGTCACTCTGCTTGATCAGCCCTATGTCCACGATCCGGCCAAGACTGTCGCACAGGCGATCAAGGAGGCCGAGAAGACGGTCGGCGCGCCGATCGCCATCACCGGCTTCGTCCGCTACGCGCTGGGTGAAGGCGTCGATAGGACAGCGGAAGAGGCCTGAGGCCTGGCGATATTATCAAGCGGCCTTTAGGGCCGCTTTTTTTTCGCGTAAGACGGGCGGATCGGCGATCGTGCGGCGGCGCGTGGCGCGAAGAGGGGGCAGAGCATGTCGAACGCGCCGCGACCGTTATTCAAGCGTGTTGTCGTCAAGCTGTCGGGCGAGGCGCTGATGGGCCCGGACACGCATGGCCTGCACGCGCCGACGCTTCACCGCATCGCTGGCGATCTCAAGTCCGCGGCGGACCTCGGCGTGCAAGTCGCGGTTGTCGTTGGCGGGGGCAATTTCGTCCGCGGACTCCAGGGCGCGGATAAGGGGATCGAGCGCGCGCGCGCCGACTCGATCGGCATGCTGGCGACGGTGATGAACGCGCTGGCGATGGAGGGGGCGCTCGAACAAATAGAACAGCCTGCCCGGGTGCTCTCCGCAGTCGCAATGCCGTCGCTCTGTCAGCCCTATTCGCGCCAGGCCGCGCTTGCCCATCTGGTCAAGCATCGGGTGATCATCCTCGCCGGCGGCACCGGCAATCCGTTCTTCACCACTGACACCGGCGCAGCGCTTCGGGCCGCCGAACTCTCCTGCGATGCGGTGATGAAGGCCACTCAGGTTGACGGCATCTATTCCGCCGACCCGAAGAAGGATCCAACCGCGACACGCTTCGATCGCTTGAGCCATGACGAAGCGATCGCGCGGAACTTGCAGGTCATGGACACTGCGGCCTTCGCGCTTGCCCGCGACAACGGCATCCCGATCGTCGTCTTCTCGGTTAACGAGCCTGGCGCGATTCCTTCCGCGCTGGTCGGCAGAGGACGCGCGACCTACGTCATGCCGTAGGCGGCGACATTTTGCAGGCCCATTGGTTCGAACCCATTGCGTCGGCGGCGGGTCATTTCATCAACTTTGCGGTCTTTTGATTATGACTCTCGAGCGCGAACGCTGGAGATCGAGTTTCACCACACCGGCGTCTATCAATATTACGATGTGCCTAAAACGGTCTTGAAGAGATGCTCGCGCAGAACTCCTTAGGCGCCTATTTCAACACGAAAATTCCTGACGTCTATCCGTGCATGCGGGTTCGATGATTCCGGAGTTTTAGACGCTCCTGCGCAGCGCTTGCTGGGCGGTTGTTCGGGCAACGCGCAAACTTTGTCGACTTGAGCGAACGTTTCATTGCGAATAAACTCGTGGGTTCAAGCGTTTTCTGGGCTCCACCCCCCCGAACCGGAAAGACCCAACCATGATCGCTTCTCCTCCATCCGCTCACAAAACCCATTGTGGTCTCGCGTCGATCGTCTTCTGTGGGTCTTTCGCCATTGGACTGGGATTCGCCGCGCCCGCGGCCAAGGCGGCGGGGGGCGACAATAACAGCGGAGCCAGCGCCGGTAGCGGCGCCACAATGGAAAAGAAAGCTAACGGCATGAAGAAGACCGACCTGACGACGTGCGCGCCTGGTCAGGTTTGGGATAAGAAGACGCACAAGTGCCTCGAAAGACATAGCGGCGTTTTGCCCGATGCTGAGATGACCGAATACGCTTATTCGCTCGCCAAGGCCGACCGCTATCAGGAGGCGATCGACGTTCTCGACATGCTCGGGAATTCCAACACGCCCCGCGCCCTCAACTATCGCGGCTACGCGACACGCAAACTTGGCCGAACCGAGGAGGGCGTAGGCTACTATCTGAAGTCCGTCGCTCTCGACCCGGCCTATCCGCAGGTGCGCGAGTATCTGGGCGAAGCCTATGTCATCCAGGGAAAATTCGACTTGGCCAAGGATCAGTTGGCGACGATCGAAAAGCTCTGCGGATCGAAAGACTGCGAGTACTACGAGGATCTTTCCGACGCTCTGAAGACTGCGCACGCGCTTTAAGGTCGCCTCCTTGCGCGCGGCGGAAACAAAGCGCCGCGCGCAAGCTTTTTGCTTATGTAAACTGCATCGACCGATGAGCCACGTGCAGGCGGACGATCACTGCCCGTACACGCCGACCAGCTCCCCTTTGGCGAGCGTGTGGAAATGAAGCATGAAGCCGACCACGGCGGCGCTCGTGTTTTCATCCCCGTCGAGCTTCGGCGTGTCCACGGCGAAAATCGTGAAGTGATAGTGATGCGCCGGATCTCCCTTGGGAGGGCAGGGGCCGCCGTAGCCAGGAACGCCAAAATCGGTTCGGCTCTGAACCGCGCCCTTGGGCGCTTCGGCGCCTTTTAGATTGCCCGCGTTCTTGGGTAGGCTCGTCACGTCTGACGGGATGTTAAAGACGACCCAGTGCCAGAAACCGCTGCCGGTTGGCGCGTCGGGATCGTAAACCGAGAGCGCGAAGCTCTTCGTGTCCTTCGGCGCACCTGACCAGGAGAGCGCGGGCGAGATGTTGCCGCCTTTGCAGCCAAAGACGTTGGCCACCTGCTCGTCGGCGATCTTGGCGCCCGGCGCGATGTCCGGGCTGGTCAGGGTCATCGTTTGGGCGGCGGCGGCTTCAACGCCCAGGAAGCTGGCGAAAAGCGCAAGTGCGGTCAGTTTGAGCATGAGTCCTCCGTTTCAGATCGACGCAAGTGGCGGTCCGCCCTCACGACGAGGAGCGAAAACGCGATGAACGAGATGTGTCCAGCCCTTAATCTCAGGGATTGCGCTGACACCCCGGCAATTCCCCCCGATCAAACACGCCACGCCCCGCCAATATTCGTTCTGGCGGGAGGCGTAGGGTAATTACCTATGTGACGCGATTAGACTCGGAGTCAAACGGCTGGCGCCCCGCAGCGCGCGGCTTGCGGAGGTTATGGGAACCGCTTACGCCATGAAGCGGGCGTATTTCTTTTCTCGGCCGGAAAAACGTCATGGCTTCGATCATTGACAGGCGGGTGACCGCGCATATTCAGGGCGACTTTGTCGTCTTTCTGATTGGTATGCGGATCAACAGGCTGTGGAAGCCGCATAAATGGCTGCCGAACCTTCGCGCGATGCCGAAGATGCTCAAGGAGCTGGAGGCGGCGCCAGCCGAAGATGGCTTCCTTGGCTACACGAATCTCGGTCTACTCTCGCTTGTTCAATATTGGCGCAGCTTCGATCATCTCGAGGCCTATGCGCGGGCGCGCGATAAACAGCACTGGCCCGCGTGGCTGGAATTCAATGGTCTCGTGAAGGATTGTCGCGGCGACGTCGGCATCTGGCATGAGACCTATCTCATCCGAGCGGGCGAGTACGAAAACATCTATAGCGGGATGCCCCTTATGGGCCTCGCCAAGGCCGCTCGGCTTGCCGACGTCTCAGGCGAAACGGAAGCGGCCCGAGGCCGTCTGGGCGCTGTTGCGGACAAAGCTCAGCCTGCAGCTGGGGAGAAACGCGCGAACTCGCCCGCATAAGGTTTGGCCAGCGGCGCGGCGTAGGTGTTGCGTTTCGATGTCTTCAGGCCGAGCCGGACCAGGCTTTCCGCCAGGCCGACCGCACAGGCGACGCCATCGAGCACGGGAACGCCGGTGGCAAGCGTGAGGTCTCGGGCGAGATCCGTCATGCCCGCGCAGCCGAGCACGATCGCTTCGGCGCCGTCATGCGTGAGCGCTTGTTCGATCTCCATTTCGATCGCGCGCCTGGCGTCGGAGCCTGGTTCTTCGAGCGCAAGCACCGGAACCTCGGCGGCGCGCACGCGGGCGCAGCGCGCGCTGAGGCCGTATTTCGCAAGGTTGTGCTCGATCGGAACAATCGACCGGGACAGCGTCGTCACGACGCTGAATTTTGCCGCGATCAGGCTCGCCACGTGAAACGCGGCTTCGCCGATGCCAATGACTGGAGCCGGCGTTGCGCATCGCGCCGCCTCGAGCCCGGTATCGTCGAAACAGGCGATGACGAAGGCGTCCGCGTCGCGCGCCTTGCCGATCTCCTCGACCAGGCCCGGAACGGAGAACGCCTCGTCGAAATAGCCCTCGATGCTGGCCGGCCCATGGTCGGGATTGACGGCGGTGACTTCGACGCCGGGAGAGGCGGCGGCCTTGGCGGCGGCCCCGATCTTCAGCGTCATTGAGCCCGTGGTGTTGGGATTGATGACATGGATGCGCATGGCTCGGCCCTAAGAAATGTCGGGCTCAGGATAGGGGCGCCCGACGCGCGCGTGAACTGGCTCGCTTGCGCGTGACGCAGGCCTTTCCTAAAGCCATGTGTTCGCGCTCGCCAAACGGAGGCTGAAGACATGCCGCATAAGATCCTTGTCGCCCAGGGGGGCGGTCCGACGGCGGTGATCAACCAGTCGCTGACCGGCGTTGCGCTCGAGGCGCGGCGGTTTCCCGACGTCAGCCATGTCTATGGCGCGCTGCAGGGTGTGCGCGGCATCATCAACGACGATCTCGTCGATTTGGGCCAAGAGACGGTCGCCAACCTTGAGGCCGTCGCGGCGACGCCGGCCGCGGCGCTCGGATCTACGCGCGACAAGCCGGATCTCAAATATTGTCAGGAGATTTTCAAGGTCCTGAAAGCGCACGCGATCGACACGTTTTTCTACATTGGCGGCAACGATTCCTCCGACACGGTGCGCATCGTCTCTGAGGAGGCGAAGAAATCCGACCATGGGCTTCGCGCCGTTCATATCCCCAAGACGATCGACAACGATCTCGTCGGCTTCGACCACACGCCGGGCTATCCGTCAGCGGCCCGCTTCGTCGCGCAGGGCTTCGCCGGCGCCAATCTCGACAATCTCGCGCTCAAGGGCGTCTATGTCGCCGTGGTGATGGGTAGACATGCGGGCTTCCTCACCGCGGCTTCGGCGCTGGCGCGTAAATATCCGGACGACGGCCCCCATCTCATCTATCTGCCGGAGCGCACCTTCGTCGTCGACAAGTTCTTGACCGACGTCAAGGCGACCTTCGAGCGCCATGGGCGCTGCATCGTCGCGGTGTCCGAAGGCATCCACGATGAGAAGGGCGAGGCGATCATCAGCAAGCTCATGGGGAAGAGCGAGAAAGACGCGCATGGCAACGTGCAGCTCTCCGGCACCGGCGCGCTCGCTGATCTTTTATGCGAAGAGGTGAAGTCCAAGCTCGGCATGAAGCGCGTGCGCGGCGATACATTCGGCTATCTGCAGCGCTCCTTTGTCGGCTGCGTCAGCAAGGTCGACCAGCGCGAGGCGCGTGAGGTCGGCGAGAAGGCGGTGCAGTATGCGCTTGGGGGCGCCGGCGACGGGTCGGTGGCCATCCGCCGCGTCGGGAATTATGCGGTCGACTATCCGCTCATCCCGCTCGAGACGGTCGCGGGGAAGACCCGCGTAATGGAGGATCATCTCATCAACGCCGCCGGCAACGACGTGACCCCTGCGTTCCATGATTACCTGCGTCCCCTGCTTGGCGCGGACGTGATCGAGGTCGCGCGGCTGCGGGCGCCAAAGGTCGAGAAGGCGGGCGTGGTGATGGGGGATGCGGCCTGAGGGTGCCCGCGCAAGTGGACGCGCGCCAATGATTTCAAAGGCTTGAGTGTCTTTTTTTGTCACTCGACACGTTTTGAATTTTTTCGGCAGGAACCGCCAAAGCCGTCCTCAAGGAGCCCTGCGCGGACCCGCGAAACGAGTCCGGGTCGCGTCTGACGATCGAGGCGCGCGGCACGCTCTCGGGCGTTCGGTCCCGGCTCTGAACGATTTACCCATGCTAGCAGAAAATTCCGAAAAAGTAAAGCAACTTCCATATTTTCTTTTTTTTGACAAAGCAGCGCTCGGCAATTGCCCCGAATCTCCGGGGCCTGTCTTCCTTTGATGTTGCGGGTTTTTCGACACGCGAGCCCATGCGTCGACGGCAATTGTGCGGCGCAACATTAACGAATCCTTACGAAAAGATTTCCAAAATAAAATCGGCAAAAGCCTTGATGCTGCGCTGCAGCATTTCTATATCACCCCGAGCCAAAGCAGCCCGTTCCACGGGCGGCGGCGTTCCGGGGAAGCAAACGAAATGACGACATCCATGCGCGCCTTGGGCGCCTTGTCGGCGATTGTGCTGACGGGCGCGGCTGCCGCCGGGCCGGCGCGCGCGGACGCTATGACGGCCAAGGACATCCTGTCCAGTTTCAACCTGGTCACGACCGGGAACGTGACGACGAACTCCGATATTCTCGGCAGCGCGGTCGTCGGCGGCAACTTCGGCGGCGGGAACCCGACCCTGTTTGGCGGCAACGGCTATTCGTCCGCGCCGGACCTCTACCTGTATGGCAAGCTCAATACCGGGCTGAACCTCAACAATGGCGGCAGCATCTACTATGCGGGCTCGGTCACTTCGCCGAAGGTCAACTTCAACAGCGGCGGTGGTTTCTCGAAGGGTCAGCACGATACCACACTGCCGAACCCGATCGGATATTACACCAATCCGCTCGCCGATCTTTCGACGCAGCTGTCCGACTTGACGGCGTCGGCGGGAACGTCCGTGAAGAACGGCACGTTCAATGCTGGCTCCAACAAGGGGATTGTCGTGTTCGACATCACCGGGACGCAGCTCGAGGCCGACCTCCATAATAGCCAGATCAGCTTCGTCGGCACGGGGGTGACGTCCTACATCATCAACGTCACCGGCAACTTCGTCGAGCCGAGTGGCACGAACTGGAACGCCGCCGCCCAGCGGGACGCGCTGTTTAATTTCGAGGATGCGACGACGGTCGAAGTCGGCAACTGGAAGGCGTCGATTCTGGCGCCCGACGCCTCGGTCTCGATCTTGAACGGCTATCTCGATGGTTCGGTGTTCGCGAAGTCGTTCCTGGGCGGCGGCGAGCTGCACAACGACGGCTTGTTCAACGGCGCGCTTCCGACCGCGGCAGCGCCTGAGCCGTCGACCTGGGCGATGCTAATTGCCGGTTTCGCGGGCTTAAGCTTCCTCGGCTGGCGCCGGGCCCGGAAAGGCGCGATAGCCGCGGCCTGATCCGGCGGCGGATCGCGACCCAAATCGAAGGCCGCCGGGCTCCGGCGGCCTTTGTCATTTTTAGGGCCGGGGGGTAACGGGCCGAAAACGCGACGAACGTCAAAGGGAGATCATGCCGTCGCCGATGTCCGCCAATTCCCGTTCGATTGCGGCGCGCAGCGGCGGCAGGTCAATTTGCACCGTATCCCATACGTGTTGGGCGACCACGTCCTCGTAGTCGTGCCGATACACGTTGCCTGCTCCGGCGACGTCCTTCCATGCGATCGATGGATGCCGCGCCTTCATTTCGGCCGGCAGCCTCCGCGACGCCTCGGAGATGATCTCGAGGCAGCGCGTCACAGCGTAGACCGTGCGCAGGTCGGCGCGAAATCCCACCTCAGTAAAACCTTCCGTGAAATGGGTCGCGAGATCCATGTCGCGCACGGCGGCGACCACTGCCTTAGAAGGCATAGAGGGCGTCGGTGGTCGCGGCGGGGCGCACGTACGGCTTCAGCGCATCGCGATTGACGACATCCACGGGGCCATCGAACAGGCTCGCGATGAAGACTTTCAATCCGGCATAGTTGAAGATGGTCACGTGGGCGTCGGGGTTGAATTCGACCATGATGTCGATGTCGCTACCGAGTCCGGCGTCGCCGCGCGCACGAGAGCCAAATAGCGCAACCCGGCGGACGCCCCGCGCCCTTAGGGCCGGCTCGTTTTCGCGCAGCCGCGCGAGGATTTCCTGTCTGTCCATAGGTTGAGAAATATCATAACGCGCTGCGTCTGTCAGTTTCGGGCCATGCCCGGGCGCTAGCGGCGCAACGGTTTCTTCGGCGTGAGCTTCAGCGCCTTCAGCGCCAGCGGCGCCGTCAGCCCCTGGACGATCACTGAGAAGGCGACGACCGCGAAGGCCGAAATAAGAATATCGTCGCGCCGGGGCAAATCGGAGGGCAGCGCGAGCGCCAGCGCCAGAGCCAGCGCGCCGCGCAAGCCGCCCCACCACATCAGGTGCTGCTGATTGAGCGGGATCGCCCACCGCGAGCCTAGGAAGGCGAGGCAGACCGGATAGACTGCGACCGCGCGCCCAATGAGGGCGAGCGCGATGACCAGCGTCAGCGCGAAAATCCCCTCGCGGGCGAAATCGACCGTCGCCAGGGCCGACCCGATCAGCAGGAACACCAGCGAATTGGCTAGAAACGCGGCGAACTCCCAGAACTCGAGCACGAACGCGCGTCCATGCGGAGTGAACGAGATGCCAAACCGCTGTTTCTCGGTGAGAACCCCCAAATTGCCCAACGTCATCCCGGCGGCGACGCTCGCCAGCACGCCGGAGGCGCCGAAATGTTCGGCGATCAAAAACGAGCCGAAGGCCGCGACCGCTGTCACCGCCGTCTCGACGAGATGATCCTCGGAGGTTCCCACGATCATGATGGCGATCAGTCCAACGCCGAACCCCGCCGCGAGCCCGCCGCCAGCAACAGTGACAAACGCTGTGATGATCGCGAGTGGGTCTTGAGCGCTCACCGGGCCATGGGCCGCCCAGATGAGAACGAGGGTGAAGAGGACCGCGGCCGCGCCATCGTTGAACAGGCTCTCGGCCTCGATGAGAAGGCTGAGGCGGCCGGTCACCCGCGATTCTTTAATGAGCGCGATGACCGCGATCGGGTCCGTCGCGCTGATCAGCGCCCCGAAAACGAGGGCGGATTCGAGCGGCCAGCCGAGCAGGGTCACCAGTCCGCCTGCCACGACGATTGCGCAGAGCGCGACCCCGATCGTCGACAGCGCAACCACCGGAACAAGATCGCGTTGTAAATCGCTCCAGCGCAGGTTGAGCGCCGCTTCGAACAAGAGAGGCGGCAGGACGACGTCGAAGATGAGGTCGTGGGTCAGCGCCAGGCCGGCATGGCTGCGCGTGGCGGCGAGCGCTGCGCCGGCGAGCACGAGTCCCACCGTATAGGGCAGACGCAGGCGGCGCGCCGCGAGCGCGACCAGAATCGCGAGGCCAAGCAGGCTCAGCGCGCGGAACAACAGAACGTCCAGCATACCGTCCTGTTTAGCGGCGCGCCTTCAGAAAGAGAAACCGGGGGTCGCGCTATTCCGCCGCAGCGAGATCGGCCCCTGCGCGCAGATAGCGCTCGGGATCGACCGGCTCGCCATCGACGCGCACTTCGTAATGCAAATGCGGACCGGTCGAGCGGCCGGTCGAACCGATCCTGCCTAGGACGGCGCCCTTATCGACCTCCTGTCCCTCTTCGACCAGCGTTTCCGACATGTGCGCGTAGCGCGTGGCGAGCCCGTTGCCGTGATCGATCTCGACCATGTTTCCGTAGCCCCCCGCCGGCCCGGCATGCACGACGCGGCCGGAGGCGGCGGCGTGGATCTCGGCGCCATAAGCCTCGGCGAGGTCGACTCCCGGATGGAGCGCAAGGCGACCGAGGAACGGATCGACGCGATAGCCGAAGGTCGAGGTGAGGCTCGGGTCGCCGGAAAGCGGCATGCGAAGGGGCACGAAGGACATGAGCGCCTTGAGGCGTTCGGCCGTCGCAACGTCGCGCGCGACGCGTATGAGCGCCGGGTCGAGCGCGAGCGTGGCTGCATCAAGCTCCGCCGGAATATAAGGGCCGCCGACCCCCCCTTCGCCATGGGGCAGAACGAGCTTCGCCGGATCGAGTCCGGTTTCAGCGACGATCGCCGCATCGCGCGAGGCGCCCCGTTCAGCCGCGCGATCGATGGCGGCGAGAGCCTTCGTCTGGCTGCTCTCGATCCGGTCGAGCGCGTGATCGACGAGCGCAACGCGCGCCGACAGGTCGAGATTGTCTCGGCCGGCAACGCTTGCAGTCGTGAACGGCGTGTCCGAGGGCAGGGCGCTCAGAGTCTCGCCCGACTCATCGATCGGGTGAGGCTTGACGGCCCGCGGCTCTGCGCCGCGCCCGGGAAGCGGGGCGTAGGCGCGCGCGTCGTCGTCCACGCTTGCGCGCGGCGCCGTTGACGGAGCGAGAGCCTGGATCGCGCTGAGCGCGTCGGCAGGGCTTGGGGTCGCGGCGCGGCGCCGGGCAGCCACGCGCTGGTCGCGCGTCTCCGTGTCGGCGAGCGCAGCGACGAGCGCGCCGCGCTGTTCAAGCCGGGCCTGCCGGGACATGACTTCGTTCACCTTGCCGTTGAAGGCATTCCGCTCGAGCAATTGCCGGCTGGCGGCTTGGTCGAGCCGCGCGCGCGCTTCGGCGAGACGGTCCTCGTAATCCGCCTTCATTTCCGCCTGCCGTGTGAGGATTGCGCCCATCAGGTCGTCGTGGAAGGCGATGTAAACCGTGACCGAGGCGGTCCAAACGAATGCGAGCAGCGCAAGCGCCGCAAGCGCCACGACGCCGGCTCGCCCGAGCCGGACGCTGCGTATGACGCCGCCCCGGGAGAGCGAAAGACAATAATGCGACCCCGGCCGCCTCGCCCCCGGATAGCCCACTCGCAACGACATGAACCAGCGCTCCAGCCCAGTGAAAGCGGGCGTGCTCGACCGCAGAGCAAAGCGCATTAAGGTTAATGGATCGCAAAATCGCGCTTGGCGGGGAAAAGCGAAGGTTCGATCGCGCCGCCCGCGCCTCAGAGCGCCTTGGTCGCCGCCAGGACCTCGTCGGCGTGGCCCGGCACCTTCACCTTGCGCCAGACTTTGGCGATGCGGCCCTCGCGATCGATGAGAAAGGTCGAGCGCTCGACGCCGAAATATTTGCGGCCGTACATGCTCTTTTCCTTCCAGACCCCGTAGGCCCCGATCGCCGAGCGCTCCGGGTCGGCGGCAAGCGCGATCTTGAGATCGTGCTTTTGCTTGAACTTGTCGTGGCTCGCGGCGCTATCCGGGGAAACCCCGATGACCGTGGCGCCGGCGGCCGCGAACTTGGCGCGCAAGCCGCTGAAGGCGATGGCTTCGGCGATGCAGCCGGAGGTGTCGTCCTTGGGGTAGAAGTAGATTACGACCGGTTTACCCTTCAGGTCGTTAAGATGCGTCCGGCCGCCGCCCCCGGTCAGCAGCTCGAAATTAGGCGCCGTGTCGCCCTCGACCAGTTCCTTAACCATTATCGCCCTCGTTTCGTCTCATTATGCGGCCACTGCGCGCGTCCCGGGAACGCGGTGTCGTCTTCGGACGTTCTCTTGTCGGCTCCCCGGTTTGAACCGGTCAAGCAAACGACCCAAACGTCAAGTCGGCTTGCGGCCTTCGAATCAGCGAAGATTGCGCTTACTCTGCTCGCGCCAAGGAGGATGATCGGTATTGGTCGTTCGATATAGCATGACGACACGGGCTCGCGCCCGGGCCGCTATGCGCGGCATGGCGGCGGATGCGCAGGGTCCCCGCCTTCGCTCGCGCTGGCGCCGGATTGGCGCCGGCCGGATCACGCACGTTTGTCTCCGCACGGTGGAGTTCATCGCAGCCCTGTTCATCGTCGGCGGGCTGGCATTGGCCTCGTTGCTCGCAAGAGGGCCCCTTCGGCTGGTTGGCATGCACGACCAGATCCAAACCTCGCTCCAGGAGCGCGTCGGCGATCGTTACGCCATCGCTCTCGGCCCCACCTATCTCATGCACGATTCGTGGGGCGTGGGTCTGGGGTTCAAAGGCCTGACGGTGCGCGACGCCGCTGGCCGAATGGTCCTTTCGGCGCCGAGCGGCAAACTTGGTCTCGATCCGTTCGCGGCGGCGATGCTCGACGTCCGGGTGCGGCGGCTTGAACTCGACGGGCTCGACCTGCGCTTGCGCGTCGCCGCCGACGGCGCGCTGTCGCTTGCGGTCGCCAACGATTCGGGCGCGACCCCGATCCCTCTCCCCAGCCCGGTGTCGGCGGGCGCAGGCGGGACTGGACTTGCCGCTCTTGTCGGCGCCGCGGTCGAAGCGATGGCTGGCGCCACACAGGCGCTCGATCGCTTGACCCTGGCTAACGGTCATTTCGAGATTGACAATGACGCGACGCAGCGCTCCGTCATCTATAAGGATTTCGCGGTCGTTTTCGATCATTCGGGCTCCAGCGCGCATGCGGCGCTTTCGGCGACCGGTCCAGCGGGACCATGGACGATCAAGGCACAGGCTGCGGAGGGGGATGCGCGAACCCTGTCCATCCGAGCGCATGACCTGAGCCTCGCCGACCTCCAGGCGTTCGACAAGAGTCCTCCACCACTGACCGCGGAGGGGCCGGTTGCGATCAAACTTGACGCTGAGCTCACGCCCGACTCGGCGCTGCGCGCGTTCAGCGGCCAGTTCAGCATCGGCGCCGGACGCGTGCGCATCGACAATCCCGACGCAGTGCCCTTCTTCATCGACGAGGCGAGCGGCGCGATGGCCTGGGACGAGGATGCGCGGCGGTTTCGCATCGACAGGCTGCAGGTTCTCGCCGGCCTGACTCATGTCGACGCCCAAGGCTGGACGGTCCCCCCCACCGACACGGCAAAGGTCTGGAAGACGCATCTCGAGGCTCACGGCGCGCAATTCGGTCCAGAACGGCCAGGCGCCAATCCGGTCGCTCTCGAGTCCATGGTCGTCGACGCCCGCTTCCTCGAGACGACGTCCCAGTTCTTTCTCGATGGCTTCACAGCGCGCGGACCCACCGTCGACGTGGCGGTCAAAGCAGAGACCGCGCCGGACGGCGAAGGATCGTCGCTCAAGCTCAACATCGACGCCGGCCCGAGCGCCACCGCCGATCTCATTCGTCTGTGGCCGCAATTCATCAACCCAGACGTACGCGACTGGTGCGCGCAGAATCTGCACGGCGGACGCCTTCAGGGATCGCTGAAAGCCAATTGGACGGCCGCTGACCTCGACGCGATGGAGCATAAACGTGGCTTGCCGCGCGAAAGCCTGCATGGCGAGTTCACGACCCACGACGTCGGCGTCGACCTCTTGCCCGGCTTGCCGATCATGATGACCGATGTGGGGACGGGATCCTTCACCGGTCACGAGTTCACCGTCTCGGGCAACCACGCGACCATGGCGCTGTCGCCGTCGCGGCGGGTGCAGGCGAACGACCTCGCTTTCACTGTCCCGGATATTACGCCCAGAGCCATCGTCGATGCGTCCTCGAAGGCGCACATGACCGGAACGGCAGACTCGCTCGCCGATCTCTTGATGCGCGAACCTTTGCGCAAACAGGCGGGCCTCACGCTTGATCCTGCGACCGTCAAAGGGCAGGCGGAAGGCGATCTCGTCCTTGCTCTCAAGCTTGGAAAGACGGCGCGTCCGGAAGACACCCAGTTCCACGCCAGCGGGGCGCTCGACAATCTTCAGATCGAGAAGTTTCTCGCCGATGAGAAGTTCGACTCGGGCACGGCCTCATTCGAGGCCGATCGCAATGTGCTGAAGATCGTGGGCGACGGAGAGCTGCTCGGCGCTGCGACCCATGTGGACGTCGCCCGCGCGCCCGGCGAGGAAGGGTCGGCGACAATAACATTTGCCCTTGACGCGGCGGGACGCGCCAAGCGCGGCCTCAATTTTGGCTCGTGGCTGACCGGGCCGCTTCCGATCAAACTCAAGGCGCCCCTGACCCGCGCCAACGCGGAGGTCGAAATCGACCTCACGCCGGCAGGCGTCGACAATCTCGTCCCGGGGCTCTCGAAGCCAGCGGGAAAACCGGGCAAGGCGACCTTCCTCGTCAAGCCCACGCCAGAGGGCGCTTCGCTTAGCAACATTGCCATCGAACTCGGCGTACCGATGTTCCGGGGATCGGCTCAAATGGACCCTGCCGGCGCCTTGGAGAGCGCCACGATCACTCAGGCGCGCATCGCGGCCGGCGACGATTTCAAGGTCGACCTCGTCAATGGTCCGCGTTCGCTCAAGGCTTCGGTGCGCGGCGCTTCGCTCGACGCGCGCGCCTTCGTCAGATCGATTTTGGAGGGGACCTCGTCCGGACAAACCGCGGCTAAGGATTTCGATATCGACGCCAAGATCGCGAGCGTCGTGGGCTCCAACAAGCAGACGATCACGAATATGGAGTTCACTGCGTCACGGCGCGGCGGCGATACGCGATTGGGAAACCTGCGCGGAAAAATCGGTGGTGGCGCGGTGACCGCGACGGGAAGCGGCGGGGAAACGCGGATCTCGACGTCCGACGCCGGCGCGCTTCTCCGTTTCGCCAATCTCTATTCGCATCTCGAAGGCGGCGACCTCAATCTGCTTCTACGCTCTCGCGACGGTCTGAGCGCCGGCGAGGCTACGCTCACAGACTTCGTCCTGCGTGACGAACCGGCGCTTCGCCAGCTGGTCAGCGCTGCGCCGCAGCGTGCATCGGAAGGGGGAGCCGCCCCTGTCGATGCGTCGCGCGTTCGCTTTGAGAAGATGACGGCGTCCTTTGAGCGTAGCCCGGGCAAGCTCACGATTCAGGACGGCGTCATCTACAATCCAAGCATTGGACTGACGACACAGGGCGCGATCGATTTCGAACACAACCAAATCGATGTCAGCGGCTCGTTCGTGCCCGCTTACACTGTCAATACGATGCTGACGAAGATTCCGCTCGTTGGCCTCCTGCTCAGTGGCGGAAACAACGACGGCGTTTTCGGCCTCAGCTACCGTGTGCATGGCTCGATGAGCAGCCCGACACTGACCGTCAATCCGCTGTCCGCGATTGCGCCGGGCATTTTGCGCCGGATCCTCGGCGCGATCGATGGGACGACGTCACGCGGCGCCGTTCGTGAGCCGGTGGAGACAGGCAACACGGCGACGCGCCGGTCGGCGCGCTAGGGCTATACCGCTCGAAGAAGAACGTGCTTCTTGCGGCCGAGCGACAGCTTGACGATTCCACCGGCTTTCAGCGCCTCGCGGGTGATGAGCGCCTTCTCGTCGCCAAGCGTCGCGTCGTTGACTCGTAAGCCGCCGCCGCGAATCTGGCGGCGCGCTTCGCCGGTCGAGGCGACGAGGCCCGCGCGCACGAAGGCGCTGAGGGCGCCCAGCCCGGCCTCGAACTCCGCACCCGGCACGTCGACCGTCGGCAGGCTATCCGCAAGCCCCCGCTCCTCGAAGGTCTTGCGCGCAGTGTCCGATGCCGCTCCGGCCGCCGCGCGTCCGTGCAGGAGAGCGGTCGCCTCACTGGCGAGCGCCTTCTTCGCTTCGTTGATCTCGGCGCCGGCCAAGCTTTCGAGCCGGCTGATTTCGTCAAGCGGCATGAGCGTGAACAGTCTGAGGAACCGGCCGACGTCGGAATCATCCGCGTTGCGCCAGAACTGCCAGTACTCGTACGGCGCGAGCATCGCCTCATCGAGCCAGACCGCGCCGGCGGCGGTCTTGCCCATCTTCGCGCCGGACGCCGTGGTGATGAGCGGCGAGGTCAAGGCGTAGAGCGGCTCGAGCCCCATGCGCCGGCCAAGATCGACGCCGGTGACGATATTGCCCCACTGGTCGGAGCCGCCCATCTGCAGCGTCACCCCGTAGCGCTTGTAGAGTTCGGTGAAGTCGTAAGCCTGCAGGCACATGTAGTTGAATTCGAGGAAAGAGAGCTCCTGCTCACGGGTCAGCCTGAGCTTGACCGAATCCATGGCCAGCATGCGGTTGACCGAGAAATAGCGCCCGACGTGACGCAGGAACTCGATGTAGTTGAGCTTGGCGAGCCAGTCCGCGTTGTCGGGCATGATCGCGTCGTGCTTGCCGTCGCCAAACCGGATGAAATGCGCGAACGCCTTTCGGATCCCTGCTTTGTTGGACTCGATCGTTTCCACGGTAAGCAACTTGCGACTTTCGTCCTTGCCCGACGGATCGCCGACCATCGTCGTGCCGCCGCCCATCAGCGCCACCGGCTTGCCCCCTGTTTCCTGCAGCCAGTGCAGCATCATGATCTGCACGAGCGAGCCGACGTGCAGAGACGGGGCGGTGCAATCGAAGCCGATGTAAGCGACGAGCGATCCGGAGCGCGCCTTCTCGTCCAGCCCGGTGAAATCGGAGCACTGGTGGATGAAACCGCGCTCCTGCATCACGCGCAGGAAGTCGGATCGCGGTTGAAACACGTCGGTCAAACTCGGTCCTTCAGCCAGCTTTTGCGGCGACCTTTACGGGCGCGAGGGGGCGAGCGCAACTCTATGCGCCGCGACGACTTAGGCGTAGCAGCGCCATTTATTTGCCCGGGCTGTGTTGATAGGCGCCAATGTCGATCCGACCCCCGCGCGGCGCTCCCGTAAAGTCGACCGGCGGCGCTTCCGCAGGATTGCCGGCGCCAATCGCTCGCGCCTCGGATCTCAGGCGGAGGTCGTAGACGAACTTCGCAGGATCAAAATTCACAAACATGCCGGCGGCGCCGCGCCCGTCGATGAGGTTGTGGTCGCCGTGCATGCCCGGCTTGATGATGCCCCAATTCGGCTTCCCATTCTCATAGGTGATGATCTGGCATTTCCCGTTGATGCCGAGGCAGATGTTGTGATCCATCGTCATGTTGGGGTCGAG
>DATDHT010000211.1:0-7380 GCA_036521435.1 Roseiarcus sp.
TGCTTGTCGCTGTAAAAGGCAATTGGCTTGCCCCATTCCTCAAGATACGCCTTGGTGGCATGGAAGTAGTCGAAGGTGTTCTCCGAAGCGGCAAAGCGCAAATGCAGCAGTTTGCCCGTGGCGTCATCGATATAAACGAGCAGGGCGCACTTCGGACCGCGGTTCTCAAACCACCAGTGATGCGAGCCATCGATCTGAACCAGTTCGCCGAAGCAATCGCGCCGACCGCGTGGTTGATGCAATTGCCGTCTACGTTCGCGGCGTGACGTCCAAAGCCCCGCCTCGGTCATCCACTTGCGCAACGTCTCCTTGCTCACGGACACTCGGTGCCATTCCGTCAGCTTCTCGACGGCGAGCGTGGGCCCAAAATCCCCATAGTTCTCGCGCACCAGATCGAGCACCAGGTTGCGGAAATGGTCGGTATGACGCCGGTTGCTTGGCCGGCCGCGCTTTCTTGATGCAAGCCCGTTCGCACCGTCGCGATCATAGGCCTGAAGGAGCCGGTGAACCTGGCTGCGGCTCAGATGAAGCACTGCGGCAGCGTGAGTAACAGTCAACCGACGTTCACGGATCTTCTGGACGGCTTCAAGCCGTTGCAACTCTTTCTGCGACAAGGTGACAAAACAAGGCATGACGGCTCCGCAAAACCTGGCCGTTGACCAGATCTGAAACCGTCAGCCTTCCTTTCCTGGCTTGCTTTCGCCAGTACCCAAGCCGCGAGGAGTGTCGCGTCTCTAACTGGCCCAGGTGTCGCATTACTAAATGGCCGCTACAGGTCTGATTCGCATAAGAGTTATTATGGAACCTATCTCGATAGGTCGCGGCCGGGGGCCGTCGATGAACCGCTCGCGGATGTGGCGGGCTTCTCGAGTTCATCGACGGAACAGCCAGACTTACGCAAATATCAAAAAACGGACACACGGACAGTTTTTGGCGCCTAAGGTTCTGAAATCTCTGACACGCGGCCAAGACTGCAAGCCGGGGCCAGACATATCGTTCACCCGATTGCCCGGGCCTACACCCCCAAGAGCTCCGCCAGAGTCAGCGCGATCACTTCCGTCGCCTTGTACAGGTCCGACAGCGGCAAGCGCTCATCGGCGCGATGGGCGTTCGCTTCCTCGATCGTGCGGGGGCCCGCGCCATAGAGCACAATCGGAACGCCCGCTTTGGCGTAGTGGCGCGCGTCGGTGTAGAGCGGCACGCCCGAGGCGGCAATGTTTTCGCCCATGACCCGGCTCGCCTGCCGGCAAAGAATCTCGGTCAGCTTCGCTCCGGCCGGGTTCATCGTCAGCGGCTCGGCGAGCAGGATGCGCTTGACCTTGACCTTGGCGGCGGGATGGAGCGCCGCCGACACGTCGATGACCTCGCGCAATTCCGCTTCGACCTCGGCCGGATTTTCCTCCGGCACAATGCGGCGGTCCAGCCGGAAAATCACACGATCCGGCACCACATTGGTGTTGATCCCGCCCCCTATGAGACCGACCGTCATCTGCGGCGCGCCTATCCCGGGCATCGCCGAGGTCCGCGCCTCAAGACCGACCCGCCACTCGTAAAGAGCGGACAGGATTGCATTCGCCGCTTCAAGGGCGTCGACACCGGTCGAAGGGCGGGCGGCGTGAGCTGATCGGCCAAGAACCTCGACTTCCAGGTGAAGGGCGCCATTGTGCGCGTTGACGACCGCGTAGGAGAAGCCAGCGCCGATCGCGAGATCCGGACGCGAGAGGCCCTTCTCAAGCAGGTAGCGCGGGCCGATCTCGCCGCCCGTCTCCTCGTCGTAGGTGACGTGCAGTTCGACCGCGCCATTGAGCGCCGCGCCGCACCTTTCAAGCGCCAGCATGGCGAAGGCGTAAGTCGCAATGTCCGACTTCGACACGGCGGCTCCGCGCCCAACCATCTGCCCATCGACAATCTCGGCCCCGTAAGGATCGTGCGTCCAGCCCGAACCCGGAGGCACCACGTCGCCATGCGCGTTGAGCGCGATCGTCGGGCCCTGCCGGAACCGGCGCCTGACGATCAGGTTGGTCGCCGAAATCATGCCATTGGCCTTGACGAGGGCCTCGGGAACCTTGTGCCGCTCGACCTGAAAACCAAGTCCTTCCAGGAGTGTGGCGACGACTTCCGCGGAGCGGCTGCAATCGCCAGGCGGATTGTCCGACGGAATTTTCACGATCTCGGCGAGGAAGCGCGTCTCGGCTTCGGCATGCTCGCGCACGAAGTCGCGTATCGCGGTCTCGACTGGCGTCATCGCGTTTCCCCCGTCGAATGTCAGGCGTCGAAGCCCTCGACGCGCATCCCGTCATAAGCCGGCGTCACATGCGCCGGCAGCTTCGCGCGCAAGGTCTCGTAATCAAGATCCGTATGCAAGTTGGTGAGGATTGCGCGCCGCGGACGCATCGTTTCGATCCACGACAACGCCTCGTCGAGGCTGAAATGGGACGGGTGTGGGCGATAGCGCAAGGCGTCGATGATCCACACGTCCAGGTCTTCGAGAAAAGGGCGGCTCGCATCGGGAATGAGTTTCACATCAGGCGTGTAAGCGAGGGTTCCGAAGCGAAATCCGAGCGCGCTGATATCGCCGTGGTCGAGATCGAACGGCATCGCCTCGACCGCGCCTCCCGGGCCCTCGACGCGGCAGAGCCTGCCGGCGGTGAGGCGCAGCTCCTTTGCGATCGGAGGATAAGAACTTCCGTCAGGGGTTTGAAAAATATATGAGAAGGCCTGGGCAATTCTGCGCGAGGTCTGCTCGTTCATATACACGTCCAGGTGACGGCGCATCGCCAGGCAAAGCGGCCTCAGATCGTCGATGCCGTGCGTGTGGTCTGCGTGGGGGTGGCTCAAAAGGACGCCGTCGAGCCGCTTGACCCCAGCGTCGATCAGTTGCTCGCGCAGGTCGGGCGACGTATCGACGAGGACACTTGTCACGCCTTGAGACCCGAAGCGCTCGACAAGCACGGAGCAGCGGCGGCGACGGTTCTTCGGGTTCGCCGGGTCGCAGGCGCCCCACCCTTCCGCGATCCGCGGCACGCCGCCGGATGAAGCGCAGCCGAGGATGGTCAGTCGCAAGGTCAATGCGAGGACCCGACAGCCTGCAGCGGCTTGCCAACAGCGTGCGGTAGCCTTTGAAAGACTGCATGGGTGTTGGCGCGCGTCGCCGCAGCCAGCGCTTCCGGCGTAATTCCTCGCGCCTCGGCGACCACAGCTGCCGTGGCGACGACGAACGCCGGCTCGTTGCGGCGACCGCGATGGGGCGTTGGCGCGAGATAGGGCGCGTCGGTTTCGACCAGAATGCAGTCAAGCGGGACGTCGCGGGCGATGGCGCGCAAATCCTCGGACTTCTTGAACGTCACGACGCCGGAGAACGAGATCGAGAGCCCAAGGCCCAGCGCGGTCTCGGCGAGTTCGCGCGAGGCGGTGAAGCAATGAAGCAGGGCGCGGAACCGCCCCTGCCCCATTTCATCAGTCAGGATTGCCGCCATGTCGGCGTCGGCGTCGCGGGTATGGATCACGAGCGGCAGGTCAAGCTCACGAGCAAGCGCGATATGCCCCCGAAAGACCCGCTGAGCAACATCGCGCGGTGCGCTGTTGTAGTGATAATCGAGACCCGCCTCGCCGATCCCGACGCATTTTGGATGCTTGGCGAAGGCGCGGATGGCGGCGAAATCCTCCGCGTCGTCCGCGGCCGCCTCGTGCGGATGCGTGCCGACGGTGAAGAAGACGTCGTGGTAGCGCTCCGCGATCGCGACCACACGCGGAGCTTTGTCGACTCGCGTGCCAATCGTGATCATGCGTTCGACACCCGCCGCGCGCGCGCGCTCGACGACCCCATCAAGATCGTTGGCGAAGTCGGGAAAATCGAGATGGCAATGGCTGTCGATGATTGTCATTCGGCGCCGGCCCGATCCCTCACTTCGCCGGCTCCGCTTCGACGTAGCGAGGAAAGACCGGCGCGGGCGGGGGCAGCAGCGCGCCGGGCTTGAGCCGATGTCGGGCCCTGATCCGCCAAAATGGTTCGCCGACCTCGATATCCTCGGTCCACACTTCGAGGTCGCGGAAATTGCGTTCGTCTGGTGGCACGGCGAGGAGATCAAGCAGCTTGTTCATCGACGCGGGCATGACCGGCTGCAACAAGATCGCAACGATGCGCAGGACTTCGAGCGTTGTGTACAGAACAACGCGCATTTCGCCGGGATCGCTGTTTGCCTTTTTCCATGGCTCACGGGTTGCAAAATAGCGGTTTGTCCGCGCGACAATTTCGAAAACGCTGGCGACGTATTGATGGATCGCGAAGGCGGCCATGTGCGTTCGGGCGGTTTCAATCAAGGAATCCGCGGCCGCCAGCAGTTCGTCAGTCTCCTCGTCGACCAGTCCCATGGGCGCGTTCCAGTCTGGAACCTCTCCCCCGCAGTTTCTGGCGATCATCGTCAGCGAGCGCTGCGCCAGATTGCCGATGTCGTTGGCGAGATCGGCGTTCATGCGCGCAACGATCGCTTCATGCGAGTAGCTGCCGTCCTGGCCGAAAGGAACCTCCCGGAGGAAGAAATAGCGCACCGCGTCGAGCCCATAGGCGTCGACCATCGCCTTTGGATCGACGACGTTGCCGACCGACTTCGACATCTTCTCCCCACGATTGAACAGGAAGCCGTGCACGACGACCTGTTTCGGCACGGGCAGCCCCGCCGACATCAGGAACGCCGGCCAGTAGATGGCATGGAAGCGCGTGATGTCCTTGCCGATGACATGAGCATCCGCCGGCCAGAATTTCGCCCGCGGGCCATCGTCCGGAAAGCCGGTCGCGGTGATGTAATTGGTCAGCGCGTCGACCCAGACATACATCACGTGTTTCGGATCGCCCGGAACCGGCACCCCCCATTTCAGTGTCGCCCGGCTGATCGAGAGATCGGCGAGGCCGCGCTTCACGAAGGCGACGATTTCGTTCAGATATTTTTCCGGCGTGACGAAATCGGGATGCGCGGCGTAGTGCGCGAGCAGCTTGTCGGCGTATTTGGAGAGTCGGAAGAAGTAGCTTTCCTCCTCCACCCATTCGACCGGCGCCCCGCTCGGCGCGAGCTTGGTCCCGTCCGAGCCATCGGTCAGTTCGCCGTCGAGGAAATAGGCCTCGTCGCGAACCGAATACCAGCCGGAATATTTCGACAGGTAGACGTCGCCATTCGCGGCCATGCGCTCCCAGATCGCCTGAGAGGCGTGGGTATGCCGCGGTTCCGTCGTGCGCACGATGTCGTCAGCGCGGGCGTTTAGCATGTCGCCCATCGCCTCGAACTCGGCCGCGACGCGATCGACGAATTGCTGCGGCGAGATGCCTTCTCGCGCGGCCGCCTGCTGAACTTTGAGGCCGTGCTCGTCCATGCCAGTGACGAAGAACGTGTCGCGTCCGTCCAGGCGCATGAACCGCTGGATCGCGTCGGTCGCGATGCGCTCATAGGCGTGGCCGATATGCGGCGCGCCGTTGGCGTAAGGGATCGCCGTGGTGATGAAGAAGCGGCTCATGAGCGCCCCTTAAAGCAAAAGCTTTTAACCGGCGATGAGAATCTATGCGTAACTCAAGCCTTAGGGTTGGGCGTCCACCAACCTCATCCTGAGGGCCATGCGGAGCATGGCGTCTCGAGGGATGATCCAGAAGGCGGCAATGCCTTCCGGAGCGTGCCTTCGACAAGCGCAGGGCAGGCTTTCGAGACGCATCGCCTTGCGGCGCCACTCCTCAGCACGAGGGACCCGGTTAGGAGTTATCTGTTCAGCGCCGCGGGTCAGTCGCGGCGATCTCGGCGAACAGCGCCAGAATATGCAGCTTGCGGTCGAGATTAAGCGCCTCCGTTTCGCGCTCAGCATCTCGAATGCGGTCCCACAGCTCGCCAATCTCTTCCACCCGGAGGGACCCGGGCTCGACATCGCGCGCGTAGGTGACAAGCCAGTCGTAGAGCTCGCGGTGGAAGCCGCGGTAAGCCTCGTCCGCAGCGCGCCCGCCAACCGCATCGGCGAGCCTGGCGACCGCGCGGGGATCAGGGCGCGGCAGACCGGCGACGATCGAATCGATCAGCGCGGCCGCCCCTTCCGATTCGGGCGCGAGGCGAACGAGCGCCTCGCGAATCGATCCGTCAGCACGCTTGGCGGCGATCTCGATTGCATTGCGGCCGGCTTCGCTCCAGGGCGACCCGAGGGCGGTCGCCGCCCGCACGATCTCATCCTCCGACAAAGGATCGAGCCGCAAACGGCGGCAGCGCGAGCGGATTGTGGGCAGGATCTGGCCCGGCCGATGCGACACGATGAGGATCAGCGATCGTTGCGGCGGCTCCTCGACCATTTTGAGCAAGGCGTTGGCGCTGTTGCGGTTCAGGTCCTCAGCCGAATCCACGATCGCAATCCGCCAGCCGCCAAAGGCGGCGGAGAGCTGGAAGACTTGCAGTCCCTGCCGCACGACGTCGACCGAAATTTCGCTGGCAAGCCTCTTTGACGCCGCCTGCCACTCCCGGCGGATCAGAGCAAAGTCGGGATGGGCGAGCCCCGCGAGAAGCCGCGCTGCCTGATGCGTCGGCGCGACATCGAGGTTGGGCGCTTCACGGACCGCCTTCGCGGCCGGATCAGGGTTGGCGAGCACAAAGCGGGCAAACCGCCAGGCGAGCGTCGCTTTGCCGATCCCTTCCCTGCCCCCGATCAGCCAGGCATGCGCAAGGCGGCCCTCGCGATAGGCCGACAGCATTTCCGCTTCAGCGCGTTCGTGGCCGACCAGCGAATAGACGTGACGCGGGTGGGGCGCGCCGGTGAGCGCGTCAGCTTCGGGAAGATCGTCGGTCTCGGGTTTTTTCGTGCGGGGCTGGTTCATGCGGGAAACTGCGAAGGTCGAAGTTCGGAACGGCGGCGCCTCATGGACCTCATGCTGAGGAGCCGCGCGGAAGCGCGGCGTCTCGAAGCATGCTCCAGCTCTTGACGCCGTCGGCGCGCGCGAGAGCGCCCTTCGAGGCCGCTTCGCGGCTCTTCAGGACGAGGACGTTGGGAATTACTCATACGAACTTGGCCGTGAGCGCGGCCGCCGGATCGAGCCTGCTCTCGACTGTCGACCAAATGGCGGCGGCGATGTCGTCTTCGCTTCCGTCGGCGTCGATGACGACGCAGCGCAAAGGCTCGGTCGCGGCGATGTCGAGGAACGCGCGCCGAAGGGTTTTATGAAACGGCAGTCCCTCCGATTCAAACCGGTCGGCAGGCGCCGTCTGCCTTCGCGCGGCAGCTCGCTTAAGGCCGAGTTCCGGATCGAGGTCGAGGATCAAGGTCAGATTGGGCCGATTCGGGCCGACCGTCAGGCGCTCGAGCGAGGCGACGAACTCGGGCGGCAGATTTCCCGCCGCACCCTGATAGGCGCGGGTCGAATCG
>DATDHT010000212.1:0-13364 GCA_036521435.1 Roseiarcus sp.
AGACGCGCCATCCCCTCCGCTCTGCCGCCTGGCGACATTCGGTCCACGCCCTATGTTCGTCATTTGTTCTTGTTTTGGACCGGGGGATGAAGAGAGTCAAGCGAGACGACTTGCGCCAGAGGAGGCTTTTAAGCTCTAGCCGCCATTTTACCGGCGTGCCCTAATACCCCCACCCCAAGGCTGTCCGTTGCCGCCGCACTGAGCAGCCGCATCGACGGCCAGCGCGCGCGCACTGAAGGATTCAGTCCTGCGGGCGCAGGGCCGCTTCGGCGCGCTGCATGATCCGCCGCCATCGCTCGCTTGTCGGGCCGCCCATAAGCAGGAAGTAGCGGACGATCGCGATCGGCAGCCAGGCCTCCATCGCTTGCCTCAGCGCCGCTACCGGCTGGCCGGACAGCCGCGCGTATTCGGATTGCGCGGCCGCATTGACCGCAAGCGGCCGCCGCGGATTGTCGGTGATGTCGAGGGCAAGCTCGGTCAGGCCGATGTGAGTGAACCCATGATCGAGAGCCGCAGGCGCGCGGATCGAAAAGGTCCAGTCGATCAGCCGCGGACCGTCCGCCGTCATGATCACGTTTCCAGGATGGATGTCGCCATGGCACAGCCCGTCCCCCGGCTGCTGCAGGCGGTCGATCAGCGCGAGGATGCCGGAGGCGATGTGCCTGGGCACGCTGTCGCCCTCGAGCCTGAAGGCTTTGTCCATCCAGCCGCGCAGATGGAAGGCCTCCGGCGGCGCCGGCATCCTGTGAACGGTGAGACCGAGGGACGCAAGGATGGCGCCCGCCTCAGCAAACGTCACGGCGCCGCCGCGCGCGACCTGCAGCAGTGTCGGTCCGTCGAGGCGGCCGAGCACGATGCCGAAGCGTCCGTCAAGCGTCACCTCGCCGAACACCTCCGGCGCTGGCACGCCGGCGGCAAAGGCTGCCTGGGTCATCCGCGCCTCTTGCTGGCTGAACTCCGGCGGGAAACCTTCCCGGAACAGTTTTACGACCTGACCCGGCGCCCAGGCGTGGATGTCCGCCGTGCCGCCCTGGTTGATCTTCTCTCCGAGGGATCCCCTCATCGCCCGTCCTCCCGCCGGTCGCGACCAAACACCGACGGCGGGCAAAAGAGAACGCTCCAGCGGCGTTCCATCGAGGCAGTCGAGGCCTCGGACCAGGCGCGTCGACCAAGCGTCCTCGCGTCGTTTCAATCAATCGCCAATTGCGCTATGAAACGTCAATGACCGAACTTCTCGAACGGGCGGTTCAATCCTTGCGCGGCCTGCCGCCAGAAACCCAGGACGCTTTGGCGCGAATCCTCCAGCAATTGGTCGGCGACGATCCATCGATCGTCAGCTTGAGCGCAGAAGAAAACGCGTCATTCCAGACCTCCTTCGCGCAGGCCGGGCGAGGCGAGTTCGCCACCGAGGATCAGATCAAAGCGGTTTGGGCCAAGCACGGCCTGTGAAGCTACGATACACGCTTCGCGCCGCCGAAGAACTCGTTCACATCTTGTCGCATATCGATGAGCACTCCCCGCAAGGCGCGCATCACGTCAAAACGCGAATCCGGGCGATTATCGACCTCATCGCCTTGCATCCTCATGCCGGCCAACTCACGGACACACGCCGCCTTCGCCGCCTCATCATCCACCCGTATCCCTATGTAATCTTTTACGCCGCGGTGGACGACGAAGTCGTAATCCATGGCCTGCGCCACGCGGCTCGACGCCCGTCGTCCATGCCGGACTGATGCTCCGCCCCGCCGGCAAATTGGACGCGTCTCACCCCGTCTCGAAATCGCCCGCCTGCGGCGGCGCGAGCGGCGTAAACCGGCAGCGGTCGGGTTTCAGGTCGATGAGCGGCGTCCGATCGAGGCAGTCGAGGCCCCTGACCAGCAGCGTCGCCCCTTCGCGCGCAACCAGCGTCGCAAGCGCCGTCCCGATCGGGTTGGGTCGAACGGGCGAACGCAGCGAAAACGTGCCGCGCGTCTCACCGTCATCAGCCGGACTTTGGCGCACGAGATCGCGGCGCGACTCGTGCAGCCAATAGAGGACCTCGATCCGCTCGTAGGCCTCGATCCCGTCCAGCGCGGCGACCCAGGGCTCGGCGACTTCGATGCGGCAGATGGGGCCATCGCCTCGCCCCTGGCGCGGACAGTTCAGGCGCGACGTCCAGGGCGTGCGGATGATTCCGATGAAGGCGAGTCCGGCGTCGAACGAAGACGGGGCTTCGATTGCGACCTCGTTACGGCGAACTTCGTTCAGCCTCACCATGGTCCGACGCGCTCTTGCCTCGGGCTTGGGCTCAGCTCGCGATAATCCTCGGTGAACGTGATCGGGGCGTAGATGATCGTCGCGCCGAGCTCGCCCGCCTGTCTCACGGTCTCGACCGTGTTGGCTAGCATATTGGTCTTGTCCATCACCGGCTTCACCGCCTGATGCAGCGTTCCGGCCTCGGTGGTGAAATCGTTCTGATATTCGATGAGCACGACCGCAGTCGATTTCGGATCCATCGTCTCACTCCCGACGATTTCGCACTGGGCGCGCGCGCGGCCGAGCCCACCCAGCGTCCGCGCTAAATATGGACCACTAGCGCGGCGAAGGCGAGCGCCTCCGTTCGCCGACCGCCCATCCGCTCCGACTCCGGACAGTCAGCGAGATGTGACCTTGATCACAGCGCGATTTTCGCGACTCGTGCTAAAATGAAAGTAGTGGGGAGCAATTTAAAGTTCGATCGACCCGCATTTGGCTTCGTATACTGGGAGGGTGGCATGAGCCTGATCAATCGCACTTTTTTCTTCACTCAAGTGCGCCGAACGATGTTCTCGAACAATTTGAAACAATCGCAGGTTGATGGAATCAACGCGATTCTCGATGGATGGGAAGCGAAATACCCCACGAGTGATGACCGCTGGCTCGCCTACGCCCTTGCGACGACGTACCATGAGACCGATCAACATATGCAACCGATTGAAGAATACGGCAAGGGACGGGGGATGCCATATGGAAAGCCTGATGCGACAACCGGGCAAGTTTATTACGGTCGTGGTTTCGTGCAATTAACCTGGGAGCGTAATTACAAGACCATGTCAGACTTACTGGGTGTCGACTTCGTTGATCATCCCGAGCTGGCGCTGGATCTCGATAACGCGACCAACATCATGTTCATTGGCATGATCAAGGGCCTGTTTACCGGCAAGTCATTGGCCAATTATTTTAACAGTACCACGGAAGATTGGGTGAACGCGCGCAGGATCATCAATGGTTTGGACAAAGCTCAAGCAATAGCCATGTACGGCCACAACTTTTACTCGGCGATCAGTTATACGACCTCGTGAGGTTCCTCCAGAGAAATAGCGAGCCGCCCGACATGCTCGCCACTCCCAGTTCTAATCTGCGCGCCAGACGCCGGCTGGCAAGAGTTGGTGTGATTGTCGGGCTGACGCTTGCTGCGTCGCTCTATCCTGTCTTTGCGGAGGAGCGCTGCGGATGGCTGGAGAATCCCACTCCCGGCAACTGGTGGCTGAGGGATTCGCACGGCCTCTGGATCATCTCCGCACAAGGCGGCCCCTATGCGGAGGGAATCGAAAAACTGCCTCAGCCGCAGCCCGACCGATTCGTGGCCACGAACGGCCAGTATGGGTATTCGTGCGTCTGCCTTACTGGAGCTTTTGACGTTCACGCGCAAACGATGACACGCGTGGAACTGGCGCGCACATCGCCATTGTCGGTCTGCCGAAACGACAAGGCGCTGCCCGCTCCTTGACACTGCGTTCCTTCGGCCTCGACGCGCCGAGGGCAAGCCGCGCATGAGCGTGCGGGGCGTGAGGTTGGGGAGCGCGCGGCAAGAGCGCGGGCGCCGCTCGAACGGCTCGAGGCGGAGCGGAAGGCGCGCTGCGAGGCACGTCAGGGACGAGACCAGAAAGAAGGAGCCGAGGGGTTCGACGAGCGATCCTTAAGGCAAGGCCGTCTACGCCTCGCGCCAGCGCATCGAGCGGATCAACGCCGACCGCAAGAACCATGGCTTGGTTTTCTTGCCGTGCGGCTCTTCAAGGCGAAGGCGCATGCGCTCTGGCATGCGCTGGCGAACAATCTCGTCGCCGCCCGACGTTTGAGGGACAACACCGCCTAGCGCCCACGCCCTTCAGGGGCAGAGCGGCTGCCAGAGAACGCTCAACCCGCACAGCATCCATGACCCGCCCATTCATCCATCGCCGCCCGGTGACTGCTCGCCAATGGAAAAAGCGATTCCTTCACATGCTCTTTCCGCGCGAATGCCAAAGCCGAGCGATTTCGGGCCGCCTCTACCTCTTTGCCGCAGCGAGGATCGGCCCTGCCCCGCTTGCCTGCAGGAGCGCCGCCTCGGCGAGGCCCGGATCGCCGCCAGCCACGGGGAAGCTTGCGGCCTCGCCACGCCATTTGCCCAGCAGGACCATTTCCTGCACGACACCCCTGAAGGGTAACGTGCGGCCGGCATTCTCGCCACGGGGGATCGTGACCTCGACCGTGTGCGGAATATAGCGCGCGAGCCATACGTCGGCCCCGCCGGCTGGCGCGGCCCCTGCCCCGACCGTCACCGCCCCGCCCGAAAAGTTGACGTTCGGGCCGCCGGCGCCGCGATCGCCCCGGCTCATAAGCCCGGCTAAACTGCCCGGCTCCAAAGCGTCCCCCGCGACCCGGCCGTTGACGACCACCTGAGGCGTGTAGACGCCGTCATGACCGAGCGCCCGAGCGTAGGCGTATTGGCGCGCCGTCCATGCGGCCTTGGAGAATGTGTCCTTCCAGCCGAGCCGGTCCCAGTAGTCGACCTCAAACGAGAGCGCCAGCACATCCGGGCGCCCGCTGACCGCCCCGACACTCGCCTCGGCCGGCGGGCATGAGGAACAGCCCTGGCTCTGGAACAGTTCGATCACGGTCGGATGCGCCGCATCGCTCGCAAGCGCAAGTTGGGCCGGAAAGGCGAACAAACCCAAGGCCGCGACCGCAACGCCGATTTGTCTGCGGGCCGTCATGTTCCTTCTCCCTGAAAGCGGACGCAAGCGCGTCCTCTAACGGCGCATTCGCCGGCCAGTCTGGCTTTGTTACCCTGTCCGAAAAGGCGCCGGCGATGGCCGCCGACCGCAGCCCGAGCTATGGGAGCCCATGGCGCGAACCGATTTCCAAACCCCCCGTCTTTACGTCCCCCAGGACCTCGCCAACGAGGCCGAGGTCAAGCTCGATCCTCAGCAGACGAATTATCTCGTCAACGTGCTGCGGCTCGGAGCGGGCGCTCCCGTCCTTCTGTTCAATGGGCGCGACGGCGAGTTTGCCGCCAGCCTCGCCACGAGCTCGCGCAAGGCCGCCACGCTCGCCGTCGGCGCGCAGAGCCGACCACAGGAAACTCCGCCCGACGTCGACTATCTGTTCGCGCCGCTCAAGCACGCGCGCCTAGATTACATGGCGCAGAAGGCGGTTGAGATGGGCGCGCGCCGGTTGAAGCCGGTCATCACCCGCCACACCCAGGTCGCCCGGGTGAATGAGGACCGTCTGCGCGCCAACGCGATCGAGGCCTGCGAACAATGCGGCGTGATCTGGGTTCCGGAGATTGCGCCGGTCGAGCCCCTTGCCGAAGCGCTCAAGGGCTGGCCGCCGGAGCGGCTTCTCGTCTTCTGCGACGAGGACGCAGAGCAAGCGAGCCCCCTGGATGCGCTCGGGACCGCGCGCGCCGATGGCGGCGTCAGCTTGCTTGTCGGGCCGGAAGGCGGCTTCGAGGCCGCCGAGCGCGCCGCGATCCTCGCGGCGCCGCGCGTGCTGCGGCTAAACCTGGGGCCGCGCATCTTGCGGGCGGACACGGCCGCGGTGGCGGCGCTCGCTCTCATCCAGGCAACGCTTGGCGATTGGCCAAAAAGACACACCATGCGCTAGTTTGAAGATCACGGCGCGCTTTTGCCATTTTGCCGCCACGATGTGGCTTCATCCCCAGCGACGATGATTCACCATTCCATCGGCGCGTCGCGCGGGGTTGCTCGAATAATTGGGGCGCTCAGTGCGCCTTTGTTGGCGGTCATCGGGGCAAGTCTGCCGAATGCGGCCAACGCCGGCGACGCCGTTGGGCTGGATTCTCAGCCGCCGCTGCGCGGGTCCTATTGCGGCGGATCAAGCGAGGATCCGACGGCGCCTGCCCGAGCCGGATGCGCGCGGATCAGCGGCTATATCACCGCGGGCGCGCGTTTCGGGTCCAACGAGCGGATTGGCGGGCGACACGACCCGTTCGCGCCGATTGATCAGCCGGCAATCGCCGGCAACCAGGCTTCCGGCCTCATGATGATCGGCGCGCCGTCAGGCGGAGGCCGCCTTTTGGCGCCCACGGGCTCAGGCGACATAGTGCGCTGAGGCGAGAGCGATCTATCCGGCCGCCACCCGCAGGAATGCAAACACCGCCGCCATCACGATCACGACGAGCGCCGTCATGATGACGAGGCGGTCGGCAAACAAACGGCGCATCGACGGCATCCCCTAGACGAAGCTGTAGCGCTCGGAATGGTACTTCGAGAGCGGCACGCCCAATTCCTTAAGGGCGTTCTCGATCGCATCCATCATCACATCCGGCCCGCAGATGAAATACTCATGCGTCTCATAGGGCGGCGGCAAATGGCGTTTGAACATCTCGGCGGTGATGTAGCCCTGTTCTCCTATCCATTCCCCCGTGGGATTCTGCAGCACATAAACGGTCGTCAGATCGAGCCGCGCCTTTAACGTCTCCAAATCCTCGCGGAAGGTTATCGATTCCCAGTCCTTGCTTGCGTAGAGCAGGATCACCGGGCGCTTGTCGCCGCGGTCGGCAAGCGTTCGGATCATGCTCATCATCGGCGTGACGCCGATGCCGCCACTGATCAGCACATGCATGTCGGCCGGGTTTCCGATGGTGAACGCGCCATAGGGCCCATCAAGATAGACACGCTGCCCGACCGGCAGGTCAGGAATCGCGCTGGTGAAGTCGCCGAGAGCGCGGATCGACATCTCGACACGCCCGTCCGTCGTCGCGGCGCTGGACGAGAACGAGAACGGATGTCCGGTGACTTTGAAGGGATTCCCCCAGACCGTCATCCAGCCGAACTGACCGGGACTGAAGCGGAAGCCGAGGTGGCCATCCGGCTCCATCGCGAGCGTCCACGTGTCGCCGCGTTCCTTGCGCACTTCTACGACCCGATACGGCCGGCGCAGCATGAACAGCGGCTTGACGACGCGCACGTAGATGAGAAGAGCGATCCAGAAGAGCGTCAGGCCGACCCACAACGCCTGCTTCCACGGATCGACCAGATAGCGGCCAAAGCCCAACATGTGCAGGAGCCCGGCCGCTATGGCGATGACCGCAAGTACGATATGGGACAGGTGCCATGTCTCGTAGCGGATCTTCAACTTCGTGCGCCACAGGGCCGTGACGACCAGCGCGATCAGCGCGTAGATCGACAGGGCGCCGAAGCTGGCGCGCCACGACGCTTCGAAAAAATTGAGCATCGCCAGCCGCTGCGGACGGAGGACAAAAAGGATAAGTACGTGCAGGATGACGAGGGCGATTGCGACGAGCGATATCTGGCGGTGAAAGTGATAAATGACGTCTTCGCCCCACGGCTCGGTGACGTATCGGAAGCGTGCGGTGAGGCCAAACTGCAGACCCATCATCGCCAGGCCCGAGTATCCGACCGCGACGGCGAACTCCCCCGGGAAACCGCGTGGCGATGGCGGGAAAGATCCTGTCAGCAGCGCGAACAATGGGGCGAGGATGAAGAGCAGGTAAATGAAGATCCAAACCGCTCCCCGCATGGAATAGTGAAGCTGCATGGATTGATCCAACCCGGGTCGGTACGACGCCACAGGGATCATGCCCCCCGCGGGGACGTAGGCGTACCCATCCGGCGCCGAGATCAAATCATTATGCGTGCGCTTACTGTCCGTCCAGTTGGGCAATCGCCTCACGACAACCCGACGCGTCGTCGCTAAGGCTTAGAACGCCGCCTCATCAAACGCCGGCTCGACCGAGCGGCTCCAAGGCCCTTCGTAACGCTCAATCCAATGCCGGGCCGCCTCGCGGCCGCTCTCGGCGATCGCCTCGAGGGGACGAAGGTGGAGGGTTTCGTCCTCGCCCTTCGCATTGAGCCGCGCGCGCCGCTTGAGGCCGCCGTGGGCGATCGCCAGCATGTCCATCACGACCGAACGCAGGACCCGGCCTCGGATCTCGGCTCCGAGCCCAAGCACAGGCGCGTCGTCGCGCAGCTTCTGCCGATCCTGCGCAGTCCAGCCTCGGCTCAGCGCCTCGGCCGCCCTAAGCGCGTCCGGATCGTAATAGAGGCCGGCCATCAGAGCTGACAAAGCGACAATGCGCTCTGGCGGGCCAACGTCAGCGCCGCGAATTTCGAGAATGCGCTTGAGGCGCACCTCGGGGAAAATCGACGACAGGTGGTTCGCCCAATCGGCGAGCGTCGCCCGCTCGCCGGGCGCTTGGCGCAGCCGGCCGGCGAGCAGATCGCGAAAGCTTCCTCCCGCCACGTCCTGATAGTGATCGCCGCGCTTCAGGAAATAGAGCGGCACGCCGAGCGCATAGTCGACGTAGCGCTCGAATCCCATGCCGGGCTCGAAGGCGAAGGCGAGCATCCCGGTGCGCGCCGGATCGGTATGGCGCCAGATTTCCGAGCGCGCGGACAGAAGTCCGTTGAGCTTGCCATCGGTGAACGGCGAATTGGCGAACAAGGCGGCGATCGCAGGCTGCAGCGCAAGGCCAACGCGCATCTTCGTGACCATGTCCCGTTCGCTCGCGAAGTCGAGATTGACCTGCACGGTCGCGGTGCGAAACATCATGTCGAGGCCGCGCGTGCCGACCTTCGGCATATAGCGGGCCATGATCGCGTAACGACTTTTTGGCATGACCGGCGTCTCGGCCAGCGACCATTTGGGGCTCATGCCGAGCGTGAGAAAGCCGATGCCAAGCGGCTCGGCGACGACGCGGCAAGCGGCCAGATGACGATCGAGTTCGATCGCGGTTGCGTGCGCGTCGCCGAGCGGGGCGCCGGAGAGCTCAAATTGTCCACCCGGCTCGAGCGAGATGGCGCCCTCGCCCTTCGCGTCATAAAGGCCGATCAGGTTTTCGCCGTCCTCGATGCGCTCCCAGCCAAGGTGCGCGCACATGCCTTCGAGCAGCGCTCGGATCCCTCGCTCGCCGCCATAAGGGACCGGAGAATGATCGGCGCGATAAAATGGGATTTTCTCGTGTTCCGTGCCGACCCTGAACGGGCCCGACGGCTTACATCCTCCCTCGAACCAGGCGACGAGCGCGTCGCGCGATTCGACAATCTCACTATCGACGACGTCGCGGGCCATAAAGGCGCTTACCCCCCGGCCGGCGAGCCGGCGAACCGGCTAGATAGTCGCGCCGCTCCGACAATGCAAAGGGCGCCTCCGAAAGATACAGAAACGCGCCCGGCCTTCGGATCGCCTTAACCGTTACGGCAGGCGGTTGCCGCGATGCGAAAAGTCCCCGCTCGATCTCATCCAATATTAGGAACTTTCAGGCCTGATACGGTGGAATTTCAAGGACACCCGTCATGACCAAGCTATTGCGCCGGTTCATGCTCTGCCGCCAGGGAGTGACGGCGATCGAGTATGCGCTCATAGCTTCGCTCATCGCGATTGTGATCGTGAGTGCAGTCGGCACGGCGGGAACGCAACTCAGCTCGAGCTTCACCCATATCGCGAGCGCCTTTCCGTAACGGCTGCCGTGTTCCTCAGGGCGCTTTCGCCGCCGGCCGCATGTCAGCGCGAATCCCGCCGTCGATCGCCTTCGCGAGCCGCCACGTCACCGCATAAGCAGTCGCGACGGCGATTAATCCGAACAAGGCGGATCCGAGCGCAAAACCCAGCATGCCGCCCTGCACGCCGCCGTATCGCGCGCCAATCGTCACGAACGGAATCGTCCCCAGCGTCGCGCGCGCCCAGTTGAACGCCATCGACAGCACCGGAAAGCCAAGATTGTTGAACGACACGTTGGCTACGAAGAGGCAGGCGAGGAAGACCCAGGCGACCACGCCGTATCGACAGTAGAAAGCGATATATTGCGCGCTTTCGCCCTTGGCCTCGAAGGCGGCGATCAGCGCCGGCTCGGCCAGCGCCAGAACCACCCAGGCGATGAGAACGTAAGCAATCGAGAGAATGAAGGAATCGGTCAGCGTCCGCTGCACTCTCTCCATCAATTTCGCGCCATAGTTCTGCCCGATGATCGGCCCGACCGATGCGGTGAGGGCGAAAACGACCCCGAACGCAACCGGGGTTACGCGATCAATGACGGCCGATGCGGCGATCGCCGGCTCGCCGAAATCGGAGAAGATCCTGAGCGTATAGGCCGAGCTGACCGGCGCCGCCATATTGGCCATGATCGCTGGAAAGCCGATCGCCATGATCGGACCGAAATCGCCGCGGGCGGCGTTGCGCTTTGGCCGCGCGACGAGATCGTGCACGCCGACCGCGCCAAGCCAGCCAACGCCAAGCAGGATCAGACGCGACAGGACCGTCGCCCAGGCGGCGCCGTAGACGCCGAGCCCCAGGCCGAAAATAAGCAGCGGATCGAGAAAAGCCGTGGCGATCCCGGCCGACAGGGTCACATACATTGCGCGACGCGCATCGCCGACGGCGCGCAGGATTCCCGAAAACGTCATGCCGACCGCGAGCGGCACATTCGCCGGAATGCTGATGGCGATGAATTTCGAGGCGACCTCGGCCGACTCGCCGTGCGCATGCAAAACCGTGACGAGGATCCAGTCGCGCAACAGGAACATAGCCGCGGCCGTCACGGCGGAGAAGACGGCGGCGATGATGAGCGAGGACGCAGCGAGGCGCCTGGCACGCGGCCGGTCGCCGCTCCCAAGCGCGCGCGAGACCACGGCCGAGGCTGCGATGGTAAGCCCGATGTTGATCGACATGACGAAGAACGTCATCAGCCCGACATAACCGACGGCCGCCTTGAACGCCTGATCGCCGAGCTTCGACACCCAGAACAGCGACAGAAGATCGACGACGAACACCGCCATCAAGCCGATGGCGCCGGTCGCGGTCATCACCGCGACGTGGCGCATCAACGAACCGTGCGTGAACACGGGCCGCTTGTCGTGAGCGGCTTGCGGGGCGTTCAAGACGGTTTCCTTCTGGCCGGGGCCGCGGTCTTAAAGCCTGGCGCGGACGGAAGCTAGGGGCGAGCGACTCGGCCATTCTCCACGCATTCGCTTCTACCAGACTTGAGGTTTTTCGTTTGACCACCCGATCGCGCGCGTCCTATCTGACGGCGGTCTTCGGTCCGCGCTCACGCGGCAAGGGAGGGGAACCATGCGCATTCGTCATTTTGCAATCGCCTCGGCGCTTTCGCTCGCAGCGCTCGTCTCCGCGGCGCCGAACGCGCTCGCCCAGCAGGCTGAGGCGATGAAATATTGCAGGGCGGATGTGGCGCGGCTTTGCCCCGGCGTGCAGATGGGCGGCGGGCGCATCATCGCCTGCCTCAAGGAACACAAGATGGAAATCAGCGTCGGCTGCGGCAAGGCGCTGCAAGCGATGAAAGCGAAGATGGGCAATTGACGCCGGGCGGCGGTCTCGCACCGCTGATCCTCGGCTACGGAATCGAGCCGTCATTGCGGGCGAAGCGAAGCCTGTGTGGACGGCCCCTCGCTTGCATGGTCTTGTGATCGATTTCTCGGGCGTGCGTTTGCTTAAGGAGCGGCGGATGGACATCAAGCGAGCGGGTTCGAGCGCGTCGGCCAAGGGACCAGCGGAATATTTTACCGGCGTGGTCCGCATCGACCCGCTGTTTCCAGCGAGCGCTCCCGCGCGGGCGGCCGGCAATGCGGTCACGTTCGAGCCCGGCGCGCGCACCGCCTGGCATACGCACCCGCTCGGTCAGGTCCTCATCGTCACCATGGGCTGCGGCCGGGCGCGGCGCGAGGGCGGCCCGATCGAGGAAATTCGTCCCGGCGACGTCGTGGTCTTCGCGCCCGGCGAGAAACACTGGCACGGCGCCGCCCCGACCACCGCCATGACCCACATCGCCATCCAGGAGGCGCTCGACGGCAAGGCGGTCGAGTGGATGGAGAAGGTCAGCGACGCGCAATACCAGGGCTGAGCGTCCGTTTGACCCGTTCGTCGGCGCGGCTTTCGATCGCCATGGCGGGCGAGAAACGCCGACGGGCATTCAACACGCCAATTTCGGAGTGTGATCCGCATCACACCGTCTGACGACGAGGTGTGGTTGAGTAATCCATCAAATGAACCGCCGCGATGTTTACGAACGGTGGACAATATGGAGATGCGACGATGTCGCGAAACTTAGCAAATTCAGGCTTCTATGATGAAGGTCTGATCGATCATCGCAACGAGAGGCCCTTGGCGGTCGCCTTTGCGACGATTCTACTCGTTTGGACTCTGGCCTTTGGCCTGGTGTCCGCGTCAGGTCAGCTCAATGCGCAGCCACGCAGTTTTGCGGATGGCTGTGCGGCGGCAATCTCGACAATGATGAGGTAGGACGGGGGCGAAAGCTCTCTCCAAGGCCTCTCCACGCACTTGCACACACGCGGGCTTTCGCGTAAGGAGCCCGCGTTGAAAACCGCCCGGCCGTTAAGGGCTGCCGTGGCGGTTTTTTCGCTCGTTCCGACGCGAACGGGGTCTCGCCCCGGCAAATTCAAAAAGGCGCCAAGCCTTAAGGAGAGCCAAATGCCCAAGTTGAAGACCAAATCGGGCGCGAAAAAGCGCTTCAAAATCACCGGGACCGGCAAGGTCGTCTACGCCCAGCGCGGTAAGCAGCACGGCATGATCAAGCGCACGCCAAAGCAGATCCGCGATCTGCGCGGCACGTCGATTCTGTTCAAGAGCGACGGCGAGAAGGTCAAGAAATACTTCCTGCCGAACGGCTGAACCTTTTTCCCGGAGATTTGAAGCATGTCGCGCGTCAAAAGGGGCGTAACCGCCCACGCCAAACACAAGAAGGTGCTCAAGGCCGCCAAGGGTTTCTTTGGCCGGCGCAAGAACACGATCCGCGCCGCCAAGGCCGCGGTCGACAAGTCGATGCAATACGCCTATCGCGACCGCAAGAACCGCAAGCGCGAGTTTCGCGCTTTGTGGATTCAGCGCATCAATGCGGCGGTGCGCGAGCACGGGCTGACCTACAGCCGCTTTATTTCCGGCCTGGCCACGGCGGGGATCGAAGTCGACCGCAAGGTGCTGTCCGACCTCGCCATTTCCGAGCCCGCAGCATTCGCCGCGATCGTCGAGCAGGCGAAAGGCTCGCTGCCGAAGGCCGCCTAAGTCGGCCTTATCGCCCTCCCCGCCCCAATTGCGAGGAAGGGCTTAGGCGAGGCCAGTATCCTTCCCGT
>DATDHT010000213.1:0-5757 GCA_036521435.1 Roseiarcus sp.
GCTCCCCGCCTCAACAGAAAACGTGACGCCGCGCAGAGCTTCGATCGCGCCGAAGGTCTTACGGACCTCCTTGAGTTCGAGCAGGCTCATCGACGCCAGCCTTGCGTGCTGTTGATGCGGTCGAGCCAGACGGCGAGGATCAAGACCGCGCCGATGGCGATCTGCTGGTAGAATGGCCGAACGGCCATCAGATTGAGTCCGTTCTGCAATACCCCCATGATCAAGGCGCCGATCAGCGTGCCGACCACGCTGCCCCGGCCACCGAACAGGTTCGTGCCGCCGAGAATGGTCGCAGTGATTGCGGTGAGTTCGTAGTTTAGAGCCGCGGTCGGCTCGCCTGAATTGATGCGGGCGGCGAACAACAGACCGGCAAGGCCGGAAAGCAGTCCGGAGAGCGTGTAGATGAGGACCTTCATCCGCTCAACGCGCACGCCCATCGCGCGCGCCGCGCCTTCGTTGTCGCCGATAACCTGAGCGTAGACGCCAAAGCGCGTCTGGGCGAGCAGCACGTGGGCGACGAGCGCCGCGACCAGAAGGACAATGACCGGGGTCGGCACGCCGAACGGGCGTCCCTGTCCAAGCCAAACGATCTCTGGGGGTAGGCCATAAATCGACACGCCGTTGCTGAGCACCAGCGCGAAGCCGCGCGCCACGCCCAACATGCCGAGCGTAACGATGAACGGCGGGATCGCGCCCTTGGTGATAAGGAAGCCGTTCACGGCGCCAGTGAATGCGCCCATGGCGAGGCAACCGAGAATGCCCACCCACCAGGGGAGTTCGAGGTTGGAGGTCAGCATAGCGCCGGCGACGCCCGAGAGCGCGAGGATCGATCCGACAGAAAGATCGATGCCTGCGGACGAAATGACAAATGTCATGCCGATCGCCAACGTGCCGAACACCGCTGTGGAGAGCAGGATGTTTAGGATGTTGGAGACGGTCAGGAAGACGTTCGACAGCATCGCCATCGTCACGCACAGCACCGCAAGCACGATGAGCGATTCGAGCCGCACCGCAGCTCCGCTGGCGAAGCGCGCGCGCCACGAGGGAGGCGCGGCGCCCGTTGACGCCGAAGTCATCAGGCCATCCTCAAATCAAGGGGTGGGTCATACGACCGACCGGGCGGAGCCGGTTCGGCTTACCTGACGTATTGAAGCATCGGATCCTTGTTCGCCTCGATGACCTCCTTGGTCAGAACGAGGGTCGGGACATTGATTGTCTCTTGAACTTTGTCGCCGGCGAGGAGCTTTTTTACGTTCTCGACCGCCTGCAGCCCGACAAGATAGGGCAATTGCGCGACCGAGGCGTTGAGCCGGCCGGCCTTGATCGATTTGACCGCATTGGAGTTCCCGTCGACGCCAATAACGATGAGCTTGTCCTTGCCCGCCGCGCGCGCCGCCTCGACCGAACCCAGCGCCATGTCGTCATTGGCGCAGAAGATGGCGACCAAATCCGGTGTTCGCTGCAGGGTGTCGTTGGTGATGTTGGCGGCCTTCAGGCTATCCCAGTCGCCGGGCAGGGAGGCGACGATGTTGAGGCCCGGGGCTTGTTTCTTGAGCTCTTCGGCGAAGCCGTGCGCGCGCTTCTCCCCTGTGATGTTGCCGGAAAGGCCTTCGATTACCAACACCGGCCCCTTGGCGTCCTTGCCGAGCACACTGACCAGATAGTCGGCGCCTTTCGCGCCCGCCGCCTCATTGTCCGAGCCGATATGGAAGGCGATGTCCACGCCGGCCTTTTTGGTGATTGCGGGATCGAGGTTGTTGTCCAGGTCGACGACTGGGATCTTCATCTCGTTCGCCTGCTTGAGGCAAGGCAAGAGGATGGTCGAATTGATCGCCGCGGTGATCATGGCCGCCGTCTTCTTCTGCAGCATGGTGTTGCACGCGTTCAGCTGCGGCTCGGCGGCCTGGTCGGATTCGACCGCGTCGAGGAAGATCTCGACGCCGGCGTTTTTCCCGCCTTCGTCCACGCCTTTCTCCATCGCGCCCCAGAAAGGGTTGGAGAGCGTCTTCATCAAGACGCCGTACACCGGCTTATCGGCGGCGAAAGCCGATCCCGCGAGGCCCAGCGCAAGCGCCGCGATTGTGGAGGCTAAAGCCGAACGTTTGAACATGTCTCACTCCCTTGATGTTTTGATGCTCATCGGACTTCCGCAACGGCCTTGAGCCGCGGGCGGGCGGGTCCAGTCGATTCCCGCACCTTGAGGGTGCAGGGAAGTTCGATCCGTTCGACGTCGTTCTCCGCATCGCCCTTGAGGCGCCGCATCAGGAGGCGCCAAGCGGCGGAAGCGAAATCGTCGACCGGCTGCGCGACGGTGGTGAGATAGGGGCTAAGCGCCGACATCCAGTCGAAATCATCGAAGCCGACAATCGACACGTCGGCGGGGATTTCGAGGCCGAGACCGCGTGCGGCCTTGATCGAGGCCAGGGCGCAAACGTTGGTCAGGGCGAAAATCGCGGTTGGCCGATCGCCGCGCTCGAGCTCGAGTTCGATCGCGCCGCGCAAGCTTTCGAGATCGTGGCCGCCGTAGATGACGCGGGCGCGACCGTCGAGACCGGCCTGACTGAGCGCGCGGCGGCAGCCGTCGATGCGCTGCTCGATATTGTCGAGGCGCTTCGAATGGGTGAGAATGGCAATGTCGCGGTGTCCGAGGTCGATGAGGTGGCGCGCTGCTGCATAACCGCCCGCGACGCAATCGGCGCGCACCGTGTCGAATCCCGGCGCCTTGGCCCCCCGGTCGATCAGCACCGCTGGCGGCAAGCGGGATTCGTCCGCTGCCCCTCTGAGCGCGGCCATCGATTCGTCGCCTACGGGCACGACGATGAGGCCGTCGATGCGGCGGGCCACGAGCGCCTCGACACGTCGGCGCTCTTTCGCCGCATCCTCGATCGTGGAGACGATGAGCAGGTCATAGCCGTCGCGTTCGGCGAGCGCTTCGACCCCGTGCACGAGGCTCGCAAAGAAGACGTTGGTGATGTCGGGGACGACCATGCCGATGAGGTGGGTAGACCGCCCGCGAAGGGCGCTGGCTGCCCGGTCAAGCCGATAGTCGAGCGCCGCGATCACTTCGAGCACCTTGCGGCGGCTCGCCTCCCCGACAGGGCGGACGCCATTGACGACATTGGAGGCGGTCGCGACCGAGACACCGGCGCGCAGCGCGACGTCGCGAATGGTGGGCGCTCTCCCCATCGACCGTTCGCCTCCCGGCGTCGCCGATCCTCAGCTGGGCGTTCCCCAGCTTCTCTATAACGTTTTAGGCTACGTCCCGGCTCAGCTCGATGTCAAGCGGCCCTCCGTCGTCAACTCCGCTCGATCGGCTTCGACCGAGAGAGCGCCACCGTTTCGCGCTGGGCGCGCCGGCAAGACAGCGGCGGCAGCCCGCGCAGGAGGAGATCGGCGTCGGCGACCGTCTGCCGTCCGATCTCGTATAGCGCGTCGGTCATCGCGCCGGCCCGATGGGGCGACAGCAACAGCCCTTCGACCTTCCGCGCCGGTTCGTCGAGTGGCGCGGGCTCTTGCGGAAAGACATCGGTCGCCGCGCGAAACCGCCCGCTCTGGACTTGCCGCAGAAACTCGGGAAAATCGACCACGCCCGCCCGGCTCATCAACAAGAAGACCGATCCCGGCGCGATCATCTCGAACGCGTGCTTGCCTAGGAAGCCCTGGTTCTCGCTGGTCACGGAGGCGAACACGACAATCACCTGACTCGTCTTCAAAACCTCATCGAGCGAAGCGGCGGCGACGCCAAACCCGGCCATGAAATGGTCGGACACCCAGGGATCGTAGGCCTTGATCGGACAGCCAAAGGGCTGAAGAAGGGGAACGAAGGCGCGCGCGAGATCGCCGAATCCGATCAGGCCGACCCGTGCGCCGTAAAGCGAGAAGCAGCCCTCCGCGCCGTCGAGCAACCATTTCTCTTGCCCGCGCCGCATCGCGCGGTCCGCCGTGGTAACGCCGCGGCAAAGGTCGATGGCCATTCCGAGCGCCATCTCGGCGACCGGCTTGGCGAAAGCCGAGCCCGGCGCCAGCACATGGATACCGCGCTCGAAGCAGACGTCGTAGTCGACGTTCTGAAGAAAGTTCGTCTCGACGTTGATGATGGCGCGAAGTTTCGAGGCGCGATCGAGGCGCAACTTCGGCATGTCGCTCTGGCCGATCAAAAGCGCCATCTCGGGAAGATACGATTCGAAGCGCTCGGCCGGCATCCGGCCGGGCCCTTCGTGAATCGCCAGCTCGCCAAGGTCCTTCAGCCGAGACGAGATCTTCGGCTCGAAGATCTCGTCGAGCGACCGCGGCTGCGGATCGATCACGATCAGGGGTTTGGCCACCTATCTCCTCCCAGGCTTCCTCCGCCGCCGGGCGGGCAGGTCGAAGCGATACGACGCAACGGCGCGGTTCGGCCAAGGCCAAAGCGGCGAAATAAACGCCAATAAAAGCTATTAAACGCTAGAATGCGACGCCATTCTCTTTCGCCAGGCCCGCAAGCGACACATTGGGCCGGGCGCCGATATGCTGAATGATTTCCGCCGCGGCCAGCACGCCGAGCCGCCCGCAAGTGACCATGTCCCGCCCCCGTGCGAGTCCCGCGAGGAAGCCGGCGGCGAACATGTCGCCGGCGCCTGTCGTGTCGACGAGCTTGGCGATCGCAAAGGCGGGGACCTCCCAAGTCTGATCGCCGTCGACGATGATGCAGCCTTTTTCCGAGCGGGTGACGATTCCAAGCACCCCTTCTGCGCGCAGGCTGTCGAGCGCCTCGCCAAATTCCGGCGTCTGGTAAAGCGACAGAACCTCGTCGGTATTGGCGAAGATCGTGTCGACGGTCCCCGAGCGCATGAGCTCGATGAATTCGCCGCGGAACCGGTCGACGCAGAACGAATCCGACAGGGTGAGGGCCACCCTGCTGTTTGCAGCGCGGGCGATCTTGCCGGCCTTCTGGAACGCCGCCTTGGCATCCGGCCGGTCCCACATATAGCCCTCAAGATAGACGACCTTCGCCGATTTGACCAAGGCCTCGTCGACGTCGACCGGCGCCAGATAGGAGCTTGCGCCAAGATAGGTGTTCATCGTCCGCTCGCCATCCGGCGTGACATAGATGAAGCAGCGCCCGGTGCTTGGTCCCTGCGCGGCGGGCGAGGTCGAGAAAGCAACGCCCGTCGAGCGGATGTCATCGGCGAATGTCGCGCCCAGCGGGTCCTGCTTCACCTTGCCGATATAGGCGGCGGAGACCCCGAACGAGCCGACGCCGACGATGGTGTTGGCGGCCGAGCCGCCTGAGATCACGCGCGGATCGACACGGGCGGCGTAGAGGGCCTCGGCGCGATCCTCGTCGATTAGGTTCATCGCGCCCTTCAGCATATCCTGGGCGGAGAGATACTTGTCGTCCGCATAAGCAAGAAGGTCGACGAGTGAATTGCCCAGCCCCAAAACTTCGACCATTACGCAGCGCCTCTCGAATTGTTTGCAGCGGCGCTACCTCGCATCGCCGCGAGACGCGGTCAATCCGACGCGACGCGACGACGGCCGATGATCCTTTCCCGCATTGCCAACAGGCCGGAACTGGATAAACTCCAAACCAACGTCGGACGTCACGGTCCGGGAGGAGGATCGGCTCGATCACTCAAGCCCGCGCCGGAGTCTTCGACGAGGTCCAACGAGGCCAAGGGAGGCAAACGTGCTCGGACTGATGCAGAGCCGCCCGCTCCTGATATCGGGCCTCGTCGACTACGCCTCGACCTGGCACGGGCAACGCGAGATCGTCTC
>DATDHT010000214.1:0-20546 GCA_036521435.1 Roseiarcus sp.
TCCTTCGCCGCCGAGGTCCAGAGCGGGTCACGCCCAGGGCTCCGCGATTTTGAGCCCGCCCCTGAGGCTCAGGAAGGCGATAATCGCTTCCATCCCTTCCGCTATTTTCATGTTCGCGAGCACGAATGGACGGCCCTTGCGCATAATGAGCGCGTCCGTCGTCATCACCTCAAGCGAGGCGCCGACGTAAGGCGCGAGATCGATCTTGTTGATCACAAGCAGGTCCGAGCGCGTTATCCCTGGGCCGCCTTTGCGGGGTATTTTCTCCCCGCCCGAGACATCGATGACGTAGATCGTGAGATCGGCGAGTTCGGGCGAGAAGGTCGCCGCAAGGTTGTCGCCGCCCGATTCGATGAGGATAAGATCGAGATTGGCGAACCGCTTGCGCATTTCCGCGACCGCCGCGAGATTGATCGAGGCGTCCTCGCGGATTGCGGTATGCGGGCAACCGCCGGTTTCGACGCCGAGGATCCGTTCAGGCGGAAGCGCGCCGGCCTCGACCAGAATGCGGGCGTCCTCCTTAGTGTAGATGTCGTTGGTGATGGCGGCGATATCCAATTGGCCGCGCAAACGCTTGCAAAGCTGCTCCATGAGCGCCGTCTTGCCGGAGCCGACCGGACCGCCGATGCCGACGCGAAGAGGTTGTTGGCTGGTCATGATCGGAACAGTCTCGAATATTGCGTCTCATGACGCATGGCGGCGATGTCGGAGCGGAACGCGCAGGAGCCAAGATCGGTCAGGCTTGAGCCCGACGCCTCACGGGCAAGCGCGCGTATGCGGGGGATGAGCGTCGCCTGGATCTTCTGACCGTCGGTCTGGCCGATCGGGCCGAGGCGCACGACAGCAGAGACGGCGGCGGCGATTTGGGCCAAGATGAAGGCCTGAAGGCTCGCCTCGAGCGGCAACCCGTGACCCGCCGCAGCCGAGGCGACGGCCGCGGGATAGGCGACGCGCTCCTCCAGCGAAAGCTGACGCAGAGGATCGCAATCCCATGCGGCGCGAGCGGCGACGACAAAGGCGGCGCCCTGAGACGTGGTCTCCAGGCGACGTTCGGCAGAATTGGCGAGCGCGATGGCGACCTCGTTTGCCTCCGCGAGGGCTTCCCAATCTTCCGCCTCTGCCGCGCGAAATGCGGCTGCGAACAGGAGGGCGTCCGAGCGCGGCGGGCCGAATTCCAAGAGATCGACCAGCCAGCCGCCGAGCGAACGGGCGTCGTGGATGTCGGCGCTCTCCACGGCCCATTCTAATCCTTGCGAATAGGCGAACGAGCCGACCGGGAAAGCCGGCGACAGCCACAACATAAGGGGCAGCAACGCCACGTCCGCGTCAGGCGCGTCTGATGGCGGAAAGCCCGAGATCGTCACCGGCGCACAGTCGTCACGAGGAGCTCAAGGCGATCTGCTTGAAGGTCATTGGCGATGCCCATGGTCGTGCTGGTGGTCTGGATGACCGCAGCCAGAGTGGTCGGGATGCGCGTGGTCGTAGTCGTCGTGGCTGTGTCCGTGATCATGGTGAGCGTGATCATGACCCTGCTGGTGCGAGTCCGCGCCGCTCTCCGCCTTGGCATAGGCGCCACCTTCGGGATTGAACGGCGCCTCGAGCGCGATCACGCGGGCGCCAAGACCCGCGACCATCGCCTCGATCACGGGATCGCGGCGGATCCGCAGCGCCTTCGGCATGATTTCGGTCGGCAGATGGCGGTTGCCGAAGTGCCAGGCGACGCGGGTCAGGGCCAAGGGATCGGCAGCCCGGATCTCCGCCAGCGGTTCGGGCTCGGCGACCACTTCCACCACGCGCCCGTCCTCGAGCCGCAAACCGTCGCCGCCGCGCAGCATTGTCGCTTCCGCGAGGTCGAGCAGGAACTCGAGCCCGCCGACGCCGGTCATGGTGACGCGACGGCGATAGCGTGCATCGAAATCGAGCACGACCGTATCCGCCGGAGTGCCCGACCAATGGCCGGCCGGAACGACTTTTTCAGCGCGCAGCATCATTGCCTTTCAGGTTTGGACGGCCCCCACATCGGGAGATGGGGTCCGCTTGAACCGAGTTTGAACGAGACGCGAAGCAAACGCCAGCCGGCCTGTAAGCCGGGTTCTGTATGGCCGGGGCTCATCGCCCCGACGTGACGGCCATTCCTCTGGGACGCCCGTCGCCGGGCGCCTCGAGCAACCAACCCGAGCGGCAGGGCCAACGGAAAAGGCCTTGCGACGCCGTAGGCGCCGCGCGTCGCTCCTATTCGGTTTTGCTCCCGGCGGGGCTTGCCATGCCGCTGACGTTGCCGCCCGCGCGGTGCGCTCTTACCGCACCCTTTCACCCTTGCCTTCTCGCTTGACGGCCTTGCGGCCAGCGACCCGGCGGTTTGCTTTCTGTGGCGCTTTCCCTGGGGTCGCCCCCGCCGGACGTTATCCGGCGCCGTATCCGTATGGAGCCCGGACTTTCCTCCGTTTTTAAACGGCGGCCGTCCGGCCGACTGGCGAGGGACGGCATAGGGGGCCAAGGCGACGGCGGTCAAGCGCAAATAAGACTTTTCCAAGCCGCGGGTGGAACCAATGACCCGGCTTGTTCATTGAAGAAAGGCCGGAATTGTGGGATTGTGGCGCGCAGCGGACCGTAGCTGCGTCCGCCGCTTGGTTTTTCAGCTTAAGCGCGTCGACGGGACGAAGAGAGTTTTGGGGGCCTCGGGGATGAAACGGGACGGGAGATTGCACCGCATGAGAAGAATTCTGGCTCTTTCGGCGGCGCTTGCCGCCGCCCTTTCCGTCTCGGCCTGCGAAACGCCGCAGCAGCAGAATGCGCTTGTCGGCGGCGCGCTGGGGGCGGGCACCGGCGCTCTGATCGGTTCGGCAGTGTCGGGGGGCAGCGCGGGCGGCGCGCTGGCGGGCGCCGCGATTGGCGCCGGCTCGGGCGCGCTGATCGGTTCGGCAGCGACACCTTCGGGTTATTACGGTGGGCCGCCGCCTCGGCGATGCGCCCAGTGGGCTTACGACTACAACGGCAACCGGGTCTGCACCGCTTTCTATTGAGGCAAATGGGGAAACATGAAGAAAACTCTTACTCTTACTCTGGCGCTGGCCCTGGGCGGGGCGCTGTCGCTTTCGGGCTGCCAAACGCCGCAACAGCAGACAGGAACCCTTGCTGGCGGGGCGATCGGCGCCGGCGGCGGCGCGCTGATCGGGTCGGCGCTTACCGGCGGCAGCGCGGGCGGCGCCATTGCTGGGGGCTTGCTTGGTGCAGGGACAGGCGCTTTAATCGGCAACGCTGCCACCGCCCCGAGCGGGCGCTGTGCGCAGTGGGGCTATGATTACAACGGCAACCGGGTCTGCACCGCTTTCTATTGAACCCAGAGGGGGGAAACATGAAAAAGATTTTCACTGCACTAGCTTTGGTCGGCGCCCTGTCAGTTTCGGGCTGCTACACGCCCCAACAACAACAGGGCACGCTGGTCGGGGGCGCGCTCGGCGCCGGCGGCGGCGCGCTGATCGGCTCGGCGCTTACGGGCGGTAGCGCCGGCGGCGCGATTGCCGGCGGCATTCTCGGCGCGGGCACGGGCGCGCTGATCGGCAACTCCGTCACGGCGCCTCGCTATCACGGGCGCTGCGCGCGCTGGGGCTGGAACGGTTACGGCCACCGCGTCTGCCGCGCCTGGTACTGATCGAAACTTGCTTCGCGCGCCATGGCGCTAGTCTCGCCATGGCGCGGTCACTTTACGCCCTGCGTGTGGCCTACGCTGCGGGACATGACCAGCCGCCCCGCTCCCGATAGCTCGCTCGTCGCCCGCTTCGTTTCCTCGCCAAACTATGGCGAGAGACGCGGCTATCGCGCCCCCGATTGCCTTATCCTGCACTATACGGGCATGCCGACCGGCGAGGCCGCGCTGAAGGCGCTTACCGATCCCGCCTCCGAGGTGTCTGCGCATTATCTGGTCTGGGAAGACGGCTCGATCGACCAGTTGGTCGCGGAGCGCGACCGCGCCTGGCACGCGGGCCGGGGGTCGTGGAAGGGCGAAGCCGATCTGAACTCCGCCTCGATCGGGATCGAGATCGTCAACCCAGGCCATGATGGCGGCTCGCCGCCCTTTCCTGACCGCCAGATCGAGGCGACCATCGCGCTCGTGCGTGACATTGCCGCACGCTGGGGAATCGCGCCCGAACGGACTCTCGCCCATTCCGACGTCGCGCCGGCGCGCAAGCGCGATCCGGGGGAAGTTTTTCCGTGGAACTCGCTCTGGCGGAGCGGCGTTGGCCATTGGACCGAGCCTGCGCCGCTATCCGGCCCCCCGTTCTTCGCCGCTGAAGAAGAAGGCCCGCCGGTGCGGGCGCTGCAGGCGATGCTCGCCCTCTATGGCTATGGGGCGGAGATCACCGGGATCTACGACCGCCAGACCCGGCAGGTGGTCACAGCTTTCCAGCGCCACTTCCGGCCCGAGCGCGTCGACGGCGAGGCGGACGCCTCGACATTAGCGACGCTGAAGGCGCTGATCGACGGCCTGGGCGGAGCGGAGCCGTCCACACGAGCCTGACTTCCGCCTTATTTCACATTTGTATCTAGTGTTATGCTCGCGCGTTAGGCCGCGTCGCTGGTCAGGCGGCTCAGTTTGGATTTCCTTGGCGCTGTGCCTTTGGGACAACGAAACACATGAAAACCACTATTGGATTTCCTTGGATTTCCTTGGATTCTCTCGTCCGAATCGAGACTTTTCAATGGGTTACGCGGAAAACGCGCGGAAAATATTTATCGGAGGCTTTTCCCCTTGTCGTCCGCTTCCGGGACAGAGTCTCGATCGTGTGAAATAGCAGGATGGCTCATCGGGCAAGCCTAGCTTGTTTTCTGATTTCCTGCAATCAATTGTCGATTCTCAGGCGTCGACCTTCTCCTTGATATGCCCGAGCGCCTTTTCTTTCGCTATCAAAGCCGCGTGGTCGCGGGCGAGGAAGGTGTAGACCGCGGGGGTGACGAACAGCGTGAACAGCGTGCCGATCGCCATGCCGAAAAAGATGGTGACGCCGATGTTGAAGCGCGAGACGGCGCCGGCGCCATGGGCGAAGATGAGCGGCGCCATGCCGACCACCATCGCCGCGGTCGTCATCAGAATGGGCCTCAAGCGCACCGCGGCCGCTTCCTCGATCGCGCTGCGCCGCGAGTGGCCGCGCGTCTCCTGCAGCCGGTTGGCGAAATCGACCATCAGGATGCCGTGCTTGGAAATGAGCCCGATCAGCGTGACCAGGCCGATCTGGGAGTAGATGTTGATGCTGGCGAAGCCGAGGACGCCGCCGATGTTGAGCGGCAAGAGGGCGCCGAACAGCGCCGTCGGCAAGGCGATGAGAATGATGAGCGGGTCGCGGAAGCTCTCATACTGCGCCGCCAGCACAAGGTAGATGACGATGAGCGCGAACACGAACACATAGACGAGCGCGTTGCCCTCCTGCTCGTACTGACGGGAATCGCCCTGGAAGTCATAGGTGTAGCCTTCAGGAAAAATCTCTTTCGCTTTCGCGGTCAGGAAATCGAGCGCGTCCCCGAGCGTGCGGCCTGGAAAAGGCACGCCCGACAGGGTGGCGGAATTGAGCTGCTGAAAGCTGGTGAGCGCGTTGGGTTGAACTTTTTCTGAGACGCTCGCCACCGCCGACAGTGGGACAAGCTCGCCGTTTCTGGTGCGCACCTGATAGCGCGTCAGCCAGTCGGGATCGAAGCGGAACTCGCGCGGCGCCTGCGGAATGACTTGATAGCTGCGGCCGTAGAGGCTGAACAGATTGACGTAGTTTCCGCCCAGCATGGTCGACAGCGCCGTGCCGACATCGGCCATGTTGACGCCGATGCGGTTGGCCTTGTCGGCGTCGACCTTGAACTCGAGTTGCGGCGTATCGAACTTGAGGTCAACGTCAGTAAAAAGGAAGAGGCCGCTCTCTCGCGCCGCCTGCTGCATCTTGAGCGCAACGTCGGCGAGCGTCGTATAGTCTCCGGTGGTGCGGATGACGAATTGCATCGGCGCGCCGCCGGTCGAGCCGGGCAATGCGGGAGGCGAAAACGCCTGCACCTGCGCCTGCGGGACGGCGAGGAATTTCGGGCTGAGCTCGCCCAGAACCTGCTTCTGGGTCCGGCTCCTCTCGTCCCAGGGTTTGAGGAGAAAGCCGGCGAAGGCGTTGCGGACGCCGGCGGACCCATTGATGGTGAACACGTGCGAGATTTCCGGCGTGCCGCGCACGCCGTCGACCAGCCGCTTTGTCGCCTGCTCGGTATAGTCGAGGTTGCCGATCTGCGGCGTCTTGATCAGCGAGAGCAGAATCCCTTGATCCTCCTCCGGAGCGAGCTCGCGGGGGGTCGTGGCGTACATGACCGCGGTCAGCGCCAGCACGCCGACCAGGATCAAGAGGGTGAGAGCACGGAAGTTGAGCGAGCTGTGGAGGCGGCGCTTGTAGGCGCGGCGAAGGCTGAGGAAGGCGCTATCGAGTTTCCGGGCGAACCAGCCTTCGCTCTTTTCGCGGCTTAGCAGCTTCGAGCACATCATTGGCGACAGCGTCAGGGCGATGAAGCCCGAGACGATGACGGCGCCCGCCAGAGTGAAGGCGAATTCGCGAAAGAGAACGCCGGTCACCCCGGAGACAAAGCCGATCGGCGCGTAAACCGCGGCGAGCGTGATGGTCATGGCGATGATCGGCAGCGCGATCTCGTGCGCGCCCTTTATCGCCGCGTCGAACGGCGTCATGCCCTCCTCGATATGGCGGTGAATGTTCTCCACCACCACGATCGCGTCGTCGACCACGAGACCAATGCCGAGCACGAGCGCAAGCAGCGTAAGCAGATTGATCGAATAGCCGAGCGCCATCAGCGCGATCATCACCCCGATCAGCGAAAGCGGAATGGTGACGATCGGAATGAAGGTCGAGCGCAGATTGCCCAGAAAGAGGAAAATCACCACGATCACGATCGCCGCCGCCTCAGCGAGGGTCTTGGCGACCTCGTAGATCGAGGCGCGGATAAAGGTGGTCGAATCGTAGGCGATCGTGGCTCTGAGGCCGGTTGGCAACTGACTCTGGATGCTCGGCAAGATCGCGCGCACGCCGTCGATCACGGTCAGCGGATTGGCCTCCGGCGTGCCATAGATGCCGACGAAGACCGCCTTGAGCCCGTCGAAGACCGACGAGGAATCGACGCTTTGCGGTCCGAGCTCGATTTTCGAGACGTCGCCGAGGCGCACCAGCGCATCGCCGTGCGCCGCGATCACCAGCTGGCCAAACGCCTTGGCGCTGTCGAGAGAGGTCAGCGCATTGACGCTGATCTGGGTATAGTCGCCTTTGACCTCGCCGGCCGCGGTGGTGAAGTTGTTGGCGGCAAGCGCGGCCCGCACGTCGTTTGCGGTCACCCCGAGGGACGCCATGCGGGTCGGGTCGAGCCAGATGCGCATGGCGAAGGTCTGTCCGCCGAGAATCTGGGCGTTGGCGACGCCGTTCACGGTTTGCAGGAGTGGCTGGACGACACGGGTCAAGTAGTCGGTGATCTGCGAGGGGGTCATCACATCCGAGTTGAACGACAGGTACATGAGCGCGAAGCCCTGGCCTGTCTGCTTGACCACGACCGGGTCGTTGGCGTCTCGCGGCAGAAGACCTCGCACCTGATTGACCTTGGACAAGGTGTCGGCCATCGCCCGGTCAGGATTGGCGTCGAGACGCAGATTGAGTGTGATGGTCGAGGTGTTCTGCTGCGAGGTCGAGACCAGCGTGTCGATTCCCTCGGCGCTCGCCACGGCCTGCTCGATCGGGGTGGTGATGAAGCCCTTGATGACGTCGGCGGCGGCGCCGGGATAGGTCGTGGTGATGGTGATCGTGGTGTTCGAGGTCTCGGGGAACTGCCGAACCTGAAGCCGGAAAGCGGCCAGTCCGCCGATCAGCAGAATGAGGAGGCTAACTACGGTCGCCAGCACGGGCCGGCGGATAAAAAGATCGGTGAACGCGTTCATCGGAGATCCGTCACGGCCGGGCCGTCTGGGCCGGCGGCGGAAGCGCAGCCGTTTCGTCGATCGTGACGGGCATATAGGCCTGCAGCTTGATCTGGCCTGCGGTCACCACGCGCTCGCCGGCCCTTAAGCCCTGCTCGATCGCAATCCTTTCGCCGCGTGCCGGACCGACTTTCACAAAGCGCCGGTCGACGATGAGGCCGCTCGGGCCGCCCTTGTCGCTCACGCCCCCTTGCTCACGGCCATGCGGGATCGCCCTGACGACAAAGACATTGTCGCCGTAGAGACTGTAAACGATCGCGGTCCTGGGCACGGTCAGGACGGAAGCGGGTTCTCCCGTTGTGACGGTCAGATTGGCGAACATGCCGGGCAAAAGCTTGCGTTCAGGGTTGGCGAACACGGCGCGCGCGGTGACGTTGCGCGATTCGGCGCTGACGCGCGCGTCGATCGCCTCGATCTTGCCCTCGAAACTGCGGCCGGGGATGGCGTCGACAGTCATTCTGACCTGCTGATCGACGGCGAGCGAGCGCAAAGCCTCCTCGGGCACGGGAAAGTCGGCGTAGATCGGGTCGAGTTGCTGGAGCGTCACCAGGCTTGTCCCCACCGCGACATATTGCCCGAGATCGACATTGCGCAGGCCGAGCCTGCCGGCGAACGGGGCCTTGATCGCCTTCTGCGCGATGACGGCGCGCGTCCGCTCAACTGTCGCCGCTGCCGAATCGCGGGTCGCGACCGCCGTGTCGACGGTCGCTTGGGGGGTATTGCCCTGCGCTACGAGCGTTTTCTGGCGCGTAAGCGTCGCATCGGCGTTCTTCAATTGCGCAAGGCCGTTTGCCAGGTCGGCCTGCTCGACGGAATCGTCGATATTGATGAGCAGCGCGCCGGCTTCGACGTCTTCGCCCGAATCGAAATGCTTCGCTGTCACGACGCCGGCCGCCTGAGGAGCGATCAGGACGCCTTGATAGGCGCGCAGCGTCCCGATCGCTGTCAGCTCGGGAGGCCATTTTTCGACCTTGACCGCCTCGGCCGCCACCGCCGTCGGCTTCGGCGCGAAGGCGGCGCTGATGAAGCCCTTGATCATCGGAGGCTTGATGACGAACTGAAAATAGGCGAGGCCGCCCGTCAATGCCGCCAGGAAAGCCAGCGTAATCAGGAACACGATCGGTCGGCGAGCGACGAGCGGAAGCTTCGCGAGCACGAGCAGCAACGCTAGTATCGCGCCTCCAACGACGAAGACGAGCGGGGGAACGGGAGTGTGAACGAGCGCAAATTGCGCCGCCGCCCCGAGCGCGAGCAGCGCCAGGGCAAGCAAAATCAGGAGCCGGTTCGTCAGGCGGCGCATCGCTCCATTCCGGTTTGAGCGGGGTTTTCAGGCCGGGCCTTTTGCAACATTTCGCCGAAGATTGATATGTGGTCCGCCTCGAAAAGGGAGCTCTGGCGGCCTCTCGCCAGCGCCCGCGCGTGCCGTTATGCTTGATTTTATGGCCGCAAATGGGCGGCCTGATTCGGGAGATCAAGCCATGACCAAGACGTTCGCGCTGGTCGCGCTCGCGTTCTGCGTCGCCGGAGCGCCGGCGCTCGCCTACGCCGATGACGCCTGCACGACACAGGCGATGGACAAGAAGCTCGCTGGCGCCGCCAAGACCAGCTTCATGACGAAATGCGAAAGGACGTCTTGCGAGGGACAGGCCAAGGATAAGAGCCTGCACGGCGCCGCGATGACCTCGTTCATCAAGAAGTGCACCAAGGACGCGACGACGATGTAAGCTCGGTCCGCCTCGCGCGGCCGATTAGCGGGATGGGTGGAAAGCCTTCCGCGAGGCGGCCATCCCATCCTGCAGCACCTATTCCTTGACCGCCCCGGTCAGGCTTGAGACGTAGTACTCGACGAAAAACGAGTACATGATTACCACCGGCAGCGAGCCGAACAGCGCCGCCGCCATCAGCGAACCCCAGTGATAGACGTCGCCTTCGACCAGTTCGGTGATGGCGCCGACTGGAACCGTCTTGTTCTCCGAGGAGGAGATGAAGGTCAGCGCGTAAATGAACTCGTTCCAGGATAGCGTGAAGGCGAAAATGCCGGCCGAGATCAGGCCAGGGACCGCCAGCGGCAGAGTGATCTTCCACAGGATCTGTAGCCGCGTCGCGCCGTCGATCAGCGCGCATTCCTCGAGCTCGTAGGGGATGGTGCGAAAATATCCCATCAGCAGCCAGGTGCAGAACGGAATGAGGAAAGTCGGATAGGTCAGGATCAGCGCCCAGTCGCTGTCGAACAGTCCGATCTTGAAGATGATCGCGGCGAGCGGGATGAACAGGATGCTGGGCGGAACCAGATAGGCGAGAAAGATCGCGAGCCCGACATAGCGCGCGCCGGAAAAGCGCAGGCGTTCGATGGCATAGGCCGCGCAGACGCTGCAAAACAACGAGATCACGGTCGCCGCCACCGAAACGACCATCGTGTTGATGAGCCAGGAAGGATAGCTCGTCTCGAAAAATAGCTTCTTGATATGTTCGAGCGTCGGGTGGGCCACCCAGAAAGGATTGAAGCGCGCGTAATCGTAAAGCTCGTCGTCTGGCTTAAAGGTCGTCGTCGTCATCCAGTAAAATGGGAACAGCAACACGAACAGGAAGACGGACAGGGGAAGATAGAGAGTAAACACTCGGCGCGGCAATCGCTCGAGATAGTCCATGCCTTCGGTCGTGTCGGCGCTGGCAGCCATCATCAATCTCGCGAGCCTTGCTGCCAGCGTCGACGCTGCAGCCCGAAATAACTGAACAGGATGGCCCCCAGCAGAAACGGCACCATCGCGTCGGCGATCGCCGCGCCTTCGCCGAGCCGTCCCTCGGTGATTGCGCGCTGGTACGAGAGGGTCGCCATCAGTTGTGTGGCGTTGATCGGCCCCCCGCGCGTAATGGCGTAAATGAGCTGGAAGTCGGTGAACGTGAGCAGCACCGAGAAAGTCATGACGACGGCGATGATCGGCGACAGCATCGGCAGGGTGACGAAGCGAAAGCGCTGCCACGGGCCCGCGCCGTCCAGCGTCGCCGCCTCGTACAGCGAGGGCGAGATGGTCTGCAATCCGGCAAGCAGCGTGATCGCCACGAATGGGATGCCCCGCCAGACATTGGCGAAGATCACCGACCAGCGCGCGTTCCAGGGCTGCCCGAGAAAATCAATGTACTGGTGGATCAGGCCAAGCTTGATGAGCGACCAGGAGATGATCGAAAATTGCGGATCGAAGATCCACCAGAATGCGATAGCCGACAGGACGGTCGGCGTGACGAAGGGCAACAGCACGACGGCGCGGATGAGCGATTTTATCGGCAGTCGGCGATTGAGCAAGAGCGCGAGATAGAGCCCTAAGCCAAACTTAAGGATACTGGCTACGACCGTATACAGCGTCGTGTTGAACACCGAGAGCAGGAATATCTGGTCGTGGGCAAGGGAAACGAAATTGGCGAATCCGACGAAACGACCCGCCCGACCAATCGTGGCGTCGGTCATGCCGAGCCAGAAGCCGAGGCCCAGCGGATAGGCGAGAAACACCAGCAAAAACGCCGCCGCGGGCACGATCATGAGGAGGCCGAGAACATTGCGATCGTCGAGCAGACGAAAGGCAAGACGCTGCCGCGCCGGGATCGCCCGCGCCGTTCGTTGCGCCGGGGTCAACGAAGCCATCAGTAGCCGGCTCGGCCGTCGCGCGTGGGCACGTCAATTCGGCGAATGCTTGCCTCCCCTGCGCCGTCGCGCGTCGCCACGCCGTATTCGCTCAGGCGCTGTAATATCGCTTCACCCGCTCGGCGGCGTCGTGCGCCGCGTCTTTGGGCGACTTGTTTCCGGTGCACGCCTCGGCGAACATGTCGACGACCACAAAATCGCCCATGACCGCCGCCGACGCATTTCCGAGCGCGCCCGAATAGCCGTCGTCGAGGGCGTATTTCAGGACGTCCCGGAACGGGGTCACCTTCGGATCGGCAGTCCAGACCGGATTGTCGTTCCAGGCCGGAACTGGCGGCGCGATGTATCCGTTCGATTGCGTCTCCCAAGTGTCGACCTGCGGCTTGTCCCACATGAAGCGCAGATATTCGCGGACCGCGTTTGGATACTTGCTGTACTTGTACGCGTAGGTGTTGAGGATATTCTGCTGCTCGGTTGGCTTGCCCACCGGGCCAATCGGCATATTGGCGTGATCCATGTCGGCGGCGATCGCCTTCAGCGCCGGATCGGGCGAGTTCTTGGCGACCGTGTAGATCGATATCCCGTTCAACGTCAGGCTGATCTGATCGGCGAGGAAGGCCTTATTGTTGCTCGGATCGAGCCATGACAACACCCCGTCGATATAAGTCCCATAGAGCTGCTTGGCGTATTCAAGAGCGGCGATCGTCTCCGGGGAATCGATCGCGACATTGTTCTTGTCGTCGACGGTCTTGCCGCCGAACGCCCATAGACACCATTGCGCCCATCCATTGGCGTCGCCGGTCGCGTGGCCGAGCGCGAAGCCGGGAGGCTTGCCAGCCTTTTTGAGGCCCTGGCATAATTTGAGATAGCCTGCGGTGTCCTTGGGGAACTCATCGAAGCCGGCTGCATGGATGGCGCTGATGCGATAGTTCATGCACCCGCCGCTCGCGCCCTGCGGCAGCGCGATCCAGCGATCTCCGCTCATCCCGTATTTTCGGGCAATCGGATACCAGCCTCCGGAGGTGGCCCCAATATATTCGGCGAGATCGGTGAGATCGAGCAGCTTGTCCTTGAACTTGAACGGGTCGTCGAGCGTGCCCATGATGACGTCGGGGCCGGCCCCGACATTGGCCGCGACCGCCGATTTCGGTCGGATGTCGTCCCAGCTTTCCGCGTCGACGCGCACTTTGACGCCGGTTTTCTCAGTGAATTTCTTGGTGTTGGCGACGAAACTGTCGAACTCCGCCTGGATGAATTGTTTCCAGCGCAAAACCCGGATTGAAGCGCCAGCTTCCGGCGCCGGACCATTCCAGGTGGGGTCGGCGCGTGCGGCGCCCGGCATGAGAAGCAATCCCGCCGCGCCGCCGGACTGCAAGACTTGGCGTCTGGTGAAATCGGCCAATATCATCCTCCCTTGCGCGCGCCATGAGGCGCTTCGTTCGATTGAGACTACACCGGGCTATGAAAGAACGCCAAGGCGCCGCGGGTTCAGGATTTCGTGTTCTACGGTTTCGCGCCTGGCGTCGGATAGGCGCTGACGAAGCCGTCGCGATTGGGCATCTTGATCTTGACGAGAGTCTCCGCATTGAGCGTCGTGTCCTGCGCGACGATCCCGTTGAGGAACAGCACGTAGGCCGAAACGCCGTAGACTTCGTCGGGCGTGAGGGATTGGGGCGCGTTGAGCGGCATCGAGCGGCGCACATAGTCGAACAGCGTCGTCGCATAGGGCCAGTAACTCCCGACGGTCTTTTCCGGCTTCTTGTCGTGCAGCGTGCCGATACCACCGACCAGCCGCGGCATCGGCTTGCCCTCGCCGTGGGCGCCATGGCAGCTCGCGCATTTCGCGGCGTAGATCGCTTCGCCCTGTTTAACGTCGCCGTGTCCGGCTGGCAGGCCGGCGCCGTCAGGCGAAACATCGATGTTCCAGCCGGCAATCTGCGCCGGGGTCGCCGGTAGGCCAAAGTCGTAGCGTTCAGCGGCGCAAATAGGGCCGGACACAACGATCGTCGCGATTGCGATAGATACGCGCGCGATCCTAACCAGCATTGGTCACCTCACCGCTGGCCGCAACGCTCCAGTTCTGAATTGCGTTGTAGTGATAGTAGGACCGCACATCCCGCACCTTGAGCAGCGCCTCACGGGTCGGCTGCACATAGCCCGTCTCGTCGGTGACGCGGCTCGCAAGCGTCGCCGGGCCGCCGTCCCAGTTCCAGGGCGCGCGAAATCGGGTGAGGCACTTCGGCGTGATCGGCTCCTGCAGCGTGGCGTCTGGCCAGGAGGCGCCGCCGTCCGTCGTCACTTCGACGCGGACGACCTTTCCCGCTCCCGACCAGGCAATACCAGAGATCTCATGAAATCCCGGCGCCCCAAGCCGCTGTCCGCCGGACGGAAAAGTGATGACCGATTTCGCTTCCATGACGAAGTTGAACTGGCGCGCAACGCCGTCCGGCATGAGCATGGTGTATTTCGATGTCTCCTCGCGTGTTTGGAATGGCTCGGCCCCAAGCTTGAGTCGCCGGAGCCACTTGACGTTGGTGTTGCCTTCGTAGCCCGGCAGGAGCAAACGGAGCGGATAGCCTTGCTCGGGCCGCAGCCGCTCGCCGTTCTGCGCATAGGCGAGCAATGCGTCGTCCAGCGCCTTTTCGATCGGAATGCTGCGCGTCATCGCGGCTGCATCAGCGCCTTCGGCCAGCATCCATTTTGCCTCGGGCTTGACGCCAGCTTCCGCGAGCACGGTCGCCAAGGAAACTCCGGTCCATTCGCAACAACTGAGCAGGCCGTGCGTGTCCTGCGCCGTCAGTTCTGGTTTCGGCGCGCCCCAGTTCTGTGTGTTGCCGGAACATTCGAGGAAGTGGACCCGCGACACGGAGGGAAATCGCGTCAGATCGTCCATGGTGAAAATGAGGGGCCGGTTGACCAATCCATGCACCATCAGCCGGTGCTCCGACGGATCGATCGTCGGAACCCCGCCATGGTGGCGCTCATAATGCAGGCCGTTCGGGGTGATGATTCCGTGCAGGTCCTGGAGCGGCGTCAGGCTGAACGACGACAGCCGGCTCGCTGGTTCGGGCGAGCCATGCCGATAACGGCGCACGACGTTGGCTTCGAACTTGGACGGCCGCCCATAAGGCTGGCTCAGCGTCTCCACGCCGGGTTCGAGCTGCCATTCCGGGACCGAGGGCGGCAGGTTGTCCCCCTCCTGCGCGAGCGCGGTGCGGGAAACGATCGCCGCAGCCGCCGCGCCTGCGCTCGCTCCGAACAGGCTCCGTCGGGTAAAGCGGCGGCCGTCGCCATCTTGTGGCTCGGGCGCGGTCGGGTCTGTCGATTCGGGCGTCCGCGGGCTCATCTCTGTACTCCTTGCCGCTCAGGCCCCCGACTGGCGGACAATGCATGCAATCGTTGCCCGGATCGTCTGGTCAGACAAGAGCATAGACGCGCGTTCATTTTTCCTGGTCGCACGATAGGAAGCGAGCGCCTTGATGTTGTCGTCATTCGGGGAGTAGCGATCTCCGGCACGATGAAACTGCCGCGCCGTCGAGGGTTTTCCATGTTGCTACGCCGCGCATTTGCCCATTGTTTGCTCATCGCTTTGGCCCTGTTCGTCGCTTTCGCCCCGCACCCAGCTCGCGCCGAGGCGATGGGCATCGCGCTCGAAGGATTTCCCTACCCCTATCCCGTCCATTTCATGCCGATAATTCTTCAAGGCGAGGATTTGCGCCTCGCCTACATGGATGCGCCGCCCGTTGGGCCATCGAACGGGCAAACGGTCGTCCTTCTGCATGGACGCAATTTCCCTTCGAGCTATTGGGAACCCACCATCCAGGCCCTGACCGACGCCGGCTATCGGGTCGTGGCTCCTGACCAAATCGGCTTCGGCAAGTCCTCCAAACCGACTTTCGCCTACAGTTTCGACGATATGGCGCGCGCGACCATCGCCCTGCTCGACAGTCTGAACGTGGATCGCTTCGACCTGGTCGGCCATTCGATGGGCGGGATGCTTGCTGTTCGCCTGGCGCGCGCCTATGGCCCGCGCATCGACCATCTCGTCCTTTATTCGCCCATTGGACTCGAGGATTATCGCCTTTATGTCCCGCCTGTGACGGACGAAAAGCTCGCCAACCATGAACGCGAACTCACTGCTGACGGCTATCGCAAACAATTGATGACCAATTACGCCTTGAGCCTGCCGTCGAGCGCGATCGAGCCGTTCGTCCAGCTGCGCGAACAGATCAAGCAGAGCGGCGAATACCCGCGCTGGCTCAAGTCGTTCGTCGCCTCCTATCAGATGATCTATTCCCAGCCGGTGGCGCACGAGATCCCGCTCATCGACCGGCCGACCCTGTTCGTCATGGGCGCCAACGACCACAACGCGCCGGGGCGCGCGTTTGCGCCGCCCGAATTGCGCGCCAAGATGGGCAGGAACGCCGAGCTCGCGCAAGCTTTGGCGGCGCGCATGGCGAACGCGAAAGTGAAGGTGTTCGAGGGTGTCGGCCATCTTGGCCACCTCGAAGCGACCCAGCCGTTCAACGAGACGCTTCTGAGTTTCCTGGCCCAATAACCGGGTTGCGCCGGCTCCGGCGCCAGGCGGACAAGCTGGTTTTGGCGGGCCGTCCGGCTTGACGAGTAGGGGCCTTGGCTATGAGATGGTGCGACGCCGGAGAAACCGGCGCGCGATAGGGGGAGAGATGCCTGCACCGATGGAGCGGCGCACGGTCGGCGCCATCTGGGCTGATGTCAGGCCATTCTTGTGAGGCTGGGCGACGCGCCGGACAAAAGCCTGCTCGATCCGATCGAAACGGCCTCCCGCGACGAGATCGCTGCTGTGCAGACGCGCCGGCTCAGCGTCACGCTGCGGCGCGTCTATGATTCCGTCCCGGCAATGCGCGCCAAGTTCGACCAGCATGGCGTTCATCCGGACGACTTCCGCGCCCTCGAGGACCTGAAGCGCTTTCCCTTCACCGCCAAGTCAGACCTCAGAGCCAATTATCCGTTCGGTCTTTTGGCCGTGCCGAAGGATCAGCTGGCGCGCGTCCATGCGTCATCCGGCACGACCGGCAAGCCTACGGTGGTCGGCTATACCCGCAACGATCTCTCCATGTGGAGCGACATGGTCGCGCGGACGATCCGCGCCGCCGGGGGGCGCGCAGGCATGATGGCCCATAACGCCTATGGTTATGGCCTCTTCACGGGAGGCCTCGGCTATCACTACGGGGCCGAGCGGCTTGGCTGCACGCTTGTGCCTGTCTCCGGCGGCATGACTGAAAGGCAGGTCCAGCTGATCAATGATTTTGCGCCCGACATTTTGATGGCGACGCCCTCGTACGCCTTATGCCTCGTGGATGAGTTCCGCGCTCAGGGACTCGATCCCCGCCGCTCCTCTTTGAAGCTTGGGAGCTTCGGCGCGGAGCCCTGGACCAACGGGATGCGCAACGAACTCGAAGAGGCGTTCGACATGGATGCGCTCGACAGCTATGGCCTTTCCGAAGTGATCGGGCCCGGCGTCGCCGGCGAATGTGTGGAGACCAAGGATGGGCTCCACATCTGGGAGGATCATTTCTATCCCGAGATCGTCGACCCGGCGACCGGCGCCGTCTTGCCCGATGGCGCCTTCGGCGAGATCGTCTTCACTTCGCTCACCAAGGAAGCGATGCCGGTTGTCCGCTACCGCACTGGCGATCTTACGCGTCTCCTGCCTGGGACCGCACGCTCGATGCGACGGATGGAGAAAATCTCGGGCCGAACGGACGACATGATGATCGTGCGCGGCGTCAATGTGTTTCCAACTCAGATCGAAGAGCTGATTTTGGGTGTCTCCAGCCTTTGCGGGCACTATCAGCTGATCCTGACCCGCGAAGGCCGGCTGGACGAATTGGAGGTTCAGGTCGAGGCTCGCACGTCATCCGATCTCGCCGAGGCGCGCACGCACGCGGCCAGCGAACTCGAACACGCGATGAAGGCGCACATCGGAATCACCGCGAAAGTGAACGTGCTGACGCCCGGTGAGATCGAACGATCGCTCGGCAAGGCCAAGCGTGTTATCGACAAGAGGCCAAAAGCATGACATCGGCGCCGGAATCTGCCCTGGCGCCGCTGCGCGCCGCCGGTCTGCCCGAGCGAGAGGCGCGGGAATGGTCCGAGTCCTTTCCGATCACGACGGGCGAGTTTGAGGCCGACGCTCGCGACTACGGCGCCTTCTGGCGCCGCTCGGCGGCCCTCCTTGGGAGGCTGCCGCCGAAGCCGCGGCGGACCGAGTCGGAACGGGCGGGCGTCGACGCGCTCTTGTCGGACGCGCGTGCGTCTCGCGAAGCCTTTCTCGCCGCTCATGTCGAGCCGATCTACGATCGCTTGACCGAGCATTGTTCGACTTTCCGTCGCCTTGATGACCTTGTGTATGCCGCGGCAAATCTCGTGCCGGGATTGGTCCCGACGCGAGCGGAAGTCGACGCCGAGGCCGCTCATCGGCAAGGCGACAAGGACGGCGTTGAGATCGACCAGGGCCTGTTCTTCGCCCATGTGCTTTCGCGCCCACGCATCGGCGAACATCTCTGCCACGCGATGTTGCTGCCGCGGCCGGAAAGCGCCGAACTCGGCGCTGAATTCGCTTCGCGCGGCTCCCTCGATCTCGGCGCGGCTCGCCTCACAAGACGCGGCAAGGCGGTCCATCTCGACATGATCAATCCGCGCTTTCTCAACGCCGAGGACGACACGACCTTGGCCCGAACCGAACTCGCCGTTGACGTCGCGACGCTCGATCGGACGACCGAGATCGCGGTCATTCGCGGCATTGCGGTGGACAACGAGAAATATCGGGGCAAGCGCATTTTTGGCGCGGGCATCAATCTCACCCATCTCTATCTTGGCAAGATTCCCTACCTCTGGTTCCTGATCCGAGACCTCGGCTATGTGCACAAGCTCCTGCGCGGCGTCGCCTCGCCGGACAGCGTGCCCGATGACGTAAAAGGACGCGGGACAGAAAAGCTGTGGATCGCCGCGCTGGACACGTTCGCCATCGGCGGCCATTGCCAGTCCATTCTGTGCACGGACTATGTTCTGGCTGCGTCGGACGCCTTCCTGACTCTGCCCGCGCGCAAGGAAGGAATCATCCCAGGCTTCGCGAACTTGCGCATGCCGCGCTTCGTCGGCGATCGGATGACGCGACAAGCCATCCTCTACGAGCGCAAGCTCGAGTGCGACAGCGCCGAGGGACGCCTCATCTGCGACGAGATCGCGCCCGTGGCCGAGATGGACGCGGCGGTCGATCGCGTCGTCGATGGACTGACGAGCGCAGGCGCGGTGAGCGCCATCGGCAATCGGCGCGCCATCAGGGTTGGGCAGGAATCGCTGGATCTCTTTCGGCGCTACGCCTCCGTTTACGCGCGCGAGCAGGCCTATTGTCACTTCAGCCCGGCGCTGATCGCCAACCTCGAGCGCAACTGGGACGCGAAGAACAGAAAGGTTTGAGGCTGGCCCAACGCGCCGCTGGCGGCCCGCGCTTGACGATCCGCGCCGAGGCCTGCGAGATGATCCGATAATTCCATACGCTCTTGGGAGGAGACATGTTCAGATTGACCGCGCCCGGGGCACTCTGCGCCCGCCTTTGGGCCGCACACCGATCCTGCGCGGCGCCGGCGCTGGCCTTCGTTGCCGCGCTCGGGATCGCCGCTCCCGCCTCCGCTCAAGACAAGGAGGTCGACCTCAGGCTCTCGCTCTGGGTTCCGCCCGCGCACCCGCTGACCGCGTCGGCCAAGGCTTGGGCGGACGATATCGCCAAGGCCTCGGACGGCACGATCAAGATCGCGATCTTTCCCTCCCAACAGCTCGGCAAGGCATTCGATCATTACGACATGGCGCGCGACGACATCGCCGACATCACTTACGTGAATCCTGGCTATCAGCCGGGCCGGTTCCCGATCATCGCCATCGGCCAGATGCCGTTCATGTTCGGCGACGCGCGCAAGGGCACTGCGGCGCTCGACTCGTGGTATCGCAAATATGCGCCGACGGAAATGAAGGACACGCATTTCTGCTTCGCCTTCATTCACGATCCCGGCGCACTGCACTCAACCCGAAAGAAGATCGTGATGCCCGAGGATCTGCGAGGGGTGAAAGTACGCCCGGCGCAAAGCACGATCGCCGAACTCGTAACCAAGCTCGGCGGCACGAATGTTCAGGCCTCAGCCCCGGAAGCGCGCGAAGTTCTCGAGCGCGGCGTCGCCGACGCCATCACCTTCCCCTGGGGCTCGCTCTACCTGTTCGGCATCGACAAGGTCGTCAAACACCACATGGACGCAGCCCTCTACACGACCGTGTTCACCTTCTCGATGAACAAGGACAAATACGAGTCCATGAGCCCCGCGCAAAAGAAGGTGATGGACGATCATTGCACGACAGACTGGGCGGTGAAGATCGCCGGACCCTGGGGCGACTTCGAATCCGCCGGCCGCGACAAGATGAGAGCCGATCCCGCCCACCACGATGTCTACAAACTCACCCCCGATCAGATGGCGGCGTGGCGCGCCACGGTGAAGCCGCTCGAGGCAAGCTGGGCGGCCGCGGTGAAGCAGGCGGGCGCCGATCCTGACATCGCACTCGCCGAACTCAAGGCCAGCATCGCGAAATACGGCGCCGGCCCATGAATGCAGCCGAGGGCCGGCGCGCGGAAGTGACCGTCAATGCGATGGACCGCTTTATCGACGGCATCGAGCTCGCCGCCGCGGCGTTCATCGGCATTGTCGCCGTCGACATTTTCGTTTCCGTCCTGCTCCGCTATTTGTTCAACACGTCGATTCCCGATTCCTACGATTTCGGCCGTCTACTGCTCGGCATCCTCATTTTCTGGGGCATCGCCGCGACCAGCTATCGGGGCGGCCACATCACCGTTGACCTCGTGTGGGCGGCGGCTGGGCCGCGCGGCAA
>DATDHT010000215.1:0-3449 GCA_036521435.1 Roseiarcus sp.
CGGCCGATCCCCTGGCTCGCGCCGGTGACGATCGCGACTGACTTCTCCATTCCGATCTCTCCCTGGAAACGAGGTTAGCGGGGAAGGAAGTCGCGGATCGCCGCCGCGATCTCCGCCGCATGCGTCTCCAGCGCGAAATGCCCGGTGTCGAAAAAGCGCACGATTGCGTTCGGGATGTCGCGCTTGAACGCCTCGGCGCCTGGCGGCAGGAAGAAGGGATCGTTCTTGCCCCATACCGCCAGGAGCGGCGGCTTGTGAGTGCGGAAATATTGCTGGAAGGCCGGATAGAGCGCGACATTGCTCTTATAGTCCCCGAACAGGTCGAGCTGCACGTCGGCCGCGCCGGGCCGGGACATATAGAAATTGTCGAGCGTGTAACCGTCCGGCGAAACAAGCGTCGGGTCGGGGACGCCGTGGGTATATTGCCACACGGTCGTTTCCGGCTTGAGGAAGGCGCGCAGCGCCTCCCGGTTCGCGGGCGAAGCGTCTTGCCAATAGGCGCGGATCGGAGTCCAGCCGTCGCTCAATCCCTCCTCGTAGGCGTTGCCGTTCTGGGAGATGATCGCAGTGATCCGCTCCGGATGCTTGACAGCGAGGCGGAAGCCGGTCGGCGCGCCGTAGTCGAACACATAGACGGCGTAGCGGTCGAAGCCGATGGTCTCGGTGAAGCGATCGATCGTCTCCGCGATCCTGCCGAACGTATTGCCTTTGTCCGGCAGATCGGAGGCGCCGAAGCCCGGGAGATCGGGAGCGACGATATGGAAGCGGTCGGCAAGCCGCGGAATGAGATCGCGGAACATGTGGCCGGCTGTCGGGAAGCCGTGCAGCAGCAGCAGCTTCGGAGCGCCTGAGGGGCCTGCTTCGCGATAGAAGACGTTTCGGCCGTCGACCTTGGCGGTCCGATAATGGATGGCGGTCATGGCGCTTTCTCCTTTCACTCAGGCGTGGCCGACCAGGACGACCGGCGGGCTCACGCAGATTCTGTCTTGCTCCTCCTCCAAGCCGTGGAGCTCAGGTCGGTGCGATCTCCCGCGCCGCACGCGTCAGATCCTGCTTGAGGAGGTAGAACGAGGCCGCCAGGAAGAGGAAATCCTTCATCAGGAAGGCGACCGGCAGATACATGGCCGGAAATCCGCCTGCCTCCGTCGCCCATGCGTCGGGGAAGAATGGGATGATGGTGACGGTGCCAAGAAAAACGACGATCGAGCCAAGCGCCCCAACGATGCTCAGCCTTCGGGACCAGAAGCCCAGCAAGATCAGCGTGCCGAACAGCGCTTCCGTCGTGCCGAGGAAGAAAGCGGCGCCTCGAACCCCAAAGGCTGGGATCAGCCAGAAGACCAGTGGGCTGTGGCTGATAAACGGCGCAATCTGATGAGCTTCGAAACTAAACCACTTCTGGTAGCTGAATATATAGAAAGTGAAAGCCATCACTGCACGAATCAAGTGATAGTCAAGGTCGCCCCGGAACGGAGCGGCCCTCGAGAGATAAAGGATCAAGGAGTTCACAGTGACGCTCCTTCTCTTTCTTACCTGCGCCACCGCTGAATAGCCGGCTGCAGCAATGCCGGGCCGGTCCGGAGCGATGATCTGAGGCTTGGGCGGGCGCCGCGTTTGCAAGAACGTCAGCCCTTGCCAACTTCGCCGATCGCCTCGCGGATGATGCCGGCGACGGTCGAGGGCGCGGTTATGAGCGGCGTGTGATCGACGGAATGCGAATGCACGCGCGCCTTCATCCGCTCGGCCATGAAGCGGTGGTTGTCTTCAATGATCATGCGGTCGTGCTCGGCGATCAGGAACCAGGCTGGCCGGTCCTTCCACAGCGGCCGTTCCACTTTGACGGTGATGCAGGCGGGCGAGATCGGCCGCTGGACCGCCGCCAGCACCGCCAGTTCTTCTTTCGAAGCGTTTTGCGCGAAGGCGGCGGCGAAGGCCGCTTCGGGCAGATAGATCCACCCATGCGCGTCCGGCGCGAGTTTAGGCGCGTCGGGATGCGGCGCACCGCGAGTGAAGACGTCAGCAACGGTCTCGCCTTCGTCCGGGGCGAGCGCGGCGACGTAGACGAGCGCCTTCACCTTGTCGCTCCGGGTCGCCCCAATGACCGCGCCAGCATAGGCGTGGCCGGCCAGGACCACCGGCCCTTCCACCCGTTCGAGCGTCCGGTCGAGCGCGGCGACGTCGTCGTGGAATGAATTTAGCGGTAGCGGCGCCGCGATCGCCTTAACCCCGCTCGCCGCGAGGGCCATGATCACCTTCGCCCAGCTCGACCCGTCGGCCCAGGCGCCATGGACGAGGACCACCGCGGCGTCATTGATCGCCATTCCCGCTTCCTCAGATTGCGTGCGCCAGCCAAAGTAACCTGTTTGTAGGTATGCGGCAGGTTATACAAATTCATGGAATAACCTGTCAACAGCGAATTGATCGGTTATATTGCCCGAAGCTTTCTCGCTTGATTCGAAGGGCAGCCGTGCCGGACAGACCGCCTGCGTTTTTCATCGCCGACTCGCTTGGCCTCGACTTCCTCAACTCCATCGCGACGCCAGTTGATCAGCCGGTGGACTGGCTCGACAGCGGTGACGGCCTCGTCACTTGGCTGGCTCAGGCCAAGCTCGTGCCGACGCAGGCGCTGAACGCGTTGACCAGGCAGTCGACGCCCGGCGAAATGGACAAGGTCGCCGATCAGGCGCGCGTCTTACGCGAATGGTTTAGAGGCTTCGTGCGCAAGCAGATGGGGCGTCCGCTTACGCCCGAGGCAGTCCACGAACTCGCGCCCCTTAACGCGCTTCTTGAGCGTGACGAAATGTCGAGTCGCGTAGCGGTGCATCAGGATACTCACGGCAATCATTTGGAACTGCAAACGACGCGGCGCTGGCGATCGCCAGAATCTTTACTGATGCCGATCGGCGAAGCGTTGGCGGTGTGCGTGTGCGACGAGGACTTCTCCAACATTCGGGCGTGTGAGGGGCAGCGCTGCACGCTCATCTTCGCGGACCATACAAGGAGGCGGGTCAGACGCTGGTGCAGCATGGCGATGTGCGGCAATCGCGCCAAGCAAGCCGCTCATCGCGATCGGCTCAAGACCAACCGCTGAGGCGAGGCGGCGAGCTGGGCTCGCCACAGTTCGAAGCGCGAATTGGGGGCCAACACCGTCTCAAATGCAGCTCGCTCGACCGCCTTCTCAATCCGATCCGGAACCTCCGCCTTCCCGTGCCGCTCACCATCGGGTCTACGGGACCGGCCACGGCGTGACACCGGCGAACCAGACCTTCTGGCCTGTCCATCGAATCCTCTCTGCGCCCCATCGAGAATCGAAGCGCCGCTTCTGCAAGGCCTTTTCGGCATTTTCGCCCAGTTTCGGGAGGGTTTCACCTGCAACGAAATCGCTGCGGAGGAAGACGTGAACATCACGCGCATCCGGCAGATTGTATCCAAGGAGCTGGAGCAACGCTCGG
>DATDHT010000216.1:0-5410 GCA_036521435.1 Roseiarcus sp.
GTCATAGGCGTCCGCTTGCAGGATACCCGCGTATCCCGCGAGATGGGCCTGCGGATGCTCGCCGCGCCGATCGCGCGAGTAATGGAGGATCGCGGCGGGCGGCCCGGCGCCGCCGAAAGGCTTGTCGTCGCGAACGTAGATCCAGAGCCGGCCGGTGTCGGTCTTGCCTTTCGCCAGCACCGGCACGGTCGTGTCGTCGCCATGCAGGCGCTCGGCAGCCATGACATGGGCCTCGACGAGGCGCCGGAGGGGATCGAGCGCCGCGCAGACGGCGCCCACCGCGTCGGCCATGGTCGACAGCGCGATCGGCGCGCCCTCCAGCGCGTAGCGCTCGGCCTGCCGGTTCAGAGGCTGGTGCTGGCCGAACTTCTCGAACACGATCATCGCCAGCAGGCTCGGACCCGCCCACCCCCTCGGGATCACATGGAACGGCGCCGGCGCCTGGCTGATCGTCTCGCAGTCCCGACAGGAGAACTTCTCCCGCACCGTCTCGATCACCTTCCACCGCCGGGGCGTCGTCTCCAGCGTCTGCGTCACGTCCTCGCCGAGCTTGCGCAGGCGATGGCCGCCGCAGCACGCGCAGACCGTCGGCGGATCGATCACCACCCGCTCGCGCGGCAGATGGTCGGGGAACGTGTCGCGCTCGGCGCGGCGGCGCGTGAAGGCGCGCACCGTCGTCTTCGCGGCCGCCTGTTCCGCCGCCAGCTCGTCTTCGGCGGCGCCGGCCGCCAGTTCCTCGAACTCGAGCGCCAGCTGGTCGATCAGCCGCGCCGACCGTTCCGACCGCTGCCCGTAGATCTGGCGCTGGAGCTTCGCGATCTGGAGCTTCTGCGCGGCGATGAGCGCCATGTCTTCCGAGGCTTTCGCCCGCGCGACCGCCAGCTCCACCGCGACTTCCAGGCCCCGCGCGCGCTCGGCGACAAGCGCCGCCTTCAGCGCGGCGACGTCGTCGGGAAGAGACTCAGAGGCGGGATCCATGCGACGAAGGGAATCACGATTCGCGCGATTTGAGGCGCCCTAAAATGCGTCTGACCCCATGTTTTTCTTCGCTTCGCCGGCGCTTCCCCCATCGCGCTCAGCCCGCGCTCTTGGGCCGCCATGTCAGTTGCGGATTCCGCCAGTCGATTCCTTCGAGCATGTAGGCCATCTGCCCCGCCGAGATCGAAACGACACCCTCCTTCGCCGATGGCCAAATGAACTTTCCTCGGTCGAGCCGCTTCGCATACAGCGATAGCCCGAGGCCATCGTGCCAGAGGATCTTCGTCAAGTCGCCTCTGCGCCCGCGGAAGATGTAGAGATCGCCGCAGTGCGGATCGCGCTTCAACTGCTCCTGAACCTGAAGCGCCAGCCCCTGCATGCCGCGCCGCATGTCGGTGTGGCCCGCCGCGATCCACACTCGCACCCCGCTCGGCATCGGGATCATCGTTCGCTCAGAACGCCCAGAACCCGCCGAAGCGCATCGGCGTCGACTTCGTTGTCGACGCGCACGCGGCTCCCCGAGCCAAGCTCGATTTCGATCACTCCTGACTTCCGTCGTCGCGCGGTCGACGCCGCGCGCAATTGTCTCGGCGGTTCCTCCCGAGACGGCGTCGTCATCGCGCCGATCTCAACTGGGAGCAAAATCGAGCCGTCTCTCCCAGTGAGTTCCGCCACCCGCGCCTGCCTTCGCCAGGTGAAGAGCAGGCTCTGCGCCACGCCGTGCCGCCGGGCGACTTCGCTGACCACGGCGCCCGGCGCCAGCGTCTCTTCGACGATCCGCGCCTTCTCGTCCTTGCTCCAACGCCGCCGCCGCTCGACCCCGAGAACCTTCCCATCCATCTCCGCGTGACCTTAAGGCTAGCTCTAAGGTCACACCCTTCGCGACAGCTCCCCTCGCAAGCAAGGCGGCCGCCCCCGGACGGTTACCCTCTTCATCGCCCGAAAGGATGTTCTGGTGATAGCAAAAACCTTCCGGTAAGCCGTTGGGCGCGGTGAACAAATCGGCTTGAGGAGAAGGTAAAGAAGGCCGCGCGCGGCAGCGGCTTGTGTCGTTCATCGCCCTAGATAAGGATCCCCAGAACCCATCCAAGGCTTTGCCACAAGAGCCGGTCAGGCCATCTTCCGACCTCGCTTCGGCGACCGGACCGGCTTGGCCGGTTCGGTTTGCGCAGCGTTCTCATCGAAGAGCTCAGCCAATTTCTCCGTCATGGCGCCCCCGAGCTCCTCGGCGTCGACGATCGTCACGGCGCGCCGATAATAGCGCGTCACGTCATGGCCGATGCCGATGGCGATGAGCTCGGCCGGCGAGCGGGTCTCAATCTCCTCGATCACGTAACGTAAGTGGCGCTCGAGATAGTTGCCGGGATTCACGGAAAGCGTTGAATCGTCGACAGGCGCGCCGTCAGAGATCATCATCAAGATCTTGCGCTGCTCGGGACGGCCAAGAAGGCGTTGATGCGCCCAGTCGAGCGCTTCGCCGTCGATGTTCTCCTTGAGCAAACCCTCGCGCATCATCAGGCCGAGGTTCTTGCGCGCGCGCCGCCACGGCGCGTCTGCTGATTTGTAGATGAGATGGCGCAAGTCGTTGAGCCGACCTGGATTTGCGGGCTTTCCCGCCTGGAGCCAGGACTCGCGCGACTGTCCGCCCTTCCAGGCGCGCGTGGTGAAGCCTAGGATCTCCACCTTGACACCACAGCGCTCGAGTGTGCGGGCGAGAATGTCAGCGCAAGTCGCCGCGACCGTGATCGGGCGGCCGCGCATAGAGCCGGAATTGTCTATGAGCAAAGTCACCGTGGTGTCGCGGAAAGCCATGTCCTTCTCCTGCTTGAAGGACAGAGGCTGCTGCGAATCGATGATCACACGCGGCAAGCGCGCTGAGTCGAGAACGCCCTCTTCGAGATCGAACTCCCACGAACGGCTCTGCTGCGCCATCAGCCGTCGCTGCAACCGGTTGGCAAGTCGAGCGACGACCGAATGGAGGTTCTGCAATTGCTTGTCGAGGTAGTCACGCAAGCGCTGCAATTCATCCGCGTCACACAATTCGTCCGCGTCGATTATTTCGTCGAAGCGGGTGGTGTAAGCCTTGTAGTCGGGACCGCGACGCTCCGGGGGTTGAGGCTGCGGGGTGCGCGTCTCCGCCGCCTCATCAGTGTCGCCTGCCTCGCCTTCGTCCTCGAGTTCCGAGGACGGCGCCTCGACCGTGTCGATCGCGCCCTCGTCTGCATCATCGGTCGTCTCATCGGCCGCTTCCCGCTGCATTGAATCTTGCATTGACTGGTCTTCACCCTCGCCTTCCGTTTCATCTGGCTGCTCGGGCGGTGTCTTGTCTTCAGTCTCCTCGTCCGACTCCTCGCCGTCAGCGTCGGCGTCGTTTGCGAGCCCCAAGGACGACAGGACTTTGCGCACCAGCCTCGCGTAAGCGCGTTGATCCAGCAGAGCGTCGCCCAGCTGATCAAGATCAGCCCCGGCCTTCTCTTCGATAAAGGGGCGCCAGAGCTCAACCAGATGCGCAGCGCTACGCGGGGGCTCAAGCCCCGTCATGCGCTCGCGTGCGAGCATCGCGACCGCTTCCTCCAACGGCGCTTCCTCGCGAGTGCGCGCCTCCGCGAACGGGCTACGGTGGTAGCGGTCGTCAAGCATAGCGGTGATGTTCGATGCCACTCCCTGCATGCGGCGCGAGCCTATGGCTTCAACTCGTGCTTGCTCGACCGCGTCAAACAGCGCGCGCGCCGGCGCGCTTTGGGGCGCGAGGCGCCGATGAAGCGCCTCGTTATGACAGGCGAGCCGCAGGGCGAACGAATCGGCGAAGCCTCTCACGACTGCCGCCTCCCGCGGGTTTGGCTTGCGCGGGGGCTCGGGCAATCGCGCCTTTACGCCCTCCGGCGAGGTGATGAGCGAAGGTTTGTCTGCCGAGAACGCGACTTCGAGTCCGGGTTGGCGGGCCAGCGCTCGGGTGCAAGACGCGAGCGCGTGCCTCAGCGGCCCATTCGCCATCTCGGCCTTACCGACCGGCTTGCGGTTGCTTGTCGGCTTGACATCGACGGTCGACATTCGGGACCTTGGAAAGAAAACGGTACGGAAAGGACGCGAGAAGCTTCTATAGGCCGCGCGCTGAGGCAGCGGCAAGGCGGGGCGCGCCGCTCAAAACGCAAGAGAAGACCGGGATCGATTGAGGCCGCCTTGGCCACTCAGCCTAACGATATGGAACGCACCGTGACCGAAATCAATCGATTCGCTCGTCGCGACTGGTCTAGCGCCTTCCGTGACTACCTTCGTTAGATGGCGCGAGCGCCCCAGCCGTCCGAGGACCAAGCGCCGGGCCCGAGGGGCGCCAGCGCTAGGAAGCGGCTGGCTATGGCGATGTTTTTCTGCAATTGCGATCGACCGATCGGTGCCGAGGTGAAAGGCCGCACGGTCAGTATACAAAAGCCACATAAAGCGATCGCCGCCCAGCGCATTTTCAAGCCGAAAAGCACCAGCAGGCCGCCGCCGAGTTCGGTCGCAATTGTGCAAGTTTGATAATTCGTTGATCGGGAGGGCGGTTTCAGGGCTGAGTTTTTGTCATGGCGAAGGCCTTTGGTTTGAGGTCTGTAGGGCCGCGTGTAGCGATGTTTGATCTGCATCTCGGCGAGCATGGTCTCGAAGGGATGATTGTCGGGGTTCTTGCGTGCGGCGAACTCGGCGCCGTTGTCCGAGAGCATCTCCTCGAAGGCCACGCCATAGCGGCGCTCGAGCGTGCCCAGAATGCGCATGACCTTGAAGGTGACGGGCAAGGATTTCTTGCCCAGCAACCTCTGCCCAGGCCAGGCGCGAACACGAATCGATGACCGAGACGACATGGGCGGCGACGACATGGGCGGCCTCCTTCTGAGGAGGGATGAAGATGTCGAGCGGCAATTGATGCAGGTCGACGTGACCGAGTTCGCCAACCTTTTCTTTGATAATGCGACGCTTTTCCTCGATCATGGGCGGGGCGATGCGATTGAGGCCGTGACGTTTAAGCACTTGATAGACAGTGCTGGGCGAAGGGGGGTCGTGCTGTTTCTCCCGCAATGCCGCGCAAATCCCAAAGCGATTGTGGCCGGCTTTGCTCTCTTCGACAATCAGCGCTTCCATCGGCGCCGGCGTGCGGCGCGTCTTCCACCGCGGACCGCGCCGCTGGGGCAGAAGGTCTTCCTCCGATTTGGAAGAAAGATAGCGGTTGTAATACTTCCGAAAGGTCTGCTAGCACGTTCCGTTGTGCTTATAAAACTCCCCGACGCTGGCAAATCGCGTCGAGCGACCTTCCTTGATCGCTTCATTATCTCGGATGGCGCCGTGCGTTCGAAGCGTGGGGCGACCAACTCGCTCCGCAAACCTGGATCAAAGGCGCTATCGGAAACGGCCCGTACCAACACCTAACGCTATAAGAGCCAAGCTTTTGGTCTTATCG
>DATDHT010000217.1:0-6960 GCA_036521435.1 Roseiarcus sp.
TCAGGCGCGCTGTCGACCACTGCGTCATAGCGCGCGTTTTGCCGCTCACGTAAGAGGCGTTCGCGTTTGACCGCGACGGACACGTCGAAAACCTGGATCAGGCAGTAGCGGGTCGGCGGATCGTCGACCGCGCGCACCGTCACGTCGTAGATCATGTCCAGACCGGAGCGGGTTTTCAGCGGCAGGAGCGCCGGATGCAGTGACTGAGTCAGCAGACGCGACGTGCCCGAATCCAGCGAAGCGGCGACGGCCAGGGCAAGAGGCTTAACTCTATCGTCCGGGAACAAATCCTCAAACCGCCTGCCGATCGCCGCCTCGGATGAAATGGTCGCAGCGGACGCCAGCCACGCGTTCCATGCGACGACTCGGCGATCGCGGTCGAGAAGCACGATGCCCAGGTCCACCCCATCGACCACGGTCCACGGCAGACCTTTTTTGGCGGCGTCAAGCATTCGATGGGAGCGGCGCGTCGCCCGCGGTCCTCTGGATGAATTCATCCAGCAAAGTCTTCAGAGCCTCCAGCGAAGGCAGGTCCATCAAAAGCGCGATATACCCCTGGATGTCGCGCTCGCGAACCAAGAAGTTGATGTAGACGAAGAGAACCAAATCGCCGGCCTCGGGCGGCGGCGGCAGGCTGAACAGCGCGAGGCTGTCGCCGCGCAGGATCTCCGGCAGAGATATCGTCAAGGTCCGTTGCAGCAGGTTGGCGATGGTGGCCAGGCAGCCGTTCAAGATGATGTTGCCGGTCTCGGCGAGCGCTTCGTGCTCGAGTTCGAGAATGTCCTCGAGCGGCAGGTTTCCACTTGTGACTGCGCGAACCAGTTCGAGACTGCGTGTTTCCGGAAATATCAGCAACGCGCGCCCATGAATATCGCCGTCGAACACCTGGTGGACCGCGATGAGCTTATTGGGTTCGTTTTTTCCCAGGGTTTCTATCGCCCGCTTGCGCGGGATCAAGTCTACGCTCGGCACCGACAGCAGGACTTGCTCGCCGACCATTTCCCGCAGGCTAAGCGCCGCCTTGCTGACGCCGAGGTTGACGAGCTCGGTTAGCGCATCGAGCTCCAGTTCGTTCAATGTGGACAGCGACTCTGCGTTCATTTCGCGCCGGCCTGGATCTGCCGTACGGCGCCGGCGAGAAAATCCCTCAGCGCCGGTTCGGTGATCGGCTTGGAAAGAAAGGTTGCCCCTACCGCATTCGCGCGGTCGATGATCTCCTGTTGATGGTTTGCGGAAATCACCGCGACCGGCATCGTCGGGCGTATCCTGCGAAGCTCCGCTGCGATATCCAGCCCGTTTCGCCCCGGCATGTTGAAGTCCACCACGACCAAGTCTGGCTTTTGCTCGTCCAACGCAGCCAGCGCCTCGTCGGCATTGGCCGCCTCGACACGGGTCCAGTTCGGATAAAGCCCCGCCAACACCTTGCCGACCGCCATTCGCGCGAGCTTGCTGTCGTCGACCACGAGAATTTTAAAGACCATGAAACCTCAACCAAAGGGCAAGCGCTAAAGCCTAAAGTCCGCTTAAGAAGTTGTCAGCGTAAACACCTCCTTGACGTCGAGAACGAGCAGCACCCCGCCATCGCCGAGCATGGTCGTGCCGGCAATCGCCGGAATTCCGGACAGTAGGCCCTCTGCCGGCTTTAGCATAACGTCCATGCGCGCGCCGAGCCTGTCAACCTCGAGCCCCCCCGACACGCCGCCGCTCGACGCCACGACTACAGTCGCGTCGGCGCTCGATTCCGCCTTCGCCCATCCGAGAGTCGCGGCTAGTCCAATCAGCGGAACGGTCCGATTGCGGAGCACGAGCGCATGGGCCTTACCGACGGATCGGATCTCGTGGCGCGGGACGCGAATCGTTTCGATGACAGCGTCCAACGGAATGCCGAACCATTGGCCGCCGGCCTCAACCGTCATCACCCGCGTCATCATCACACTGAAGGGGAGCACGAAGCGCACAATGGCGCCGGCGCCTTTGCGCGTCTCGAGCTGGACACGCCCTCCTAGCCGCTCGATGGACGCGCGCACCGCATCCATGCCCACACCTCGCCCCGACAGGTCGCTGACGTCGGTCGTCGTCGAAAAGCCGGCCATGAAGATCAGGTCGATGACGGCTCCTTCGCTCATGCCGGCGACAATGTCGAAGGTCGCCAAACCACGCTCGACAGCCACCGTGCGGACCCGGTCCGTGTCGATACCGCGGCCATCGTCCTCGACCTCGACAACCACATGTTCGCCCTCGCGGCGCGCACGCAGACAGATCGTGGCGATAGCGGATTTCCCCACGGCCGCGCGCTCGGCGCTGGGCTCGACGCCGTGATCCATCGCGTTGCGCACGACGTGCAGCAGCGGCTCGAACAGCATCTCGACGATCGCCTTGTCGGCTTGGGTCTCCTCGCCCTCGATGACCAGCCGCACCGGCCTCGCCAGCGTTTCCGACATTTCTCGCACAAGCCGCGAAAACCTTTGGAACACGCGACGCAGCGGAAGGATCCGCAATTCGAGCACGGCTCGTTGCAGGCCGTTGATCAGACGATCGAGCTTGCCGTACTCGCTGCCGATAGAGGCGGATAGCGGGTTGTCGCCCTCCTGCGCCAGCATCGCGATATGGCGAAACGCGTTCTTTGCAACGGTCAATTCTCCAGTGAGACTTACGAGCGCGTCCACCCGCTCGGCATCGACGCGCAGCGAGCGGGACAGGGGGTCGGGCCGATTGGCGACCGGCTCGATCGGATCTGGCGCGGGCGCCGCATTCAGGCTCTCCATTGCCGATTCAATGGCGCGCGCGACGCTTTCCCGTTCGGGGCCGGCGAGGCTTTCCGTGACAGCGTCGGCAATCCGTTCAGCAACGTCGGGCCGCCCGAGGTGGCGAAAGACATTGGCGGCGACGCGCCCGGCCGACGCGATCCGACCCTCCAGGCCCTCGCCGCGGATTGCGAGCAACGCGATCTGCTCGCGCAGAATGGCGCTCGCCGTCGCAGAGGCCGGCGTCTCTCCTCCGACGGCAGGCGCCTCGGTCTTTGCGACCTCGATCGCCGCCTCGCCGGCCGCGAAGCGGACCGCAAGCCGACCCGCCGCCGCGTCGGCGCCGCTGGGAAGCTCGCCGCTCTCCTCTATCGAATCAAGCCATTGAACGACCTGGTCAAGACAGGCCAGGCAGTCGCCGATCAGGGCAGCGGTGACTGCGCGATCGCCCCGGCGAACCATCGACAGGACATCCTCGGCGGCGTGCATCGCGCGCCCCATCGCCGCGAAATCGACGATGCCGGCGCCCCCTTTGAGCGTGTGAAAGGCGCGAAAAGAACCATCGAGGCTCGCGCGGTCTCCAGGCTCGCGCTCCAACGCCAGAAGGTCGGCGACGGCCTGCTCGACGAGTTCGCGCGCCTCCACCAGAAACTGTTCGAGAAACTCGTTCATGCGCGGACGCCGCAGAACATCGCCATGGCGCCTGCGAGATCCTCGCGCCCGATCGGCTTGACACAGTAGAAATTGGCGCCCGCCGCGCGCGCTGTTGCGATGTCCCCCGCGCTCGACTCGGTGCTGGTGACAAGGGCCGGAATTGAGGACAGCGGCAAAGCTTGCCGCCTCAGCGCGCTGAGGAAGGTGACGCCGTCCATCTGCGGCATATTGATGTCGACGATCAACGCATCTGCCGGGCTGACGAGCAGCCGTTCAAGCCCTTCAATGCCATTAAGCGCCTCTTCGACCTCGAAGCCCGCTTCCTCCAGGATCCGTCGATAGTAAAGCCGGATGAGGTTGGCGTCGTCCACGACCAGGATGCGCATCTTCCGGTCAGCCATGCGGCGCCTCCGGGGACTTGCGATAAACGATGGCGTCCGCGAACCGGCACACCTCGAACAGGGAGGAGATGCGACTCATCGATTCCGCATGGCCGAGGCAGATATAACCTCCCGGCGCCAGACTCTCATAGAGATTCTCCGCCGCCATGCGACGCGACGTGTCGTCGAAATAAATCAGCAGATTCCGGCAGAAGATGACGTCGAAGAGACCGTGCGGCCGCATTTCGGCCCGCTCGACAATGTTGGCCGCCGTAAACCGCACCGACTGGCGTAGCTCGTCGATGATTTGCCAATGCTCGGGGGCGGCGGGCGTGAAATATTTGTCAGTCAGCGCTGGACTTAATCGCATCAGGGCGCGCTTGCCGAAAATGCCGGCCCGCGCGGCTTCAAGAACATGGGTGTCGATATCCGAGCCGACGATCTCGACATCGTGGGCGTCCACCTCGGCCCAGTTCTCCAAGAGCCAGATCGCAATCGAATAGGGTTCCTCGCCAGTCGAACAAGGGACGGACCAGATCCGCATCGTCTCTCTCGGCGGCTTCATGCGCAAGCGCTCCTGAAGCAAATTGGACGTCAGACACGCAAACTGATGGTCCTCCCGATAGAAATAGGTTTCGTTAACTGTGGAGGCGTTGATCAGCTTCTCCAATTCGCCCTGCATGTTCGCGCGCAGGCGTGCGAAGTAGCTGGCGAACGAGGAGGATCCGGTCGCGATCATCCGCTCCTCTACGCGACGTTCCACGAAATAGCGTCGGGACTCGGTGAAGGCCATACCTGTGTGGCGATAGAGATATTCGCACAGCCGGCGATAGTCCTCGGCGTCCAGCAGCTTGGGCTCAACCACGAGGCGCCAGCGGCAGGCCGCGCAGGCGGTCGACGACGACCTTGATGGCAAAATGGAGGAACGGATCGTCCGGAAAACGTTCCGCGCAACGCGAAAGGGACGGCTGCGCCGCAGCGTCTGCGATCTCGCCCAGTGCTTCCACTGCGGCGGCGCAAACATTGACCTCCGGCTCGATCTCGATCAGCGCGCACAACAAACGCGCTCCATCGGCGCCGCCCACTTCTCGAACAAGATCACACGCCAGCAGCCGCACGTCCGCGTCTCGGTCGGCGAGCAGCCGCGATAGATGAGGCCTGCACGCGTCCCCCATCGCGCGAAGGGCATCCATGGCGCCGGTGCGCATGTTCGCGTCGTCGACCCGCAGATAGGGCAATATGACCAGTGCGCTCTCGGGCGTCGCGATTTGCGCAAGCGCAGTAAAGATCGCCTCGCGCACCCGCGCCTCGCGCTCATGGGCGAGCGCCTTGCCGAGGTTGGGAATGGCGGCGGGATCGCGCGCCACCCGCGCCGCGGCCCAGCGTTCGTCAGGCGAGGCGCTCGCTAATGAAGCGAGCGCCTGGCGCGAAACGCCCGCGGCGGCCTTGTCAGACTCTTTGCGGATCAGGGGCATGCAGGGGCGCCAGCCTTGTCAGTTGCCCGGCAATATTCGGAAGCGGAAGCACCCACGTCGCGCCCCCTGCCTCCACGAGCTTTCCTGGCATGCCCCAAACAACAGCAGTTTCCTCCGCCTCAGCGATCGTCTGTCCACCCAACGCACGAAGCCTCGTCATTGATCCTGCGCCATCGTCGCCCATGCCGGTCATCAGAACCCCGATCAGGAGGCCGGGCGGAACATGCGCGATGGCGCTCTCCACCAACCGGTCGGCGCTCGGATGCCAGGGCCGCCCGGAATCGGCCGGCACAGGAGATGCGACGAGATCGCCGGCGATCTTTGAGATAACGACGTCGCCGTCGCCGCGCCCGATATAGGCGTGGCCGGGCTCGAGCGTCGTGGGGCGCGCGACTTCGCTGACCCCGATCGCGCAGAGGCCGTCGAGGCGCCGGGCGAGCGCGCCGGTAAAATTCGCCGGCATGTGCTGGGCGATGACGATGGGCCACGGAAAAGTCGACGGCAATGCGCCAAGCAACGCCTCCAATGCCGGAGGCCCGCCGGTTGAAGTTCCGACCACGACAAGTCCGTCCCCCGTCGCCCGCACCGGCGCTTCGTCGCGGCTGTTAGGGCGCCGGCGCCCTGATGTGTTGGCGCCGATGCGATGCTGAACGCGTTCGCGCAGGCGAAGGCTTGCCTTGAGCTTGGCGCCGGCGGCCGCACGCACCTTGGCGACGAACAGCGGTCCGAATACGTCCATGTGCAAGGAAAGCGCGCCTTCGGGCTTGGCCACGAAATCCACCGCGCCCAGACGCAGCGCCTCCAGCGTCACATCCGCGCCGTCGCGCGTCAGCGAAGAGACCATCAGCACAGGCCGAGGGTGCTCGATCATGATCCGGTCGAGGCAGGCCAGCCCGTCCATGCCCGGCATATGAATGTCGAGCGTGATGACATCGGGATCAACCGTCGCGAGCTTCTCCACGCCTTCCCTGCCGTTGCGCGCGAAATGGACCTCGAATTCGGCATCGTCGTCGAGCACGCGCCTCAACAGCTTGCGCATGAGAGCCGAGTCATCGATCACGAGGACCTTGATCATGAAGGCGCCTGCGCGCTGCTTTCAAATTTGTCGAGCAGGCCGCGCTCGGCTCGCGTCAGAAGCTCGGCTGGATCCAAAATGAGAAGTATCCGTCCCGCCGACTCGATATTGACCACGCCGGTAACAAGCCGTGCGATGTCCTCGGTGAGGTCCGGCGCGTCCTTGATGGCGTCGGCAGTCGCAACCATCACTTCGGACACGCTGTCGACAATCAAACCCGCGCGGTGACGGCCCGTTTGAACAACGACAAGCCGACGACCATCGCCCTGTTCGAGCCGCGGCATATCGAAACGCTGCCGCTGATCGATAACCGGGACCACGGCGCCACGTAGATTGATGACGCCCTCCAGGAATTTGGGCGCCTTGGGGACCCGCGTGACCCGATCCGGCGCGCGCGCCACTTCCACCACCGCTTCCACGGGCAAGCCGAACTCGTCTTGGCCCAGCCGAAACACCAGGAACTTCCGCTCCTCGCTCGCCTCGTCGACCTGCGGTTGCGGCCGCGATGCATCGCGGGCTTCGCCGAGCCGTTTCATGACGTCCCCTCGAAAGAGCTGTTCCGGCGCGAGTATCGAGACCAACCGTCGACCTTCCTCGCCGCGATAGATCGATTTGATGCGGGCCTCGCCTCC
>DATDHT010000218.1:0-3144 GCA_036521435.1 Roseiarcus sp.
GAGCCGGCCGGCGTCACGCTGGCGCAATTCAGTCTCCTGCGAAAAATCAAGCGCGCTGGGACGGTTTCCCTGACCGGGCTTGGGCGGCTCGCGGAACTGGACCGATCGACGATCGGACGAAATGTGAAGGCGTTGGAAAAATTTCGGCTCGTGTCCATCGCTTCGGCGGAGGACCAGCGCGAGGCTGCGGTGCGGCTCACGCCTCAAGGAGAGCGCGCGTTGCGCGTCGGCGCTCCCTTATGGGACGAAGCCCAGCGGCGCGTCGAGGCGGCGCTTGGCGCGACCGGAGCGTCGCAACTGCAGGCGCTTGCGCACAATCTTTGATGTCTTTGCCCTATTGCGGGTCGATGCCCGCGCTCTGGAGCTACCGATGACGATATTGGAGCCGGCTGTAGAGGACACTGCCCAGCCGCAAAGGCAGTTGGCGGCGTTCTCGCTTTCCAACCGGCTCGCCGCGGCGATGGCGGAACGCAATCTCTATTACGGCTGGGTGGTCGCGGGAGCGACCTTCCTGGTCATGCTGGCTACGGCGGGCGCGATGGGCGCGCCGGGTGTCATCATTCAGCCGCTCGAGAAGGAGTTCGGCTGGAGCACGGAGGAGATCTCGGTTGCGCTCGCGGTGCGGCTTGCTTTGTTCGGGCTGATCGCGCCCTTCGCCGCCGCGTTCATCAACCGTTTCGGCGTGCGCCCGGTCGTCGTCACGGCGGTGGCGATGATCGTCGCCGGCATCCTCGCCTCGATGGCGATGACTGAGGTCTGGGAGCTCATCGCGCTTTGGGGAATCATCGTCGGCATCGGCACCGGCATGGTCGCGCTGGTGCTCGGCGCGACCATCGCGACGCGCTGGTTCGTTCATCGGCGCGGCCTCGTGGTCGGCATGCTGACGGCGAGCAGCGCAACCGGGCAGCTGATCTTTCTGCCGCTCATCGCCAAGCTGACGCAGGACTACGGCTGGCGGAGCGCGCTCGTCTTCGTCGTCGCCATGCTGCTGGTCGCGCTCTTCGTCGCGCTGATGGTGCTGCGCGACCGGCCGTCGGACGTTGGGCTTGCGCCGTTCGGCGAGCGCGCCATCCAGCCCGCGCCGAAGCAGGATCTGGGGCTCGGGGCGATGATGGCCTCGCCTTTGCGCGCCCTCTATGCGGCCCGCACAAGCCGCACCTTCTGGGTGTTGTTCGCGACCTTCTTCGTCTGCGGCCTCTCGACCAACGGCCTCATCCAGACGCATTGGGTCTCGCTCTGCGGCGACTACGGCATCGCGCCCGTCGCGGCGGCCGGCGCGCTCGCGGTGATCGGCGCGTTCGACTTCGTCGGCACCATCCTGTCCGGCTGGCTGTCGGACCGGTATGACAACCGCTGGCTTCTGTTCATGTATTACGGCCTGCGCGGCCTCTCGCTGATCGTCCTGCCCTTCACCAATTTCACGGTCGTGGGCTTGTCGGCCTTCGCGGTCTTCTACGGTCTCGACTGGGTCGCGACCGTGCCGCCGACCGTCCGGCTGACGGCCGAGCGGTTCGGCGCGGAAAGGGCGAACCTCACCTTCGGCTGGATTTTCACCGCCCACCAGCTTGGCGCGGCGACCGCGGCCTTCGGCGCCGGCTTCTCGCGCAGCGATTTCGCGACCTACCTGCCTGCGCTCTATGTCGCCGGCGTAGCTTGCGTGATTGCGGCCGGGCTCGTGCTGACGATCAGCCGGCTTCCGAAAGACACGCTAGCGATAGCTCAGGCGTGATAAAGGCTCGCGATTCGGATCGCGTGGTCAAATCCTTTTGGCACCTCTCACTAAAATGGTTTATGTACCGTCAAGGGATCCGTTCCAAATAATCGTCCATAGAATTCGAATGCGTACCTATCCGTCATCCCGGCTATAAAATCGCAAACGGTTCGAGTCCGGATATGCTCGTCTTCTGTCCCGTCACAAATCGCCCGAAAATCCTCTGGCAATAAGCGAGCACCGTCTTTTTTAGTCAAAGCCTTAGAGTCTATCCGGAAACATCACGCGGGATTGCATAGCTTTCTCAACATGAGGCGGATCGAGGCGAGGCGCAGGAAGGCGAGCGCTTTTTGATTGAAGTTCTCCCAGTCGCGCGCGAGCCTGCGGCATCTTCCGAGCCAGGCGAAGGTGCGCTCGACGATCCAGCGCTTTGGCAACACGACGAATTTCCTGGCCGTGTCGGAGCGTTTGACGATCTCGACGTTCACCCGCGACAAGACCTTCTTCAACGCGCGCCGGAATGTCGGCCCCTGATAACCGCCGTCGGCATAGAGCTTCAGCAAGAATGGAAACATGCCGAACAGCGTCGCCGTCAACAGCGCGCCGCCGTCGCGGTCCTGAACGTCGGCGGCGTGCACGATGGCGTGCATCAGCAAGCCTTGCGTGTCGACGAGGATGTGACGTTTCTTGCCCTTGATCTTCTTGCCAGCGTCGTAGCCCGGCGGATCGTGAAGCCCCCTTTTTCAGCGCTCCTGACGCTCTGGCTGTCAATGATGGCGGCGGTCGGACTGGCCTCACGCGAGGCTTGCTCGCGACACTTCGCGTAGAGCGTTTCATGGAGGCGATCGAGCGTGCCGTCCCAGCCCCACAAGTCGAAATAATCATAGACCGTGCTCTTGGGCGGAAGGTCCTTCGGAATCGCCGCCCACTGGCAACCGGTGCTCAAAATATACATCAGCCCGTTGACAACCTCGCGCATGGCCACCGTGCGCTTGCCGCCGCCGCGTTTGCCCGGCGGGATCAACGGTTCGACATGCTTCCATTCCTCGTCCGTCAGATCGCTTGGATAGCGAAGCTGGCTGCGGTCGTAGCGACCGCGATTTTCCGTTGTCCACATCGGCGATCCCCCAGAGAATCAGATCGCCATCCTTGAATCACAAACGATTCCAATGATTCAAGTACTCGCCGGATAGGCTCTAAGAAGCCGGCGAATGTGGCGGACTCAAATTGGATCCAGACCGCCGATGGGCGCGACTTTCTTGTAGCGCTTCGCCTCTATGGCACAGGCGTCGAGTTCTACGACCAAACCTGGAAGCCGGACGACGTGGTGAAGGTGAAGTAAGTCCGAATCCGGCAAGGTCCGACGGACATCCCGTTCGGCCTAGCTTCTTATATCCGCTGATCGTCAATCCCCATGAGACTGATGCGGTCCT
>DATDHT010000219.1:0-9838 GCA_036521435.1 Roseiarcus sp.
TTACTATATATACTATACTTAAGTGCAATCCAAATGTAAATTAAAATACTACTCTCAACGATAATTTTTACTTTGCTTCGATTAAATCGATGATAGCCAATGATAGCGAACAACGTTGGTTCAACACCTGGACCCAGCCCAATGCTCCGCGCCCTTCAGCCCGCCGAGGGCTGGACCGCCCTTGAAAGGCTTGCTCGGCCGCGGCGCTCTTCGGCCCGAGCTCACGGCGCGCTAAGAGATTGTTGTCTTGCCTTGGACAAGATCAGCGAACGATTCGTCCCGATTGCGCGGACGCTTGCATGGAAGCCGTTTTAGCGCTGGAAAACGGTCGCCGAACGATGCGGAAAAGACGAGAGTGACGCCAAAACCAAGTCGAGAGGCGCGAAGACGATCGCATGCCTGCGCGACGACGACGCCAAGGGTCCGACGCGCAATTCAGGCGAGCGAGGAGACAAACCTCGTTCTCGCCAAGCGACATGGCGTCAATCGCAAGACGATCGCCAAATGGAAGGCGCGTGAGTTCACGTCGGACGACCGAATGGGCCCGAAGAATCCCCAGTCAAGCCTTCTCACGCTCCACGAGGAAGTCATCATTCTCGCCTACCGATGGCGTACTCGCCTCGCCCTCGACGCCGCCCATTTCCGACTCAAACGTCTGATGCCGAAGCTGAGCCGCTCAACGGTGTATCGATGTCTGAAGCGCCGTGGGCTCAGCCGGATCGGCTCCACCAAAACCTATCCGCCGCTGACGGCCGCAGCTCTGAGGGGACCCGACATCTTTGAAATTCACACCCATGAAGTCGTCTTCCGTGACCCCGACCATGGCATCGGCGTGCTCTATTCAGTCTTCCTCGCCGTCGAAGAGACCACGAAAGTCGTTTATGCGGAGGTCTCGGAGGCTACGCCTGAAAACGCGGCAGCGTTTCTCGTCAACTTGGTCGCTCAATCCCCCGAAAAGATCATTGCGGTCAGCACCGAAATGCATTCGGCGTTCACTGACGGAAGAGCGGGTTTCAACGAAGACATGGCGGCGGTCAGTCCTCATCCCTTCGCCGTCGCCTGCCGCACCCACGGGATTGTCCACATCCGGTCGATCCGGCCTCATACGAAGCCCCCGAAAATCCGTCCCCGAGGCGTCGAAATCCGATAGTGGGCGGTCGGTCCAATCGGTCCGTCGGATTACGTTAGTCAGGCGCCGGCATGGCTGCAGTCGTAAAAACGCCCTGGGACAATCGTTTTGTCGCTCGCGGACACTCGAGCAGCGAGATGCGGTCCAAATCTGTCCCTCATGCAGGGCCATCGATAGAAAAGACGCCCAGGCACCGGCCTCCGGCGCGCTTAGATCGGTTGTCGGGAGCGCTTTAGGGCCGGCCCAAATACAATGCTTTAGCCTGACCCTGACAATGTTGAACTATGGGAATGACACCGCGAAATTATGACCATATCACGTGGAAATTGGCGTCTTCTTGCGACGCTTGAACCACAAAAGGACCCAAATTCTGTCTCAGATGCGGGCGACGATGGGAAGAAAATGTTCAATCCCTCCGCCTTCAGGCCTGTCGGTGTTCCAATTTCGTGCTTTCCAAAAGCGCGGACCATGATGTTGCTGAAATTGTGGGAGTGACATCATGAAATTATGACCATCACACCGCCGAATTTGTAGGGGTCTCATCATGTCCCAAAATCTTGTCCTAAGCCAAGCTTCACGGTGGATATCTTACAGGAATAAGCCATAATAATCAAGCACTTCGCTCTGTCCAGAATGAGTCGTCAATCTCTCACTTTTGGTGTCTTTGTACATCCATCATTTCCAAGCTCATTCCTAGCAAGTAGAATTGCCTGCAACGGCGCAGCGGCCGGGCTGTATGCCCTTCTTCGGGAGCATATCGCGATCTCGTCGAGGAGATGAACGGCGACTCTGCTCAATCCCCCGCGGCGCGGCCCGGAATGGCCGCGCCCAACGCAGCCCTCTCGCCGAACCCCCGGCCGAGACCGTTCCCCGAGCTTGGGATCAAGACGGCGTTCGTCTTGGCCGTCACGCTCTTGCGCTTCGTTGACGCCGCGGATTAATTCCTCAAGCGGGTCGACGTCTCCCAACGGCGGCGGCCAGATCAGTGGTTGATCGGATCGGCTATGAGACCTGCTCACATCACGACAAGAGCTGAGTATTAGAAATGACTGCAACGTACCGTCTCCAATTCCTGGGCGGTTCAACCGCGCATGGAGCAACCGTCCTCATCGAGACAAACGTAGTCGCAGGGAACGTCGAAGCCGCAATCAGGCATGCTGCTGAAACCGAATGGCCGCCTGGCGCAGCTGCGCTGCGATTAGTCGATTTGGATGGCCAGGAGATCTACGTGCGGACCAAGACCGATCCAAGCTGAGTTTGTCGGAACAAGCGACCCTAACAAGCGGAGGTCTCGATGATGGACAACCGCGAACATGTTACCCGTGCTCAGCGGACCTGTCCGCGCCAACAGGCCGGACATATGACCGAAGGCCGCCAGCCGTTCACCGCCGAAATAAAAACGCTTGCCAAGGGGTTAGAGAACAATTTCGACCTGGCAGCAAGCCCTCAACGCCTGGGCGACGAGCGCGCGCTCAGCCGTCGAAAGACGCTCCCGAGAGCCCAGGAAAGCGAAGAATCGCTGGCTAAAACGGCGAAACGGTTCTCCCTTTTTCATGACCCGTCGTCGTTATGAGCTGACTGATGTCGACATTATAGCGCCGTTGCTGCCCAATAACTCGCGCGGCGTTCCTCGACATCACCCGAATAGAAAAGGTTCGGCGTCTTCACTTGGACCGGATGCTTCGGGATATCACAGACAACGATCGCCGAACGCCACCGAGAGGCCGCGCTGCGGTTCAACGAGAAAGGCGGGCAATCCTCGCGTCCTCTTAGTGCCCCATCAGCGGCTGGGCGAAGAATGTGGGAATATCGGCCCCTTCGGCGATGCGTTTGAGCATCCCGTCGGCGGCGGTGAGCGCCTCGCCGATCGTCACATCCATATCCAGATAACGATAGGATCCGAGCCGACCGACGAAAGTCACGCTGGAAGTCGCCATTGCCCGATCGACGTATGTCTTCAGCATGGCTTCTTCGTCGGTCTGCCGGATCGGATAATAGGGGATGTCGTTTGGGCCGCAGGACCGGCTGAATTCGCGATACAGGATCGTGCCCTCGAATTGGTCCTTTTCCCAAGGCGCGAAGTGCTTGTGCTCCGTTATGCGGGTAAAGGGCGTCGCCTCGTCGCAATAATTGATGACGGCTGCGCCCTGATAGTCGCCCTTCGCTCTGAAGACCTCAAAATCCAGGGTGCGGTAGCCAAGCCTGCCCGAACTGTAGCCGAAATAGCGGTCAATCGGGCCGCTGTAGACCACATGGGCGAACGGCTCGGTCAAATCTTCAAATCGCACGCCCAAACGCAACTCGAGGCGCGGAATGTCGAGGATGGCGGCGACCAATTCCGTGTAGCCGCGCTCGGGCATCGCCTGATGGGGGTGGGCGAAATAAGAATCATCAAAATTGAAGCGAAGCGGCAAGCGTTTGAGGATCGAAGCGGGCAAGCGTGTAGGATCGAGGCCCCATTGCTTGCGGGTATAACCACGGAAAAAGGCCTCGTAGAGTTCGGGCCCGATCATGCTGAGAGCCTGCTCCTCGAAATTGGCCGGTTCCGGGATTTTCCGCGTCCTCGAAGCGACAAAGGCGGCGGCCTCCTCTGGCCCCATGGCTTTGCGGAAGAACTGGTTGATGGTCAGGAGGTTGACCGGCAGCGAATAGACCAATCCCGCGGAGACTGCCTGCACGCGGTGCCGGTAGGAGCGCATAACGCCGAACTCTTGAACATAGGCCCAGACGCGCTCGTCGGCGGTGTGGAAGATGTGGGGACCGTAGACATGAGTCATGACGCCGGTCTCGGGATCCCGCTTCGAATGGCAATTGCCCGCCGCATGCGGGCGCTCATCGACCACCAGGACCTCGTGCCCGGCTTGCGCGAGAGCGCGACCGATGACCGCGCCGCTGAATCCAGCGCCGACGATGCAATATCTCATGCCCACCATTTCCAATTATTTTGAGGAGGCTGCCATTCTAGCAGGGTGTCGAAGATGTGTCCCGCGCCGCAGCCGGCGCGCCGCCTCTGCGCGCCGCAGACAACAGGCAAGCCATTGAAAAACTTGATGCCGTCATCCATTCCACGCGCCTCGCACGAGCCAGCCTCGACTCGATTCCCAAAATGGCTGTAGAAGCCGGGCCGGGCCTTGCGCTGGCGGGCCCCTCGAACAATGTACTCGGCTGGCCGAATGCCCTCCCATCCGAGCAAATGGAATCCCCCGCAAATGAAACATTTCCCATTTCGCCTGAGCTTGTCGACGCCCTTCATCGCGATCGTGCTCGCGCTTCTCTCGCTGACCTCGATCGCGTCGCCGGCTGAGGCGCAGGCCTCCAGGCGCATCGAGGCCTATTACCAGCAGCTGATGCCGACGCTCAAGGCGGCCGGATCGCTCAGCGTGAGCGAACGGGACCGGCGCTTCGGGCCCGCCATCAGATCCGCCTTCGACATCGGGACCATGACGAGACTGGCCTCGGGTCCCGCCTGGAGCAAGTTCTCAGGCGCCCAGCAGGCTGCGGTTCGCGAGGCCTTCGCCCGTTTCCTCGTCGCCGAATACGCCCATCAAGTGAGCGACTATTCGGGCGAAAGCTTTGTCGTCGATCCACAGACGAGCCCGGAAGCGCGGGGCGGGGGCGAAATCGTCAAGACCAAATTGCTCCAGCCCGGCGGCCGGACGGTGCAGATCAACTATCTCGGTCGCGGCGGCCGCGTGATCGACGTCTACCTCAATGGCACGATCAGCGATCTGGCGACCCGCCGTGACGAATTCGCCTCGATCCTCGCCGGCGGCGGCGGCGCGGACGCCCTGATCAAGACCTTGCGCGAGCGGACGGAAAGCTTGCTCGCGGGCTAGTCCGCGTTGCAATTGGATCGAGCCGCTTTCCCACCCGACCTTGTCCTGAGGCGCCGCGTAGCGGTCTCGAAGGACGTTCCAGTATGCGCGAGCAAGAGGCGCTCACGGGAACGTCCTTCGAGACGCGCCTTTGGCGCTCCTCGAGGCACGAGGGGGTGGAAACCAAAATGCAACGCCCTCTGGGGGTTCGGCCGAAAGACGCGCCCGCCTTGCCGCCGTCCGCAAACGTCCTGATCGTCTGCGGGCTGAAGCGCGAGGCGGCCATACTGGCGGGACCAGGACGCACGGCGCTCTGTGGCGATGCGCCAACCTTGCGCTTGAGGCTCGCGGAAGCGGCGAGCCTCAGGCCGTCGCTCGTGGTCAGCTGGGGGCTGTGCGGCGGGCTTGATCCGCGGCTCCGTCCCGGCGACCTCATTCTGGCCAAGGAAGTCGTCTCGGCTGAGGGCGCCGTCAGAACCGGCGAGGCCGTTACATTGTCGCTGGCGCAACGACTCGGCGGCGCCGGAGCGCGCGTCGTCGAGCGGCTGGCGGCCTCCGATGCTCCCGTTCTGACCGCCGCCGCCAAGTCGGAGCTGCGTAGCTCCACCGGAGCCGCCGCGGTCGACATGGAAAGCCTGATCGCCGGTCAATATGCGCTCGAACAGCGCGTTCCGTTCGCGATTTTGCGCGCGGTCGCCGACCCCGCCGAACGCGCCCTGCCGGTGCTGGCGTTAAAAGCCGTAGCCGCCGATGGCGGGGTCAATGTTCAGGCGGTCATCGGAGAGCTGATCCGCTCTCCGAGCCAGTTCACCGGGCTCCAGGCTCTCGCGGCCGACAGTCGCGCCGCGTTCCGCGCGCTAAAGCGCTGTCGCGGCCTTCTTCCGGACCTTTTCCTCGGCCTCGGAGCGGCGGATCTCTGACAGCTTCTGGGCGACGTTCTTGTCGAACACGTATTGCGCCTCGCGCTGGCCCTCGAGGGGAATGTCCGGCGCCATCGGGCCGTCCGTCTTGACGCCCATGAGCGCCACACGCGCCGCTTTCCATGGGCGCGTCACCGTATCGCTAACGGCTGTCGCCTCGAACCCGCTATGGACCATGCAGTCGGCGCATTTCTCATAATTGCCGGTGCCGTACGCGTCCCAATCGGTGTCGTCCATCAGCTCCTTGAAGGTCTTGGTATAACCTTCCCCGAGCAGATAGCAGGGCTTCTGCCAGCCGAAGACAGTCCGCGTCGGATTGCCCCAGGGCGTGCAATGGTAGGTCTGGTTGCCGGCCAGGAAGTCGAGGAACATGGTCGACTGGTTGAAGGCCCACTTGCGCCCCTGATTGCCGCGCTCGAAGATCGACCGGAACAGCTTCTTGGTGGCGGAGCGATTGAGGAAATGCTGCTGATCGGGGGCGCGCTCGTATGCGTAGCCCGGCGATACCGTGATGCCGTCGACGCCGAGCTCGGTCACCGTGTCGAAGAAGGCGGCTACGCGCTCCGGGTCTGCGTCATTGAAAAAGGTGCAATTGATCGTGACGCGGAAGCCCTTCGCCTTGGCCGTCTTCAGCGCCTTGACCGCGCGGTCGTAGACGCCCGGCTCGCAGACCGACTTGTCATGCATCTCCTGGTCGCCGTCGAGATGGATCGACCAGGTGAAATAGGGGCTTGGGCGGTACTGATCGATCTTCTTTTCGAGCAGCAGCGCATTGGTGCAGACGATCGCAAATTTCTTGCGCGCAACGACGCCCTGGACGATCTTCGCCAGGTCTCTGTGCAGCAGCGGCTCGCCGCCAGCCATGACGACCACGGGCGCGCCGCACTCGTCGACCGAGGCCAAGGCATCCTCAACCGAGATCCGCTTGTTGAGAATGGAGTCGGGATAGTCGATCTTGCCGCAGCCGGCGCAAGCAAGGTTGCAGCGGAACAACGGCTCCAGCATCAAGACCAGCGGATAGCGCTTGCGGCCGGCCAAGTGTTGCCGAACGACATAGGCGCCGACTCTTGCAATCTGTCTTAAGGGTATGCCCACGAGCGATTCCTAAAAAGTCAGGACGAAAGGTCTAGACAGGTTCATTCCGAAGTTCTGCGGGCAAGCGAAAGCTGACCGTCTCGGCCGGACCGTCAAGGACCGACACTTCGGATGGGCCCAGCGCCGACAAGGCTTGAACCACCTCCTCGACAACAATTTCGGGCGCGGACGCCCCAGCCGTCACGCCGACGACAGCCGCGTCGCGAACCCATTCCGGATCGATTTCGCTGCTGTCCGCGACCAGATAGCTCGGAATTCCGACCTCGTCGCCAATCTCGCGCAGACGGTTGGAGTTCGAGCTGTTGCGGGCGCCAACGACGATGATGACGTCGGCGACCTGGCACAATTCGCGCACAGCAGTCTGTCGATTCTGTGTCGCGTAGCAAATGTCGCGCACATCAGGACCCACGACGTCGCTAAACCGACGAACCAGCGCAGCGATGACGCCCCGCGTGTCGTCGACGCTCAACGTCGTCTGGGTGATGTAGGCGACGGGAGCGTCGATCGCGACGGGCAGCTTCTCGACATCGTGCTCGTCTTCGACGAGGTGCACCTCGCCGTCAATCTGCCCGAGCGTGCCTTCGACTTCGGGATGCCCGGCATGACCGATGAACACCAGCACGCGGCCCCGGGCAATGTACCCCCGTCCCTGGTTGTGCACCTTGGTGACCAGCGGGCAAGTGGCGTCGATGGTCGGCAGCGACCGCAGCCTCGCGTTGTCTTCAACCTCTCGTGAGACGCCATGGGCGCTGAAAATGGTGACGGCGCCGGTCGGCACGTCCTTCAGCGTCTCGACAAAACGCGCGCCTTTCGCCTTGAGCGATTCGACCACGTGGCGATTATGAACGATCTCATGGCGCACGTAGACCGGCGCGCCATGCTTGGCCAGCGCCCGCTCGACAATATCGATCGCCCGAACAACGCCGGCGCAAAACCCGCGTGGCTGGGCAAGAATGATCTTCATCCACTCGCCTTCTCGTCGGAGCCTCGACGGCTGAGCTCGCCGACATTGGGCACAACCAACTCCGCAAGCTTCCCCCTGACGAATTTCGAAAGGAAAGCCATACGCTGCAACCTATGTAGAGACAAGAGAGAGGGTTCCGATCGTAAGTCTTCCAATCGATGTGCGAACGACGCGTCGAAAGGTCAAGGCTTCGCGAATGGTCCGAGGCAGGTGGATCTGACCGCTGTCCCTAGGCGCTCCAGTCGACACGGCAGACCGTCCGAAAGGATCATGAGCATCGCTTCGACAAGTTATAACATTTTTTTATACTGTTATTTCGTGCTAAAATAGGCTCGAAACCGGCGATTTTGGAGCGGAACTAAACGGGGTCGTAACCCACTGAAACCGTTAGGGCGCGGAACTAAAAAGGAAGCTAAGCGTCGGCGTCCGCTGAATGCGCTACGCGCTCACGGCGCTTCCAGTTCGACCGAGCCGTTTCCCTGTCACGCCGCAACGCGCCGCCCCAAGGCTCCGACGCCTGGCTTTGCGATCGGCGAGCGGGCTCGTCCCCTCCGGTGCGTCAGGCGCGCGCAGGCGAAGCCGCCGCCCATTTCCGGTTGAGCGCCAGGACGGCGGCGATGGCGGCGAGAGGGACCACAGTCGCCCATGAGCCGATCACGGCGGTGGTCGTCGCGATCGCCCACAGGATCGAGACCAGGTGCTCCATCATGCCGACGAGCTTCGACTGCGAGTGGCGACGCAGCACGAGGCCACGACGGGACGGCGCCTGTCGCCAGAGATTGACCAGCGCGGCCGAGCCGACCGCGCCGGCGCCGAACAGAAGCGCGCAAAGCCCAGCCCAGGGCGACGCGAAGGCTAGGGCGGCAAGGGGCAGGGCGAGAATGAGCGCGATCGGCTGGCCGATTGCGGCGATCTTGGCGCGTTCAATTGCCGCGCGGGCTAAGGGAGCGGTGGCGAGGAAATCCGGCGCGTCCTCGGCCGAGAGCGCGATCCAGGAGAGCGCGCCGGCGAGCTGGGCGGCGATCACCACCAACGCCGGTGTGAACGCGACCCCGACCGTGCCGGTCGGGCCGCCGCCGCGCCAGAGAATGACCGCAAGCGGCGTCGTATAGGCGGCTTGCAGAAGGAGTTGCGACATCAGCCAGGGGTCGCGCCAGACGACGCGCCGCTCCTTGATGCGCAAGGCCGTCCCGGCGCTCGCGCCAAAGCGCGCCGCCCCCCTCGCCGGCGCTCGAGCATAAGCCGGCGCGCCCGCATTGGCGATCGCAGCCCTCGCGAAGCGCTCGCCGAAAAGCACGCATGCGAGCGCAAAGACGGCTGCGCCAAACGCTGTCCAGACGAGAATCGCCCGCGGGTCGGCCGCCGCCGCGCGCACCGGCGTCCACAAGAGGCCTTGCGCCGCGCCCGCGGCGTTTGCAGGCGGCGCGAGGGCCGCCAGGATCGTCGCTCGCATGCCCTCGGGCAGCATGGCGACAACCTGCGCCCCGAGCACCGCAGACGCGCCGACCGCCGTCGCCGCAATCTGGCCAAAGAGGCGCGCGCGCCGCGGGCCTGTCGCCAAGAACAGGCCCATCGATAGAATGATCGCAAAGCCGGTCCCGGCTAGCCCGGCAGCGATCAGGACCGGATAGAGCGCCAGCCAATGCGGATGGCCCCTCAGAGCGGCGACGTCGGCGAGCGGCGCCAACAACAGCCCCACCGATGCGACGGCCCCGACCGAAATCGACAAGGCGCGGGCGGCGAGCAGAGAATGCGCATCGACGGGCGAAGCGAGGATCAATTCGAGGTCCGAGCGCCCAAAGAGAGTGCGGGTGAAGTCCGCGATCGACTGGCCGACGATCCACGGGAATACGAGCGCGGCGCCGCCGGCGAGGATCGCCGTGGTTCGCATGACGCCATCGGGGCCGTCTTCAAT
>DATDHT010000220.1:0-16444 GCA_036521435.1 Roseiarcus sp.
TTCCTGGTGGAGCTGAGGGGAATCGAACCCCTGACCTCTGCAGTGCGATTGCAGCGCTCTCCCATCTGAGCTACAGCCCCGTCGCGCGGCTGTTTACGTGCGCGTCCGATGCGTGTCAACGACATCGGCGTGGAGGGTCGGGGCGTCTCCGCTTCAACGGCAGCCTCTCAAAAGGTTGGAAGAACTCATGCGTGCGATCCTCGACATCGTGATGGTTGTCCTCAATCTCTACACCTGGATCATCATCGCGGGCGCCGTCCTTTCGTGGCTGATCGCTTTCGGCGTGGTGAATATCCGCAACGACTTCGTGCGTTCGATCTGGAACTTGTTTCTCGCTTTGACGGAGCCCTTCCTGCGGCCAATCCGCAACTTCCTGCCGTCCACGGGAGGCATCGACATTTCTCCGATCATCCTCTTGCTCGCCGTCATGCTGATCGAGCGGATCATAATTTATTACATCTATCCGAACGTCTTCTGACGCACGGGATGGCGGCTTCTGTTTCCCTCAAGACCTCGGCCGGCCGGTTCTTCGAGGACTTTCGCCTTGGGCAAACGATCCCTCACCCGACGCCGCGCACGCTGAACAGCGGCGACGCCTCGCTCTATTCGGCTCTCACCGGCGCGCGCTTCGCGCCGCAAAGCGCCGAAACCTTCGCTCGCGCCATCGGCTACCCGGCAAGCCCGATCGACGATCTGCTCGCCTTCCATGTCGTCTTCGGCAAGACGGTGTCGGACGTCTCGCTGAACGCGGTCGCCAATCTCGGCTATGCCGATTGCCGGTTCCTGAAGCCGATTTTTCCCGGCGATACGCTCTCTGCCATTTCGCAGGTGATCGGACTCAAGGAGAACTCAAACCGGCAGAGCGGCGTGGTCTATGTGCGCTCGAAAGGGCTCAATCAGCGCGGCGAGACGGTGATCGACTATGTGCGCTGGGTGATGGTTAGAAAGCGCGACGTGAATGCCCCCGCGCCCGAGACCCACGTTCCGAAACTGCCTGAGGCGGTCGCCGTCGCGAGTCTCGGCGAAGCCTGTCCGCGGATCGACCGCGCCGCGTTCGACCCGGAGCTCAGCGGATCGCCCTATCGGTTTGAGGACTATCATGCCGGCGAGCGGATCGATCATGTCGATGGCGTCACCGTCGAAGAGGCCGAGCACCAGACGGCGACCCGACTCTATCAGAACGCCGCCAAGGTGCATTTCAACCAGTTCAGCGAGGGGCAGGGGCGCTTCGGGCGCCGTCTCATCTATGGGGGCCATGTGATCTCGCTCGCACGGGCGCTCAGTTTCAACGGCCTCGCCAACGCCTTCCATATCGCGGCGATCAACGGGGGCCAACATGTCGCGCCGCTGTTCGCCGGCGACACATTGTTTGCGTGGAGCGAAATTGTCGAGACCGCGGCGCTGCCCGGCCGCGACGACGTCGGCGCACTCAGAGTGCGCACGATCGCGACCAAGAACCGCCCTTGCGCCAACTTTCCGGGCCACGAGGGCGACGGGTACGAGCCCCATGTCGTACTCGAACTCGACACCTGGGCGCTTGCGCCGCGGCGGCCTTGAGCCATGCGGTTGCCGGCCGATGCGGTGCTCCTCATCATTGACGCGTGGGACGCGGTCGAGGGCGCGCGCCACGGCGTTGACGGCGGCCCGGAGGTTGAGACAAACATCGCCGCCCTCGTCGCCGCGTGGCGAGCCGAGGGCCTGCCGCTGGCGCATGTCGGCCGACACCCGATCGTCTCCGGGTCACCTCCCGCCTTCGCGATCCCGCCGCTCGACGGCGAGATCGCCCTCGTCCGCAACGCGACAAGCGCCTTCATCGGCGCCGATCTTGAAGCGAGGCTCGACGCACTCGGCGCAACGACACTGGTCCTTTGCGGGACGCTCGCGACCCACGCCCTCGAAGCATCGGCCCGGCACGCCGCCGACCTCGGCTACCAGGTGTTTGTCGTCGCCGACGCATGCGGGGCGACCGACACGGTTGATCTCGAGGGTCGGCTCTGGCCCGCTGAGCATGTGCGGGCGCTCGCGCTGGCGCAGCTCAAAGGCGAGACCGCGACCATCGTCGATGTCGCGACGACGCTCCGAGCCGCGGCGACGGCCAAGGCGCGTCAGCGGCGCGCCGCGGGAAGAACCTAGCGGCGCCGAATCACAGGCGTGCCGGGGCTCTCGGCGAGGCGACTGGCTCGGGCGCCAAGGAGGGCGCACAAGTTTACGCCATCGAATGATTTCAAGAGCTTAACTGCTTCTTTGCGCAACTCTTGCAGGGCTTGAGCCCGAGCCTCGGACGTGTGAGGACGGCGAGCGCCGAGCGGGCCTGGTTGATGTCATCCGTCAGGCTTCGGAGGCGGCGAGGTTCTATCGTGAACTCGACTACGGTAGTTGATAATTCTGCATTTGTCAAGACATCTAACACAATTTCTGCTGCTAGGAATACTCGACGAAGCCGTTCGCGCCTTGAGGGACGTAACGTAGTGCAAGCGTAGATTGTTTCGGCCGTTGGTCCGCAGGCGATCGCTCTCTCACAGCAATGCGCCGAACTTTGTATCCGCGAGGCAATCGATCACGAGTTCGTTACCCGCTCTTTTCTAATTTCAGACATGAATAAATCGTGCCGCCCAGTGTTCACTCCCAGTCAAACGAGCGTATCGCAGCTTTCGCGCAAATAAAACAGTGTCTGGTCTGTATAAGACCAGCTGCGCAGACCGCTTTTACGTCAACAATCACGGGGAGTGCCGCAATGACAAGTTCATCGTCATTTCAAGCTGTCATATTGACGACCGTCGCCTTGAGCGCGCTATGCGCAGGCAGCGGGACCGCGCACGCGCAATTCAAGCAGACGAACCTGGTCTCTGACATCCCAGGCCTTGCCACCTTGACCGACCCGAGCCTGATAAACCCATGGGGTGTTTCGTTCCTGCCCGGGAGTCCCATCTGGGTGTCAAACCAGGGCACAAATACGTCCAATCTTTATCCGGTGGTGGGCAGCAGCGGCGTCTCGCCGACGTTGTTCACGGTCAACATCCCGCCCACGGGAGGCCCAGGCCCGACCGGGCAGGTCGCGAATGGCGGCATGGGTTTTGACGTCGGAATGGGGGGGAATGGGGCCCCCGCTAACTTCATCTTTGCCAACCTGAACGGCTCGATCTCCGCTTGGAATGGCGCCCCGTCGCTCGGCCAAGCCTTCACCCAAACGTCGGTCGCGAACGCGAGCTTCACCGGGCTCGCAATCGATCAGGCCAACACGATGCTGTACGCCGCCAACGACGCCGGAAGCGGCAGCATCGATGTGTTCAACAGTGACTTCACCCCGAACACGATGCTCCCTGCCGGCGCATTCGCGACGCCGATGTCGATCAGCGCGGCGGGACTCGTCCCCTTCAACGTGAAGGATATTGGCGGCAACGTATTCGTTACCTATGCCTTGTCCGGCCACATCCCGCAGACGACGGCCACGCCGGGCGACGGCGCCGTGGCCGAATTCAGCGAGACCGGAACTTTGGAGGGCATGTCGACCTCCGGCGCGGACAGCAAATTGGCTTCGCCGTGGGGCATCGCTCTCGCCCCGATGAGTTTCGGCAAGTTCGGTGGCGACCTTCTGGTCGGCAATTTTGCCTACGGTCAAAGCGTCATCAACGCGTTCGACCCCACGAACTGGGCTTTTGAGGGCTCGATATCGATCGATAGCGGCGGCCAACCGCCAGGCGGCCTGTGGTCGCTGGCGTTCGGCGGCGATGCGGGAAGCCCGGACGATGACGGAAACGCGAACACTCTCTTCTTCACCGACGGCCTGAACAGCGAGAAGGATGGCCTGTTCGGCGCGATAACGGCGCCGGAACCGTCGACCTGGGTCATGCTGCTGCTTGGCTTCGGCGGCCTGGGTCTCTTCGCCGCGCGGCGGCGCGCGTCCAACGCAATCGGCTAAGGGGTGAGAGGACAGGAACCGTCGAGATCGACAGTTCCTGTCCTACGGCGGTCGGGGCGATATTGGGCTTCAGCGATTGACGCGGCCGCGATCGCGCAATCCAATCATGCCCGTGTTTGGCGGCAGCGCAGGCGCTGGCGTATGGATTGCGCGAGATTTCTACCTCATCCCGCCATCGATCGGTTTTTGCATCGTTCCGCCAGTTGGGCCGATCGGGCGACGGCGAGATCGAATTTGCCGTTTTCACTCGGCGTTGAGCCACGAGAGTGCTGGCGCGCCGTCGTTTCGACGCAAACCGCCGGCGCTTATATTATTCCGCCGCTTGCGCCGACTCCCACGGGCGCTCCTTACGCTCGGGCTCAGTCCCAGCCTTCGGCGTTGACGAGTTGGCTTTCGCTTTGTTGGAGCCGGAGAGCCAGCGTGATACCTGATCGAGATAAATATAGATGACCGGGGTCGTGAACAGGGTGAGGGCCTGGCTGACGATCAGGCCGCCGACCATCGTGTAGCCGAGGGGCTGGCGCAACTCCGATCCGCTGCCATGACTCAGCATCAGCGGCACGCCGCCGAGCAGCGCCGCCATCGTCGTCATCATGATCGGACGGAAACGCATCAGCGCCGCCTTGCGAATGGCATCGATCGTCGACAGGCCTTCCTCGCGCTCGGCGGAGATGGCGAAGTCGACCATCATGATGCCGTTCTTCTTGACGATGCCGATCAGCAGGATGGCGCCGATCAGGGCGACGAGGCTGAATTCGTAGCCGAACAGCATGAGGGTCGCGAGCGCGCCGAGGCCAGCCGAGGGCAGCGTCGAGAGGATGGTCAGCGGGTGGATGAAGCTCTCATAGAGCACGCCCAGGATCAGGTAGACGCAGACGAGCGCGGCGAGGATCAGGAGCGGCACCGTCGTCAGTGAATCCTGGAACGCCTGCGCGTTGCCCTGGAAGGTCGTCGTGAGACCGGCCGGCAATTGCAGTTGCTGCATGGCGTGCTGGATCGCCTCGGTCGCCGGGCCGAGCGCCACCCCTGGCGCGAGATTGAAGCTGAGGGTGATCGCCGGAAACTGTCCCTGGTGACTGATTGAGAGCGGCGCGACCTGAGCCGTCGTCCATTTGGCGAAGGCGCTTATGGGCACCATCTGATTGGTCGTCGGCGAGCGGATGTAGAGCTTGTCGAGAGTCGCGGGATCGCCCACGAGCTGCGGCAGCACCTCCAGGACTACATAATAGGTGTTCACCTGGGTGAAATATTGCGTCACCTGCCGCTGGCCGAAGGCGTCATAAAGCGTGTCGTCGATGAGCTGCGGCTGGATTCCGTATCGTGACGCCATGTCGCGGTCGATCTTGAGCGTCAGCGTCGTGCCTGAATTCTGCTGGTCGGTTGCGACGTCGCGCAATTCGGGCAGCGTTTGCAGCTTGTCCTGGACCTTGGCCGCCCAGGCGTTGAGTTCGTCAAGGTTCGCATCCTGCAAGGTGTACTGGAACTGCGTCTTGGAGAAGCGCCCGCCGACCGTCACGTCCTGCGCGGCGAACAGGTAGACGCGCACGCCCGGAATTTGAGCGAGTTTCGGCCGCAGCCGTCTGATCACGTCAAAGATGCTGGCGTCGCGCTGCCCGAACGGTTTCAGCGTGATGAACATGCGGCCGGTGTTCTGCGCGGCCGCGCCGACGCCGGAGCCAAGTCCCATTGCAATCGTGTCGATGGCCGGATCGGCCATCACGACCCGTCCGACCTCCTGCTGCAGGCGTGACATGACGGGAAAGGAAACGTCCTGCCCGGATTCCGTCGTTCCGTAGAGGATACCGGTGTCCTCCTGCGGGAAGAATCCTTTGGGAATGATGACGAACAGATAGACGGTCGCGATCACCGTAGCGATGAAGGTGAGCAGCGTGGCGAACCGGTGGCGGAGCACGAAATCAACGCCGCGCGCGTAACCGTTGGCGAGCGCGGTGAAGCCCTTCTCGCTGAGGTTATAAAGCCGGCCGTGACGCTCCTCGTCGTGGCTCTTGAGAAAGCGCGACGCCAGCATCGGGGTAAGGGTCAGCGAAACGAACGCCGATACCGCGATCGTCATCGCGATCGTCACCGAGAACTCGCGGAACAAGCGCCCGATGATGCCGCTCATCATCAAGAGAGGAATGAGCACCGCGACCAGCGAGACGGAGATCGATATGATGGTGAAGCCGATCTCCGAGGAGCCCTTGAGCGCCGCCTCGAGCGGCTTCTCCCCTTCCTCGATATGGCGGGTGATGTTCTCCAGCATCACGATCGCGTCATCGACGACGAAGCCGACGGAGATGGTGAAGGCCATCAGCGACAGATTGTCGAGGCTGTAGCCCACGGCCCACATAAGCGCACAGGCGCCCAGGAGGGCCAGCGGCACCGTCACGCTGGGAATGATCGTCGCCCGGACGCTGCGCAGGAAAATGAAGATCACCATCACCACAAGCGCAATGGTGAGCGCGAGCGTGACCTCGACGTCATACACGGAGGCGCGAATGTTCGTCGTGCGGTCGGAGAGAATGCTGACGTGAATGGTCGGCGGGATTGACGCCTGCAAGCTCTTCAGCGTGCTCTTGATCGCTTCGACCGTGTTGATGACGTTGGCGCCGGGAATCTTGTAGACGACAAGAAAGACGCTCGGCTTTCCATCGCTCCACGCCGCTTGCGTCGTGTCCTGAGGTCCCGCGACCGCCTGACCGATGTCGCGCACGCGCACCGGCGCCCCGTTGCGATAAGCGATGATGACGTCGTTCCAGTTTTTCGCCTGAGTCAGCTGGTCGTTGTCCTGGATGGTGAAGGTCTGCTTCGGGCCGATGATCGCGCCCTTGGGGCTGTCGACCGTCGCGATGCCGATCTGGGCGCGGACGTCCTCGAGTTGCAGGCCCTTTTCGACGAGCTTCGCCGGATCGACCTGGATGCGTATGGCCGGCGTCTGCTGGCCGCCGACGCGCACGAGCGAGACGCCCGAGATTTGGCTCAGGTGTTGGGCGAGGATGTTTTCCGCGGCGTCGTCGACGTCGATGACTGGAGCGACGTCCGACTGGACGGACAGGATGAGGATGGCCGTGTCCGACGGGTTGACTTTGCGGTAAGTCGGCGGACTCGGCAAATCTTTCGGCAGTTGTCCCGCGGCTGCGTTGATCGCAGCCTGGACGTCGTTGGCGGCGGCGTCGATGTTGCGGTTGAGATCGAACTGGACGGTGATCGCCGTCGAACCGAGCGAACTCGTCGACGTCATCTGCGAGACGCCCGGAATTTGGGCCATCTGACGTTCGAGCGGCTGGGCGACCGAGGTCGCCATCGTGTCGGGTGAAGCGCCGGGCAGCGAAGCCGAGACGGTGATGGTCGGAAAGTCGACCTGTGGCAGGGGCGCAACCGGTAGCGACGGGAACGCGACGAGGCCGACCAGAAGCACAGCGACCATGAGAAGCGTGGTTGCGATCGGGCGGTGGATGAAAGGGGCGGAGATGCCTTTGTACATCGGCTAGGCGCCGCTCCCCGTGTCGATCGAAACGATCGACCCGGGCTGAAGCAGGAACTGACCGGCGGTCACCACCCGGTCGCCTTCCTTGAGGCCATCCGAGATGACAGCTGTCGTCGTGTCCTGGTGCGCGATCTTCACCTGACGCAACTGGGCGTGGTTCTGATCGTCGACGATAAAGACAAAGAGGCCGTTTTGGCCATGTTGCACCACTTCAGTGGGTACAATCAAGACGCCCTTCTCCACGCCGAGCTGCAACCCCGTCGTCACCGCCAACCCGGGCCAGAGCGCGTTGTCCTTGTTGTCGAATTCAGCTTTGAGGCGGATTGTTCCGGTTGCGGGGTCCACCTGATTGTCGCTGATCGACAAGCGCCCGGTTGCAAGCTCATGACCTTCCGCGTCCATGACCGTCACTTTGGGCGAGCCGGAAGCGAGCTCTTCATTGATGCGGATCACGTGCTCTTGCGGCTCGGCGAAGATCACGGAAATCGGCTGCAATTGCGCAATCGATACGATGCCGGTCTGTTGCCCGGCGTTGACGAGATTGCCCTCATCGATGAGGCGGAACCCGGCGCGGCCCGCGATCGGGGCCTTGATGGTCGTATAGTCGAGTTGTGTCCTCGCGGCGTCGATCGCCGCGGCGTCGGCCGCGATCGAGGCGGTCAGCTGCAGCACCATGGCGTTCTGCGTATCGAGCTGCTGCTTGGTGGCGAAGTCCTGCTTGGCGAGCGTCGCAAAACGAGTGAGGTCAAGCTTGGCGTTGGCGAGATTGGCCTCGTCCTGCGATTTCTTGGCGACCGCCTGGTCGAGCGCGGCCTGGAATGGCCTGGAGTCGATTTGGGCCAGAAGATCGCCCTGCTTGACCATTTGGCCTTCCTTAAAGGCGATCTTCATGATCTGGCCGTCGACTCGGGCCCGGACCAAAACGGTGTTGTAGGCCTGGACCTGGCCGATGCTTTGAAGGACGACTGGGAAATCGGCGCGCTTCACCGGCGTTACCGTGACCACAATCGGCGCGGGGCCGGTTGCTTGAGGCTGTTGGCCTTGCGCTTGCCCTGATGCGGTCTGAGCTGGCGGAGTCCAGATCCTGTCGTGCAGCTGGTGAGCGAGGACGCCCGCGGAGGGAAGCCATCGGTCTGCAGTTTCGGGCGCGTAAACGCCGTAGGCGGCGGCTGCGCCGCACGCCACTATGGCGATCCACACGAACCCTGCGAGCTTCATCGTCGAAAGCCTTTCTTCGCCCCACCAAACCGCGCAGACGAAGCGCCTTCACGCACTCGTGGCGCACGGGCCGCGGGCCACGCCGGATTCCCCGGCACGCGGCGTTTTCCGGGCCCCGGGTCTCACGGGAAATTCGCAATACCATCCTTTTGGCCGGCGCGGGACGTCATCAACCAAATTTGACTGGGCAGATTTCTTTTTCCCCGATCGGCGTCCCACCGCGTTCGACTCGATCTAAAACGACACGTTTTGGGGAATGAAGGCTTTAATCTGCGCTGCCGGGACGAAATACTTTGCAATATCGGTCGTGCGGGCTGGCCCGCCAATAATTGATGAGGAGGTCACCGAAAGCTTGCGGCTTATGATGCCCATTAGGCAGAGATTGCCGGCGTCAAACACACCCGAGCCGGAATTCCCAGTGGTTGCGACATCAGCAATCGTTGTGTCGAATCGCCCTCGCAGGTCGGCCGGAATCGCTTGACGAGGGAGGATCTTCGAGGGGGCCGTGCCCTCGGGAATGGCGACGACAACCTTCTCGCCAGCAAAGGGCGGATGCTCGCACAGCGGCGTGCGGCGCATCTGCAGCCCGACTGGCAGCTTCGTCCCGTCGATCGACAAGAGCGTCAGATCTACGCTGTCCAGGCTGCCTTGCTTAACCAGCGCCGCTGGCAAATCTTGCCCGGCAATAATGACGTGGGGTTTTGTTTGCGCGAAGTCTCCGGCCACGTGCGCCGCGGTCAGAATGAGGCCATTGCCGAGATAAATGCCGTAGCCCGGCCATGACTGCTGCGGCGTGTGGTTGATATGCACGGCGAGCGCGGTGAGCTCGGCGCGATCCGATTGCGCCCTCGCTGGGACCGGCGTGAGCGCAATCGCCAGCGCGGCGCAACCAAAGCCCAAGACTGTCGATCCGAGCGTCATGATCCCTTTCCGTAGGCGCCACCACTCCCACAGACGCCAACCGGACAGAAACACCAGATCCTCCGAGACCCGTCTTCAGCAAACTCTAGAAATGGGCCGATTGGAGGAGTGTGCTGACGACCGTGTGGATCGGTTCGGACAGAATATCCCAGCCTCGGCCCAAAAGCGACGTAAAGAGGCGAAAAAGACAGAGCAGCTCGATCAAGGCCGCGAAAACAAGGTTGAGGAACGTAGATCCTCTTGGAGTTCGCAGTCCCACCTCGTCACGGATCATGTCGTCATAAGGAATTTTCTGAACATAAGAAGACGTTCTGCCGAAAAACGAGAATACCGTCAGGCCAAAATACTGCAGTCTGCCCGACACAATGAAAATGAAGGAATACAGCAATCCAATTGTCGCGACGATAATTTCCGTATTTCTGTCGTGGATAGTGTCAAAGACAAACCACGCTGCCGCGAGTATAACGAGCCCGGCGACAAGTCGGAACAGAACCACCAGCGCACTAAACATGGGGGCCCCAGTTTGTGTTCATGTTGTTATTAATCAAACCGCCGGCGGCGACAGGACAATCCCATAGCTCGGCAAAATTTGCTTGTCCAGATACGGGCGCGCCGGCAGCCAAAATTTCCGACGGCCCAAGCGCTTCTGACGGCTGAAGAATCGGCGTCGCCGGCGTCGCGAAGAGGAGCCTCCCCTTTCTGGTCGGCTTGTTCCGGACTGAGATTTGCTTACACTGCACCGCGTCAATTGCGGCGGCGGTCGGGGCCGGCGCCGTCTCCGGTCTGGGCGCCCGCCGGATCAACACGGTTCCGCCAGATCAACACGGTAAAGCGGTTTACCGTCGCCGCTGAATTTATCTAAAAGGGATCGGGAATGTGCGAAGATCTGCATTGTGGCGTTCCTCAATGTCAGGTCGGCGCTCTTAAATGAATTGTGAGCCCGTCAATGACGACTGAGAGTCAAACCGCGCCTGAATCGGCGAGTGGGCTCGAGGCAGCGAGTACCCGAGCCCGTCTTGCGGGCGGACGCCGGTGGCGCCTGCCGATTGCCTATGGGTCGATCGCTTCGGTTGCGCTGGGAGTCGATCTGGCGCTTATCCTTGGCAGCGCGACGTTCGCCGAGACGGTCTATCACAAGATTCCCAACGAGTTCGCGGGCGAATTTTCTCACACTCTTGCAGCGGCTATCTTTGTCGCCATTCTCTTCGTCGCCGCGATGCGGGTACAGAAGCTCTACAGCCCGACCCGCCTGATGGTATGGGACGACCAGGCTCGCGCCGTGCTGGGCGCCTGGTGCGGAGCTTTCTTGATCCTGGCGTCCGGCGTTTTCAGCTGGGGCGTGAGCCACGACCTTTCGCGCGGCGATGTGATCCTGTTCTGGGCGGGCGGCGTCGTAGCGCTCCTCGCGCATCGGGCCGCGTGGAGATTTGCGCTGCCGCGCGCGCTGGAAAGCGGGGCGCTGCGGGGGCGGACGATCGTGAGCGTCGCGTGCGAGGAGAGTATACCGCCGCACTTCGCGGAGAATTTGAGCCGTCACGGTTATCATGCGGTGGCCCACTTCCACATATCTGACGACGAAGCAGGCGGCGGGGACGCCATCGAGAGCGTCATTTCGCTCTGCCGCACGTCCGACGTTCAAGAGGTCATGCTATTCGTCGATCCCGAGCACATGTCGAACGTGCGGTGGATCGCGCGCCGGCTGAGAGTGCTGCCGTTGCCTGTGACGCTAGTTCCGTTCGGAACGCTCGCGCTCTTGTTTCAGCGAGCGCGCTACGACATTGGCGATAGCATTGCGATCGAGCTTCAACGGGCTGCGCTCTCGCCGATCGAGCAGGCGACCAAGCGCGCGCTCGACATCATTCTGTCGTTATTTGCTCTGATCGTCTTGTCGCCGATCTTGCTCGCCGCCGCGATCGCGATCCGGCTGGACTCGCCCGGTCCGGCCCTGTTCCGGCAGACCAGGCACGGCTTCAATGGGCGGCCGTTCCGGATCTACAAGTTTCGCACAATGACGGTCATGGAAAATGGCGACGTCGTTCAGCAGGCGCAAAAGAGCGACAAGCGGGTGACAAGGGTCGGCCGGTGGCTGCGGCGGTATAGCATTGACGAATTACCCCAATTGCTTAACGTGTTTCTTGGCGATATGTCGCTGGTGGGGCCACGGCCGCACGCGTCGGCCCACGACCGGCATTTCACGTCGGTAATCGAGAAATATGCGTTCCGCCACCATATGAAGTCCGGAATCACGGGTTGGGCGCAGGTTCACGGCGCCCGCGGCGAGACGGATACGCTCGATAAGATGCAGCGGCGGGTCGAGCTGGATATTTGGTACATTAACAACTGGAGCATTTGGCTCGACTTCTCGGTCATGATAAGGACCGTCCTGGTCGTGTTTAGGGGCGACAATGCGCATTGAAGACGGGAGCGCTGCGGAGCATTCGGTCGGTGAAGGCGCCGGGTTTGGGCGTCTGGGGGCGCGAGAGAGATACGCATGTCAATCGAGTTGCTGAAAACTGAGCCCGTTCGGGCCGCCTCCCTATTGGCCCGCGCCGAAGGTCGCGGCGTCAATCTGGTCTTCCTGGGAGCGCTCGCGGCCTCATTCTTTGTCGCTTACCTGCCGACCTATTTGAGGCTCGCGGGAGGCGCGTGGCAAACCGAGCAGGAGGGGCATGGTCCCCTCATTATGCTGGCTGCCGCATGGTTGGCCTGGCAGCAGCGCGACAGGCTCAAGGGCATCGAAATGCGCCCGGCCTCCATCGCTGGCTGGATCGTTTTGCTCCTTTCGCTCCTGCTGATGGCGGTCACGCGGTCACAAGACATCCCGATGATCGAGGTTGCCACCCAAATCCCGGTGCTGTTGGGATGCCTGCTCCTTGTCGGCGGCTGGCCGCTAGCCCGCGTTTTCGCCTTTCCGCTTGCCTTTCTCATATTCTCGGTGCCGCCTCCCAACTGGCTGCTCGACGCCTTCACCGTGCCGCTGAAGGTCGGGATTTCCGACATCGTTTCGAATGCCCTTTACGATCTCGGCTACCCGGTGGCGCAGAACGGCGTCATGATTATGATCGGCTCTTACGAACTGATGGTCAAAGACGCGTGCTCTGGCGTGAATTCGATTTTCGCCCTGTCGGCGATCGGCGTTTTCTATGTTCATGAATTCGTGAGCAATCACCCGATCCGTAAGGTGCTCTTGATCCTATCTATTGTTCCAATCACCGTCCTGGCAAACGTGTTTCGGGTCGTGACACTGGTTTTGGGGGCCTATTACATCGGGGTCGATACGATCGAGGGCCTGTTTCACGACCTTACAGGCATCGCGTTGTTTGTCTTCGCGCTGGTCCTGTTCTTCCTTCTCGATCGCGTCCTCATCAGTGTCGAATTCCTTGTCGGAAAGGCGCTCGGATTAAAAAGCGCAAGTAACGCCGCCTGAAGGCCTGCTGCGACGATAATTTGGCGACGCGGTTTGGACGGTCGGGCAGGCGCGTTTTTTCCGCCCTGGCCAGATTGGCGGTTGCTTTACGTTTTTGCAGCACGATGGGGTAAGGGGAAACGGCTGACGAATTGCACGCAGCCGAAACAATTGGACGCACCTGATGCAGACCGTCTATGATTTCGTTACTGTCATATGCTTTATATGTGTTGTCGTGACCTATTTCATGTTCACGGAAGGGGGCATGAAAATCCTGGCCCATTTCATGCTGCCGGCCGCGGCCTTCGCGATCGCCAATCAGGTCGGCAACCACGCCGGGAGTAACGTCCTGATGAATATCCTGGCTGTCGTGCTGATCGTCGCTGGGATCGGCTATACCTTTATCATCGTTAGACATAGTCCTGCTTGATCCGAGACGCGCCGCCGCGCTTGGCCAGCCGCCTCGCGGTCGCTTTGACATTAGCGACTCGATTTTAGCAAAACGAGTCCGAGAAAAGAGGCGCTGTTCGCAGGCCCCGCGCGCATAGGAAGCTCGGCCGGCGGCAAAACCGCTTCCCGATTGGAATTTAACAGTCCAGTTCAGCACATGACAATGGCGGCCATCTATTGCTCGGCCCGGCAGGCTTTCCCGCTGTGACCGAGGCACAATGGCATGATCACCGCCGCAGACATCCAAGAAATCCGCAACAACGACCCCGGCGCGGTCTTGCCGGGCATCGATACAATGACCGGCAATCCGTACGCCACGTCTTCGCTGCTCGACGTCACGAAAATCACCCAAAACTCCCAGGCGCCATACTACTATTCCCCATCTGCAAATATTGTGTACGTCACTCAGGCCGGCGCTGTGCTCAGCGGCATCAATTTCGGCGACGCGACGGTGATCATCGAGGCCAACAATGTCACGGTAAAGGACTGCTCATTCAGCGGCACGTCTGGTTTCTGGGCCATAAATCAACCCTCCGCCAGCGGCGCCGTAGTGGAGAACTGTACCTTCACAGGCAGCAAATCGCCGACCGAGAAAAATGTCTGGATCACTTCCTTGCTGGGCATAACGATTGAGGACAACAGCTTCCTCAATTCGCCAGCCGACTCGATCGCGTTTCAGCAAGGCGTCGTGATTGGCAACTACTTCTCTGGCGAGGGGTATCTGACGGGAGCGCACGCTGACGCGATCTACATGCCGGATTCGACCGGGCCCGCCACCATATCTGACAATTTCATTGAAGAGACGCCGAACGCCGGCGCGACGGGCTTCTCCAACACCGACATTCGCCTTACGGACGAGTTCGGTAACCTGAACAATGTGACAGTTACAGGCAACTATCTGATCGGTGCTGGGTTTAACTTCGAAATCGCTGCCCCGACCAATTACACCGTCAGCAACGTGTCGATCACCAATAACGACGTGGGATTCGCTCTGTTCGCCCCATATTACTCTGGTACAGACATTTTAGCGACTGTTACCGGAGATAAGGTTGTCGACTTCTCGAATCCCGCCGCACCGACTCAGGCCTTCGGAGCCTATGTGGCGGCTGGCCCTCCAACGCCGATCGTGGTCTCCGGGACCGCGGCTGGGGCCGGAGAAACCGGGACGGTGCCGACAACGCTCCTGGGAAACGGCTATGTGTCGGCGCACCTGGGTGCGGCGGGCTCCGGCGAAACGAATTTTGTCGGCGGTTTGGGCCCACAACTTCTATTCGGCGGTCAGGGCGCGAACATTCTGACCTATCTCGCCATCGCCGATGGCGGCGATACATCATCAGCCTTCGATCCGGCGAAGGACGTGATCGATCTCAGCCGCGTCGACGCCGACATCCTTACGCCTGGCGTGCAGAACTTCACCTTCATCGGCTCCGCCCCATTCAGCGGCGGCGCCGAGGTGCGCTATCAACTGAATCCGACGAACGACACCACCACCGTTCAGGCCGCCCTGGCCGGCGACCCGGTGGCCGATTTTTCCATAACACTTGCTGGACTGAGACCGCTCACGGCCGGCAACTTCGCGCTCACGCCGGCTCAGTCGTCGACGGATATGGCGAAAGGCGCGGCGCTGACCTACACCCAGGTTCCGACGGCCGCCGGCGCGCCGACAGAATACGCCTATTCCAACGTCCAGGGGACGGCCTACACTTCGTACGAATCGTTCTACGGCTCAACTTACGAAGACCTTGCGGCGGACGATCTGAACCTGAGTTCGAACGCAAACAAGCTCGTCCTCTACGACCCCAGTCAGACGGTCACGAGGGGCGGCGGCAGCGAATCCTTGCGGGTGGGAACGGGCAGCGATCCGCTCGTCTACCATGCCGTCGAGACCATAGACGCGAGCACCAGCAGCGGCGAGCAGTTCATCTTTAGCTCGGGCTTCGGCAACGAAACGATCAACGGGTTTTCCGTCTCAGGCGCAACTCCGGACTCGATCCAGCTCGCGAAGTCGGCTTTCTCCTATCTGACCGCCGGCATGACACAGGCGGAGGACTTGGCTGCCGTCATGTCCCAGGCCACCAGGACTTCATCCGGCGTGACGATCTCCGATACGCACGGCGACAGCCTCACGCTGACGGGGGTGACCCCTTCGCTGGTCGCCGCCAACCCGGGCATGGTTGCCTTCACGTAGATTCAAGAGCGGGCCGCGCGCCGGCCTATCCCGTGCTCGCCGCGCGCGATTGCACGCGCGCCGCTCGAAGGCGGGAGTGGCGGCCGAGCAGCCAGGCGACAAGGCGTGTGGCCGCCCATCCCCAAAGCGCGGCGAGGCCGCCGGTCGTCAGAGCGCCGGCCGACAGAGGCTCGGCGGGCTCGTAATTGTCGAGCGCGCTGTGCGCGATCTCAGGATCGAAGTTCGTCGCGACGACGTAAAGGCGCAGGAGCGGGCCGGCCGAGTTCATCGCCCGAATCTGCGCGTTGAGACGCTCCGAGCGATCGATCGCCCTGTCCATGTCCTCGCCGCGTTCGCGCGCCAACGGGTCGAAATTGTCCTCGAGCCGCTTCAAGGCCTGGGCGCGGGAAAGGTTGTGGCGCTGAACTTCGGCGTCGAACTCGGACACGATCCGATTGAGCTCTTCGAGCGCGCCGCCCAGACGCTGCCGGTACTGTTGCGCGAATTCAGGCGCCTGCGAGCCGATCAGTCCGGCCAGCACGGCGATCGCCAAGGCTAGTCTGCGCGCCAATATCGACCGGCCGTCTGATGAACCCGGGCCGATCATAGCGCGTGTCCAACTCAGATGAACGGAACCAACTCAGTTGGGCGGAACCGCTGCCCCAAGGCTTAAGCAAGGGGATAACGCGCGAGGCGGCGGCTTCGGCCGCGCCTGCTAAATAAAACCAAGCAAAACCAAATAAAACCAAGGAAATTAGCTTGGATTTCCTTGGATTTCCTTGGCCGAATCGAGACTTTTCAGCGGGTTACGGCGAATCCAAGTAAAAAAATCTCCGCTCGCGTCCTATGCCCCTATCTCAAACGTCTCCCCATTAG
>DATDHT010000221.1:0-3640 GCA_036521435.1 Roseiarcus sp.
CGATGCGCCTGCTCTAGCGGCATTTTTACCGGCACCCCTCAATATTTTCAACACCTTACGACCCCGTTTACCGGCGCGCTGAAAATGGGGTGTGTTTCCCGTAATTGCATACAGCAAATGTAATAAAGAAAGTCAGACGCCATCGACGGGCGCTTCACCCGCCAAACGCGCGCGACAGGGTGAAGATCAAAAGCCCGACCAGTCCGCCCACCAGCGTCCCGTTGATGCGGATGTATTGCAGGTCCTTGCCGACTTGCAGCTCCAGCCGGTTGACGAGCGTCGAGGTGTCCCAATTGTCGACCACCGCGGCGATGTACGCGCCGATTTCGGCCCGGCGCGGCAAGATTGTACGCAGCGCCAGGAGTCTGAGCCCCCGGTTTATTCTCGCCCGACGCAAAGGGTCCTCTTCGAGCCATCGGCCGAGCGCGCCTGCGGAGGTCGCCAACCAGCCGACAATCGCTTCGGCGTGACGTGGCAGATCGTCCCTCAGCGCCGTTTCCAGCTCTTCCCTCAGCGCCAGTGCCTGTTCGGCGAACACCGGATTGACCAAAACTTCCAGCTTTAATGCTTCGCCCCGGGCCCGCATCTCGGGGTCGTGCGCGAGGTCTTCGATCAATTTCTCGATCAAGTCGTTGGCCTGCTCGCGCCACGGATGATCGGGATCACGCATTTCTCTCAAGGTTTCGGTGAGCCCGTTGATCACCTTGGCGGCAATCATGTCGTCGACCCATTTGGGGATCCAGCGCGAGGACTTTTGCGCGACATGCCTAACGATGGTCGCCTTGTAGCGATCGAGCGTCGTTCCAACGAAATCGAGCCCCTGATCGAGCAGCGTCTGGCTCGCGCCCTGCGCCCACAGGATCGAAAGTCCGCGCGAGGCGAGCGGCGCCGCGGGGATGGCTTCGATCCCGCGGCGCGCCGCCATGGCCAGCCATTCGTCGATCGCCCCTTTCGGCAGGATGTTGAGCGCGTAGGGAATGGCGCGCCCGGCGGCGGCTGCAGCCGCTCGCGCGTTGCGTTCGTCTTCAAGCCATCGCGCCGCAAGACCGACGAGATCGACCGACGACAGACGGGCGATGGCGACGCGCGGGGAGAGAAAGTTGTTGGTGATGAAGCGCCCCATCGCCGCGCCGATGCGCCGCTTGTTTTCCGGCACGACCGCAGTGTGGGGGATCGGCAGTCCGAGGGGACGACGAAAAAGGGCGACGACGGCAAACCAGTCTGCGCACGCCCCGACCATGCCGGCTTCTGCGAAGGCGCTAAGATAGGGCGCCCAGGCCCAGTCCGGCGGCGCGCGCCGCAGGGCGACAAAAATGACCGCCATCAGGACGAGCAGCAACGTCGCGATGGTGCGCATCCGGCGCAGCTCGGCCCGGCGCTCGGCCTGAGTTTTGAAGAGGTCGGAAGATCCAAGCGGCGTGGTTTTGCCGGCCGCGTATCGAGCAAGCTCTGTCATCGTGAGGTTGGCGCTCGTTTGAAAGCGAGGAATCGAACGCAATCATAGGGACTGGCTGCGCCACGGCGATAGAACCTTTTGCCGCCGGGGAAGCCCAGGCGGCTCGGTTTCCCGCCCTAGCCATTCGCCAGGGAAGTGACTAAATAACCCATGCGGAGCTGGGTGGCGCGTCAGGACAATATTCCTCGGGGCCGTACGATCCCCATGGGGGCTGTCCCTGTCGAAGCTCGTGGGCTTCGGCATATGGCTCCCACCTACACACGTAGGCGCCCGGGATCACCGTCCAACGGCCGTCTCGGCTCCGCGCTTTATGCAGTTGACCATGTTTTTCGGATCGGCCACCGTTCTTGAGCTCGATCAACGTCGATCCGAAAGCGTCGCTGCGCCGCGCCGCCCTCGCCCGGCGGGAAGCGGTCGAGCCTATCGCCAGCTTCGCTCTCAACAGCCGCCTCGCCGAGGAAGGATTGCGCCTCGCGCGCCTCTGGCGTCCTCACATTGTTTCGGCCTTTCACCCGTTGCGCGGCGAGCCGAACACGCTCCCGCTTTTGACCGCGCTTGCCGACGAAGGATTTGAGACCGCGCTGCCCACAGTCGTTGGCCGGGGATCGCCGCTCACCTTTCGCCTCTGGCGTCCCGGGGAGCCGACTCGCGCGGGCGCAATGTCAATTCGCGAACCCCTTGAGGCCGCGCCCGTCGTCGATCCGGATCTGTTGTTCGTCCCGCTTGCATGCTTCGACCGGCGCGGCCACCGCATCGGCTACGGGGCCGGCTATTACGACCGGACCCTGAGCAAGCTAAGGGCGACGAAACCCGTTCACGCAGTTGGCGTCGCCCATGGGGTATGCGAAGTCGACAGGGTGCCTTATGAAACTCATGATCAGAGCCTGGACGCCGTTGTGACGGAACAGGAAACCATTCTCATCAGCGAGCAATGATCCGTCTCCTGTTCATTGGCGACGTCGTCGGGCGATCGGGGCGAACCATCGTCCTTGAGCAGGTTCCCATCTTGCGTGCCCGCTGGGGGCTCGATTTCGTTGTCGTCAATGGCGAGAACGCGGCGGGCGGCTTCGGCCTCACCGAGTCTCTGTTCGAGGAATTCCTTTCTGTCGGCGTCGATGCGGTGACTCTCGGCAATCATGCGTTCGATCAGCGCGAGGCGCTGGTCTTCATCGAGCGGCAGCCGCGCCTGATCCGCCCGGTCAATTTCCCCCCTGGTACGCCGGGGCGGGGCGCGGCGGTGGTCGAGAACGCGAAGGGGACGCGGCTTCTTATCGTCAATGTCATGGGCCGCATCTTCATGGACGCGCTCGACGATCCTTTCGCCGCGGTCAAACGCGAACTCGGCCTCTGTCCACTTTGTGAAGCGTGCGACGCCTCGATCGTCGACTTTCACGCCGAAGCGTCGAGCGAAAAATGGGCGTTCGGTCATTTCGTCGATGGCAAGGCGAGCCTCATGGTTGGGACCCACACCCATACGCCGAGCGCCGATCACCGCATCCTGGCGAGAGGAACCGGCTTCATCACCGACGTCGGCATGACCGGCGACTACGATTCGGTGATCGGCATGGACAAGGACGAGCCATTGCGCCGGTTCACGCTCCGCATTCCGTCCGGCCGCTTCGAACCGGCCCAGGGGCCGGCGACGCTGTGCGCGATCGCCGCCGAGATCGGTCCGGATGGCCTGACCAAAGCCCTGGCTCCGGTCAGAATCGGTGGCCTTCTTGAACCCGCCAATCCTCACTTCTGGACCTGATGGCGATGCCCGTTCCGACTATCGTCTACGATCTCGACGGCACGCTTGCCGATACGGCCGAGGACCTTATGGCCACCCTCAATTGGCTATTGGCCCGAGAAGGCCTCGCGCCGCTCAAGGTCGAAAGGGCCGGTTCGCTGCTGGGGGCCGGCGCGCGAGCGCTGATCAAGCGCGGCTTCGCCGCTTCGGGAAAGAGCCTCGACCCCGAGGCGATCGAGTGGCTCTTTCGCGACTATCTAGAACATTATAACGCGCATATTCTTGTTCACACCCAGCTTTATCCCGGCGTGGACAAGGCGCTCGCGGCGTTTGACCGCGCCGGCTGGCGTCAGGCGATCTGCACCAACAAGATCGAACGCTCGGCCAAGCTGCTCATTCAAAAACTCGGCATCGCCAATCGCTTCGCGTTCGTCTGCGGCCAGGACACTTTC